>CBHTTS010000400.1:0-1597 GCA_966095775.1 uncultured Variovorax sp. | reverse complement strand
CGACGGAATCGGAGAAGCGCGACTACGCGCTCAAGCCGATGAACTGCCCGGGCCATGTGCTGATCTTCAAGAGCGACCTGCGCAGCTACCGCGACCTGCCCATCCGCTACGGCGAGTTCGGGCAATGCCACCGGAACGAGCCCTCGGGCGGGCTGCACGGGATCATGCGCGTGCGCGGCTTCACGCAGGACGATGGCCACATCTTCTGCACGGAAGACCAGATCCTCGAGGAGTGCGTGGCCTACACGGGGCAATTGCTCAAGGTCTATGCCGATTTCGGCTTCAAGGACATCCTCTACAAGGTGGCGACGCGGCCCGACAACCGCATCGGCTCCGACGAGCTCTGGGACAAGGCGGAAGGCGCGCTCATGGAGGCGCTGCGCCGCTCGGGCGTCGAATTCGTCATCTCGCCGGGGGAAGGCGCGTTCTACGGGCCGAAGATCGAGTACACGCTGCGCGATGCCATCGGGCGCCACTGGCAATGCGGCACGATGCAGGTCGACTTCAACATGGCCGAGCGGCTGGGCGCGGAGTACGTCACGGAGTCGAGCGGCCGGGCGCACCCCGTCATGCTGCACCGCGCCATCGTGGGAAGCCTGGAGCGATTCATCGGCATGCTGATCGAGCATCACGCCGGCGCGCTGCCTGCCTGGCTGGCGCCGGTGCAGGTGGCGGTGCTCAACATCAGCGAAGGCCAGTCGGATTACGCAGCCCAGGTTGCGAAAACGCTGCAAAATCAAGGGCTTAGAGTTTTGCTCGATCTGCACAACGAGAAGATTACGTATAAAATACGGAAGCATTCGTTGCAGAAGCTTCCCTACATCCTCGTCGTAGGCGAGAAGGAAAAGGAAGCAGGTGCCGTCGCAGTGCGCGCCCGAGGCAATCTTGATCTCGGTGTCATGTCGGTGGAGGCGTTCTCCCAAAAGATCGCCGACGACATCCAACACAAGCTTTGAATTTCAACTGTTCAAAGGCTGATTTCGACAAATCAGGCTGCTTGTGGGCGTGTATTCGAGGGTGTTCGCTACAGTTTTTGTAGCATATTAACTGAAGGATTCGACCATCGCTACTGCATTTCGCGACCGCCGCCACCGCGAGGAACGCCAACACCGCCTGAACCGGGAAATCATGGCCCCGGAAGTCCGCCTGATCGGCCCCGACAACGAGCAGTTGGGCGTGGTCAGCCTTGCCGAGGCCTTGCGCCTTGCCGGCGAGCAGGACGTGGATCTGGTGGAAGTCGTTGCGGCGGCCAATCCGCCGGTGTGCCGCCTGATCGAGTACGGCAAGTTCAAGTACCACGAGCAGAAGAAGGCCGCCGAAGCGAAATCGAAGCAGAAGGTCATCGAGGTCAAGGAAGTCAAGTTCCGGCCGGGTACCGACGAGGGCGACTACAACATCAAGATGCGCAACATCCGGCGCTTTCTCGATGACGGCGACAAGTGCAAGATCACGCTGCGCTTCCGGGGGCGCGAGATCACGCACCAGGAGCTCGGGTTGGCGCTGCTGCAGCGCATCCGCGACGAGCTCGGCGACAGCATCGTGGTCGAGCAGTTCCCGAAGCTCGAGGGCCGGCAGATGATCATGATGATCGCGCCGG
>CBHTTS010000399.1:0-2210 GCA_966095775.1 uncultured Variovorax sp. | reverse complement strand
CCTCGTCGCTGTTGCCCGGGTCCATCTGGTAGACCTTCTTGTTGCTCTTGCCGAGCGTGGCGGCGGAGCCCACGGCGTCGCGGAAGGGGCCGTAGAAGGCGCTCGCGTACTTGGCGCTGTAGGCCATGATGCGGGTGTGGACGTCGCCCCGGGCCTCGAGCGCGGCGCGGATGGCGCCGATGCGGCCGTCCATCATGTCGCTCGGCGCGACGATGTCGACGCCGGCCTGCGACTGCGCGAGCGCCTGCTTCACCAGCACCTCGACCGTGGCGTCGTTGAGGATGTAGCCGCTGTCGTCGAGCAGGCCGTCCTGGCCGTGGCTGGTGTAGGGGTCGAGCGCCACGTCGGTCATCACGCCGAGTTCGGGGAAGCGCGACTTGAGCGCGGCCACCACCCGCGGCACCAGGCCGTCGGGATTGAAGGCTTCGGCACCGTCGGGCGTCTTGAGGCTGGGGTCGATCACCGGGAACAGCGCCATGACGGGAATGCCGGCCTTCACGCACTGCTCGGCGACCGGCAGCAGCAGGTCGAGGCTCAGCCGTTCGACGCCGGGCATCGACGCGACGGCGTCGCGCTTCTTCTCGCCTTCCTGCACGAACACCGGGTAAATGAGGTCATGTGCGGTCAACGTGTTCTCCCGCACCAGGTTGCGGGTGAAGGCGTCGCGGCGCAGGCGGCGCGGCCGGCCGGCCGGATACATGGCAAAGGAGGTCGAGGAGGACGTCATAGGCCGAAAATTGTGCCCGATGCGTCACGTGCCGGCACACCGGCGTGCCATGGGTTGTCGGACAACCTGGCCCGAAAATAGACTGAAGGTTCTCTTTTTTCGCGCAGAAATGTCAAAGAAAGTGGGTGCTGCGCTTGAAAGCTTGATTTGTCTTTGTTAAATTCTCTTTGGGCGGCTTGCCGCTCCCCGCTTTTCCTCCCTGAGCGGGTGCCTTGATGTGTGACAGCAAAAGGGCTTCCCAGCCCGGCGTGAAGACGTCGGGCTTTTTTTTGCCCGCGCGCCGCGCGGACGGCCCGCCGGGCCGGGCGGGCGGCATGTCGGACCACTAAACTGGCCCCATGCTCTGGGTCAAATCGCTTCACATCGTCTTCATCGCCAGCTGGTTCGCGGGCTTGTTCTATCTGCCGCGGATCTTCGTCAACCTGGCGATGGTGCCGCCCGAGTCCGTTGCTGAACGCGAGCGCTTGCTTCTCATGGCGCGCAAGCTTTTCCGCTTCACCACCTTCCTCGCCGTTCCCGCGATCGCCTTCGGCCTCTGGCTCTGGCTGGGCTACGGGATCGGCCGCGGCCCGGGCAACGGCTGGATGCATGCCAAGCTCGCGCTGGTGCTCGTGGTCATCGGCTACCACCACGGCTGCGGCGTGCTGCTGCGCCGCTTCGCGAGCGGCGGCAACCGGCGCAGCGACCGCTGGTACCGCTTCTTCAACGAGCTGCCGGTCCTGCTGCTGCTCGGCATCGTGGTGCTGGTGGTGGTCAAGCCCTTCTGAGTCCGGTCGCCACGGTGGAGAAGCCGCACAAATCCGCCGCGCTGCCGCTGGCGCTCGCCTATGCGGCGCTGATCGTCTATGCGAGCCTGTATCCGTTCGCGGACTGGCGCGACCAAGGCATCGCGCCCTGGGCCTACCTGTCGGCGCCCTGGCCCAAGTACTGGACCAGCTTCGACTTCGCGGTCAACGTGGCGGGCTACGTGCCCTTCGGTTTCCTCTGCGCGCTGGCGGTGCTGCGCACGCGGCCGCAGGCCCGCGTCTGGGGCGCCGTGCTGCGCGCGACGGCGGCGGGCGCGGCGGTGGCGTTCGCGATGGAGACCCTCCAGAGCTACCTGCCGGCGCGCATCCCGTCGAACGTCGATCTCGGCCTCAACACCTCGGGCGCGCTGCTCGGGGCGCTGCTCGCGGCGGGGCTGGAGCGCATCGGCGCGGTGGCGCACTGGAGCCGCACGCGTTCGCAGTGGTTCGTCGACGATGCCCGCGGCGCGCTGGTGCTGCTCGCGCTGTGGCCGCTGGCGCTTCTGTTCCCGGCCGCGGTGACCTTCGGGCTCGGGCAGGTGTTCGAGCGGCTCGAGGTCGCGATCTCCGAATGGCTGCTCGACACGCCGTTCATCGACTGGATGCCGGTGCGCCAGTTCGAGCTCGAGCCGCTGGTGCCGGCCGTCGAGCTGCTGTGCGTGATGCTGGGCGCGCTGGTGCCCTGCCTGCTGGCCTTC
>CBHTTS010000398.1:0-2221 GCA_966095775.1 uncultured Variovorax sp. | reverse complement strand
ACCAAGATCGAGGTGCGCTTCCGCGACGGCCGCGAGGTGCACCAGGCGGTGCGCCATGCGATCGAGAACGCACTCGCCGCGCCGCGCGCGAGCGACGCCGCGGCGGCCGCGCCGAGCGCCGCGCCCTTCTTCAAGCCCGCGGTGCCGGCCACCGGCGAGACCTGGCACCAGCCCGCGATCAACTTCCGGGCCGCGGAGCGCGGCGTCGGCGACTTCGAGGCGATGTGGCCGCGGCGCGACGACGAAGCGGCGCCGCACCTCCCCGCCCCCGCCCCCGCGGCCGTGCCGGCCTGGCAGGCCGCCGAGGCCGCGCCGGCTGCCTTCCGCGCCCCGCAGGGCCTGCCCGCCGCGCCGGCGGCCGGCAACGAGCAGGTGTGGCCGCTCGGCCGCGCGCTCGCCCAGCTGCAGGGCATCTACATCCTGGCCGAGAACAGCCAGGGCCTCGTGGTGGTCGACATGCATGCGGCGCACGAGCGCATCGTCTACGAGCGGCTCAAGACCCAGCTCGACGGCGCCGCGATCGCGAGCCAGCCGCTGCTGATCCCGGCCACCTTCTCCGCCACGCCGCAGGAAGTGGCCACGGCCGAGGCCTGCGCGGCGGTGCTGCCGACGCTCGGCCTCGAGATCACGCCCTTCTCGCCGCGCACCCTCGCGGTGCGCGCGGTGCCCGCGACGCTCGCCGACGGCGACCCGGTCGAGCTCGCGCGCGGCGTGCTCGCCGAACTGGCGCAGCACGATGCCAGCACCGTGGTGCAGCGGGCCCAGAACGAGTTGCTCTCGACCATGGCCTGCCACGGCGCGGTGCGCGCCAACCGCCGGCTCACGGTCGACGAGATGAACGCGCTGCTGCGCCAGATGGAGGCCACCGAGCGCTCCGACCAGTGCAACCACGGCCGGCCCACCTGGCGCCAGCTCTCGATCCGCGAGCTCGACGCGCTGTTCATGCGCGGCCGCTAGGTAATTTGTTACAAATATTTCAGGGTTTTTCCGGGGGCCGGCGCGGTCATCCGGAAATCGGGCACGGGCGTTGCGTGTGAAGACCAAAGTTCCATCGAGAACTTCGGCAGGGAGGGGGTCCGGAACGCAGTGTCGGCGCGGTTCGGACGAAGGTTCATGAACTTTCCGCCGGCTTCGCTGTCTGTCCTCTGCCCATGAAACGCTGGTCCCTGCTCGCCTCCGTTCTTTCGCTGTGCGCCCTTCTGGCCGCCGGTTGCTCCACCTTCGACGAACAGCAGCGCGAATGGATCTTCCAGCCCAGCGACCGCAGCTGGGGCAATACCGCGAGCATGACGGCCGGCATGCAGGACGTCTGGATCGACTTCCAATCCTCGATCACCGGCGAGCCCGCGCGGCTGCACGGCCTCTGGCTCGGCGGCGAGCCCGAGACCACCGACCGGCCCGTGATGCTCTACCTGCACGGCGCGCGCTACAACGTCGCGGGCTCGGCGCCGCGCATCCAGCGCATGCACGAGCTGGGCTTCTCGGTGCTCGCGATCGACTACCGCGGCTTCGGCAAGAGCACCAAGGGCCTGCCCTCGGAGGAATCGGCGCGCGAGGACGCGCGCGCGGCCTGGACCTGGCTCGCGGCGCGCCATCCGAAGCAGCACCGCTACATCTTCGGCCACTCGCTCGGCGGCGCGATCGGCATCGACCTCGCCTCGCGCGTCGGCGACGAGAGCGGCACCATCGTCGAGAGCACCTTCACCTCGATCGCCGACGTGGTCAGCAGCTTCAAGTGGGGCTGGCTGCCCTTCGGCCCCCTGATCACGCAGCGCTTCGAGGCGATCAACAAGGTCAAGGACATCGGCGCGCCGCTGCTCGTGGTGCACGGCACGGCCGACAGCCTCATCAATCCCACGCTGGGCCGCAAGCTCTACGAAGCGGCCGTGGTGCCGAAGATGTTCGTGCTGGTCGAGGGCGGCTCGCACCACAACACCAATTCGGTCGGCGAAGGCCAGTACCGCGCGGCGCTCACGCAGCTGTTCCGCATGAACCCCGACAACATGGTGGCGCGCAACCAGCCCAAGCTGTCGCCGCTCTCGCCGGTCCCGGCGACGCGCGAGCTGCGCGACGAGGCGCGTGCGCCCGGCGCGCCGGCGGCGATCTGAGCGCCGCATCCCAAAAAGAAAAGGCCCCGCGCCCGCAGGCGCAGGGCCTCCCGTCCCGCCTCAGGCCAGATTGAACGGCAATTGCCGCAACGGCTTGCCGGCAAGCCGTTGCG
>CBHTTS010000397.1:0-2304 GCA_966095775.1 uncultured Variovorax sp. | reverse complement strand
CCGGATCGGCGAAGTAGCCGCCGCAGACCTGCGCGCCGCATTCGAGCAGGTGGCCCGCCATGGTGGCGCGGCCGAGCCGGTCCCAGTCGTCGGCGCGCCAGCCGAAGTGCGACATCGCCGGCCCGACCGACAGCGAGGGGTCGGCCACGCGGCCGCACACCACGATCTGCGCGCCCGCGTCGAGCGCGGCGGCGATCGGCTCGGCGCCGATGTAGGCGTTGGCGCTGACGACGGCCAGGCCCTCGAGCCGCGCGCCGAGCGCCTCGTGCAGCAGCGCGCGCTGCGCGGGCCCGGAAAGGTCGTCGCCCTCGACCACCGCGATGCGCGGCACGGGCGCGCCGAGCTCGCGCGCCATGCGGGCGATGTGGCGCGCCGCGGCGCGCGGGTTGGCGGCGCCGAAGTTGCTCACGATGCGGATGCCGTGCGCGAGGCAGCGCGCGAGCACGGGCCGCAGCATCGGCTCGAGCAGCGGCTCGTAGCCGGCCTCGGGATCGCCGCGGCGGCGCAGCTGCGCGAGCGCGAGCGTGCGCTCGGCCAGCGTCTCGAAGATCAGGAACGCGCGCTGCCGGTCACCGCCGCGCGCGAGCCGCGCGATCAGCGTGTCGACCACCGGGCCGGCCGCATCGGTGCGGTCGCCCGAAAAGCCGGCCGCGCAGCCGATCAGCAGGGGGAGCGAGGCAGAGGCGTTCATCGAGGCGGACTGTAGGCAGCCCGCCCCTATTTGAGAAATAGAAAATTCGGATCAATTGATCCGGATTCCGGATGACGGCCGGCCGCCGCGCGCGGACCGCGGCGCACGCCCGCCGCACCCGCCCTATTTCGCGGCGCCGGTCGCGCTCGCGACGTAGGCCGCCAGCGCCTGGATCTGCGCCTCGTTGAGCGTGGCCTTGTACGACGGCATCTGGCCGATGCCGTCGCGCAGCGCCTTGGCGACGCGCGCCGCGTCGGGCCGGAGCTCGTCGAGCGCGGGGCCGATCGCGCCCTGGCTGCCGGCGTCCTTGAGCGCATGGCAGACCGCGCAGGCCGGCACCGCCGATTGCATGAACAGCTTCTTGCCGAGCGCGAGCTGCGCCGGGTCGGCCGCGGCGGCGGCCAGGGACCAGAGGGAAGCGGCGCCGAACAGCACCGCGGCACCGAGGCGATGGAGTGCGGACCTGCTCATGCCACCACCACCTTCACCGCATGGTCGAGCCAGCTCGTGTTGTTGTAGCCGCTCGCGTTCTCGACGCGCTGCTCGGGCTGCACGTTGCCGGCGCTGTCGGTCGCGCGGCTCGCGAGCACATGGCTGCCTGCGGGCAGCCGCGCCGCGAAGGCGAACTGCCGCCACGCGTAGCGTCCGAGGTCGGGCCCGATGAAGCGCGCCGGGCTCCAGCTGCGGCCGCCGTCGACCGAGACCTCGACCTTCGCGACCGGATGGAGCCCGCCGAACGCGACGCCGAGGATCTGCTGCATGCCGGCGCGCACGGGGCCGCCCTCGGGGGCCGGCGAGTTGATCCACGACTTGACGCTCATCTCCTGCACCGACGGCTGGCTCGGATCGCCCTTGGCGCCCGGCGGCGCGACGCGGTAGCCGTGCGACATGATGCGCGCGTCGCTCTCCACGGCCGTGAAGGCGAGCTGGCGCACGTACTTGATGTTGTTGACGCCGGTGTAGCCCGGCACGATCAGCCTCAGCGGCCCGCCGTGCGCGAGCGGAATCGGCGCGCCGTTCATCTCCCAGGCGAGCAGCGCATCGGCCATCGCCGACGCCGGCACCGAGCGCTCGACCACGACGCTCTTCGGGTCGAGGCCCTCGGGCAGCTTCTCGCCGCCGGTGCCGGTCATGAACTTCATGCCCTCGGCAACGCCGCCGAGCGCCTCGGCCACCACGCGCACGGGCACGCCGCTCCAGATCACGCAGCCCGCGGCGCCCACCTGCCATGGCGTGCCGCTCGGCTTGCTCGGAAAGAAGCCGCGGCCGTTGCCCGAGCACTGCAGCACCATCGCGGTGGTTTCCACGCCGAGCGTCCTAAGCTCGCGCAGCGTCATCGTGCGCGGGCTCTTGACGCCCGCGATGTCGAGCGTCCAGGCATCGCGGTCGGCCAGGATCGACGCGTCGGGCGCGGGCAGGTTGTTGCGGATGTAGAGCTGCTCCACCGGCGTGATGACGCTGCTGCCGAAGGCGGCGCGGCGGGTCTCGATGGTGGTGCTCGTGTGCACGATCACGCTGCCCGGGTCCTTCCAGTTCGCATAGGACGGCAGCGGCCGGGCCGGGCCGCCGCCCGCGGCGGGCGCGGCGGCTTCGCCGGCGGCCATCGCCTCGGG
>CBHTTS010000396.1:0-2518 GCA_966095775.1 uncultured Variovorax sp. | reverse complement strand
CCGGCGTGGCCTGCCTCTGGGGCCCGGCCCACGGCGGCGCCAACGAGGCGGCGCTCAACATGCTGTACGACATCCAGCGTGAAGGCGGCGTCGAGAAGATCGGCGAGTTCATCAAGAAGGTCAAGGACAAGAACTCGAACGTCAAGCTCATGGGCTTCGGCCATCGGGTCTACAAGAACTACGACCCGCGCGCCAAGCTGATGCAGGAGACCTGCAACGAAGTGCTGACCGAGCTGGGCCTCGAGAAGGACCCGCTGTTCGCGCTCGCCAAGCAGCTCGAGAAGATCGCGCTCGAGGACGAGTACTTCGTCTCGCGCAAGCTCTACCCGAACGTCGACTTCTACTCGGGCATCGTGCAGCGCGCGATCGGCATCCCGGTGCCGCTGTTCACCGCCATCTTCGCGCTCGCGCGCACGGTGGGCTGGATCGCCCAGCTCAACGAGATGATCGGCGACCCCGAGTACAAGATCGGCCGTCCGCGCCAGCTGTTCGAAGGCTCGCCCAAGCGCGACGTGAAGCCGATCTCGGCGCGCTGAAGCTCTCCGACCCTGCGTCCGAAAAAGCTGCCTCCGGGCAGCTTTTTTGCGTCTTGGCTGACAAGACGGGCACGGGGCGGCGGTAGGTTTGGACCCGAGGTCCGATCCCGACCTTGCTGTTTATCCAACCGCCAACAGGAGAACCGTCATGAAACAACTCACCGCGCTGATCGCCATCGCTTTCGCACTCGCCGTTCCGCTGAGCGGCTGCAACACGTTCCGGGGTGCCGGCCAGGACATCCAGAAGGGCGGCGAGAAGGTCGAGGACGCAGCCAAGAAGCGTCAGTAACGAGCCCGCGGACCCCGGTCCTCAGGAAGCTGCCTCCGGGCAGCTTTTTTTTCGCCGACAGGAACCGCCCGGCCGGCTGCCGGGCCCCCCGCCGTCGCGACACGGCAACGTGGCCATCGCGCATCGCGATGGAAGAACCCTTGAAACAAGGGGAAAATGACGATCTCATCGCCAAACGCGATGCCTTCGCCCCACCCCATGAGCACCTCCGAACGCAACTTCGCGCGCCGCATCGACCTCACGTCGCTGCAGCTGTTCGTGGCCGTCTGCGAACTCGGCAGCATCGGGCGCGCGGCGGAGCGCGAATTCATCGCGGCCTCGGCGATCAGCAAGCGGCTGTCCGACCTCGAGGCCACGCTCGGCACGCCGCTGCTCTACCGCCATGCGCGCGGCGTGGACCTCACGCCCGCGGGCGAGAGCCTGCTGCACCATGCGCGCTCGGTGCTCTACAGCCTCGAGAAGATGCAGGGAGAGCTCAGCGAATACGCCGACGGCGTGCGCGGCCACGTGCGCGTGCATGCCAACATCTCGGCCATCGTGCAGTTCCTGCCCGAGGACCTCGGCGTGTTCGCGCGCGCCCACGAGGCGATCAAGATCGACCTCGAGGAGCACCTGAGCAGCGAAGTGATCCGCGCGGTGCAGGAGGGCGCGGCCGACCTCGGCGTGTGCCACGTGGCGGGCGGCGCGGGCGAGCTGCAGAGCCTCCCCTACCGCCACGACCGGCTGGCGCTGATCGTGCCGCAGGGACATCCGCTCGCCGCGCGCGAGCGCATCGACTTCATCGAATCGCTGGCCTTCGACCACGTGGGCCTGCACACCAACAGCTCGATCTACGTGGCGATGCACGAGGCGGCGCTCGGCGCGGGCCGCAGCATCAAGCTGCGCATCCACGTCACCGGCCTCGACGCCATGTGCCGCATGATCGAGAACGGGCTGGGCATCGGCGTGATGCCGCAGCGCGCATTCGAGCTCATGCACGACGGCATCGGCCGCGGCCTCGCGAGCGTGGCGCTCGCCGACGCCTGGGCCGCGCGCGAGATCCGGCTCGTGGCGCGCGACTTCTCCACCCTGCCCGTGGCGGCGCGCTCGCTGGTGAACCACCTGCACGCGGCCTCGGGCGCGGCGGGCGAGCAGCTCGCCGCATAGACCGGCAGACCGCAGACCGCAGACAATCCTTTTCCCCCACGAAAGACAGAAGAGACCGACATGGCACGCACGCTCTACGACAAGATCTGGGACGAACACGTCGTCCACACCGAGGAAGACGGCACCGCGATCCTCTACATCGACCGCCACCTGGTGCACGAAGTCACCAGCCCGCAGGCCTTCGAGGGCCTGCGCGAGGCGGGGCGCAAGCTCTGGCGCATCAGCTCGGTCGTGGCCACGGCCGACCACAACACGCCCACCACGGGCTGGGAGCGCGGCTACGAAGGCATCGCCGACCCGACCAGCAAGGAGCAGGTCACCACGCTCGACAAGAACATCGCCGAGTTCGGCGCCGCGGCGTTCTTCCCGTTCCTGAGCAAGCGCCAGGGCATCGTGCACGTGATCGGGCCCGAGTCGGGCGCCACGCTGCCCGGCATGACGGTGGTCTGTGGCGACTCGCACACCTCCACGCACGGCGCCTTCGGCGCGCTCGCGCACGGCATCGGCACCAGCGAGGTCGAGCACGTGATGGCGACCCAGACGCTGC
>CBHTTS010000395.1:0-2684 GCA_966095775.1 uncultured Variovorax sp. | reverse complement strand
GCTGCAGCGGCGAGATGAACCTCGCGCCGCGCGCCTACCACTCGGGCGACTACGAGGAGATCGACTGGATCCTGCGCCGCATGCGCGAGCAGCATGCGCGCCAGGGCGGCGGGCCGGTGCTGGCCGTGGGCGTCTCGCTCGGCGGCAACGCGCTGCTGCGCTGGGCCTCGGAAGCCGGCGACACCGCGCGCGGCCTGGTGCAGGCGCTGGCCTCGGTGTGCGCGCCGCTCGATCTCGCGGCCGGCGGCGAGGCGATCGGCCGCGGCTTCAACCGGCTGGTCTACACGCGCATGTTCCTCGCGACCATGAAGCCGAAGGCGCTCGCCAAGCTCGCGCAGTTCCCGGGCCTGTTCGACCGCGAGCGGCTGCTCGCGGCGCGCGACCTCTACGCCTTCGACAACGTGTTCACCGCGCCGCTGCACGGCTTCCGCGACACCGACGACTACTGGACGCGCGGCTCGTCCAAGCCGCACCTGCGCGCGATCCGCGTGCCCGCGCTCGTCGTCAACGCGCTCAACGATCCCTTCATCCCGGCCCGCAGCCTGCCCGGGCCTGCCGAGGTCGGACCGGAGGTCACGCTGTGGCAGCCCGCGCACGGCGGCCACGTGGGCTTTCCGCTCGGGCCGCCGCCGGGCCACGTGCGCGGCATGCCCGAGCGCGTGGGCGGCTGGCTGGCGGGCGTCGCTGGCGTTTCGCCTACGCGGCCCGGCGCCTGAGGCGCGCACAATCGGGCGATGGACGACATCGTCAAACAGGCGCTCGCCAAGTGGCCCAACGTGCCGCACTGCTACGGCTGGCTCGGGCTGGACGCGCGCGGCAACTGGTACATGCGCGACGACCGCACCCAGGCCGAGGGGCCGTTCCCGGCCTCGAAGGGCTCGATGCTGCGGCACGAGAAGCTGATCGAGTTCATCCACCGCAACTACGACCGCGACGATGAAGGCCAGTGGTTCTTCCAGAACGGGCCGCAGCGCGTCTACGTCGAGCTCGAGGCCGCGCCGCTGGTCTGGCGCATCGCCGACGAGGGCTTCGCGGTCACGGCGCACACGGGGCAGTCGGCCGAGGTCTCGGCCTGCCTGCTCGACGAGGCGGGCCGGCTCTACCTCGCGGCGCCCGCGGGGCTCGGGCTGGTCCACACGCAGGACGTGGGGCGCGCGGCCGAGGCGATCGAGCAGGGGCTCTGGACGCCCGAGAGGGGGCGCGCGGCCGAGCTGCCGCAGCGCTTCGGCCACGTGCTGAGCCCCGCGGCGCGTCGCCCGGCCGGCGCGGCGGCGCTATCGAAACAGTAGCCTTCGGCGGGAACGCCGCCCACGAAAAAGCCGGCGCGAAGCCGGCTTTTTTTTGGGCGGCGAACCGAAGAAGTGCTTACTTGCTTGCGGTGTTCGCGGCAGGGGCCGAGGCGGCACCCTCGGCCGGTGCGGCGGCCGCACCTTCGGCGCCGGCCGCGGCCGGGCGCTCGGGCACCGGGAACTTGGCGCCGCCGGCATTGGCCAGGTAGACCACGGCACGGCCGATCTCGAGGTCCTCGAAGTCGCCGCCGCCCTGCGGGGGCATCGCGCCCTTGCCGCGCAGCGCATGCTCGAGCAGCGTCGCGTAGCCCTGGCCGATGCGCGGGCCCCAGGCCGCGGCGTCGTTCAGGTGCGGTGCGCCGGGAATGCCGGGGGCGCCGTGGCAGGCCGCGCACTGGGCCTTGAAGACCGCCTCGCCGGTCGCGAGGGGGCGGTTGGCGTCGCGGATCTCGATCGCGCCGACCTTCTTGAGCCGTTCGGCCACTTCGCGGTCGCGCGCTTCCTGCGTGACGCCGTAGAGCTGCATGTTGTCGCCCTCGGCCGTGCCCGCGGGCTTGTTGCCCGACACCACATAGGACACGAGGCCCACGATGATCAGGATGGGCGCGAGGAAGGAGAAAAATACCGCGAGCAGCAGTTGCTTCGGGTTCTTGATCGGGCCGGTATGGGCTTCTTCTGTGGCCTGGTAGTGCGGGTCTGCGCTCATGGCGTCCTCAATAACGGGGGGCTCGTCGGGGGGCGTTTTTTCGGATCAACCGGCGATTATAGAGAGGCCCTCCGTCCGGGGGACGGAAGGCCGCTGCACGATGTCTCGCCACAACGAATCTCGACGCGGGCGCCCCGCGGGCCTCGGGGGCGTCTTCAGCTGCGCGCGGTCCAGCCGCCGCCCAGGGTCTTGTAGAGCGTGACCTGGTTCTGCAGTTGCAGCAGGCGCGTCGTGATCGCCGACTGCTGCGCGGCGAACAGCGAACGCTGCGCGTCGAGCAGGTCGAGCGCGCTCGCGATGCCGTTGCGGTAGCGCAGGTCCGACAGCTTGAAGCGCACCGCCTCGGCCTCGGCCTGGGCGCGCTGCGCGCGCACCTGCTCGCCGAGCGTGGCGCGGCCCGCAAGCGCGTCGGCCACTTCGCGGAACGCGGTCTGGATCGACTTCTCGTACTGCGCCACCGCGATCTCGCGCCCGGCCTTGGCCGCGTCGAGCCCCGCGATGTTGCGGCCCGCGTCGAAGATCGGCAGCGTGACCGTGGGCGCGAACGACCAGGCCTTCGAGCCGCTGTCGAACAGGCCCGAGAACTCGCTGCTCGCGGTGCCGATCGAGGTGGTCAGCGACACGCGCGGGAAGAAGTTCGCGCGCGCCGCGCCGATGTTGGCGTTGGCCGCGATCAGCTGCTGCTCGGC
>CBHTTS010000394.1:0-2884 GCA_966095775.1 uncultured Variovorax sp. | reverse complement strand
GTGCGGCTGCCGGGCTCCAAGAGCATCTCGAACCGCGTGCTGCTGCTGGCCGCGCTCGCGAGCGGCACCACCACCGTGCACGACCTGCTCGATTCCGACGACACACGCGTGATGCTCGATGCGCTGCGCGCGCTCGGCTGCGGCATCGACGGCGCCGCGGGCGGCACGCTGCGCATCACCGGCCTCGGCGGGCAGCTGAAGGCCGGCGGCGGCACGCTGCTGCCGCTCTTCCTCGGCAACGCGGGCACCGCGATGCGCCCGCTGACCGCGGCGCTCTCGCTGCTCGGCGGCGACTTCGAGCTCAGCGGCGTGCCGCGCATGCACGAGCGCCCGATCGGCGACCTCGTGGACGCGCTGACCCAGCTCGGCTGCCGCATTGAGTACCTCGGCAATCCCGGCTATCCGCCGCTGCGCATCCGGCCGGTCGATCGCGCGGCACTCGTGCTCGATGCGCCGATCCGCGTGCGCGGCGACGTGTCGAGCCAGTTCCTCACCGCGCTGCTGCTCGCCCTCCCGCTGGCTGCGGGCGGTACCCCCGCCACGCCAGGGCGCGACATCACGATCGAGGTGGTCGGCGAGCTGATCTCCAAGCCCTACATCGAGATCACGCTGAACCTGCTGGCGCGCTTCGGCATCGAGGTCCGGCGCGAGAACTGGGAGCGCTTCACCATTCCCGCGGGCAGCCGCTACCGCTCGCCCGGCGACATCCACGTCGAGGCCGACGCCTCCTCGGCCAGCTACTTCATCGGCCTCGGCGCGATCGCCACCTCCGGCCAGGAGGCGATCCGGATCGAGGGCGTGGGCGCCGAGTCGATCCAGGGCGACATCCGCTTCGTCGACGCGGCGCGCCAGATGGGCGCGCAGGTCGCGAGCGGGCCGAACTGGCTCGAGGTCCGCCGCAGCGCCTGGCCGCTCAAGGCGATCGACCTCGACGCCAACCACATCCCCGACGCGGCGATGACGCTCGCGGTGATGGCGCTCTATGCCGACGGCCCGAGCACGCTGCGCAACATCGCGAGCTGGCGCGTCAAGGAGACCGACCGCATCGACGCCATGGCCAACGAGCTGCGCAAGCTCGGCGCCACCGTCGAATCGGGCCCCGACTTCATCCGCGTGCATCCGCTCGCGGCCGCGGGCTGGCGGCCGGCGAGCATCCGCACCTACGACGACCACCGGGTCGCGATGTGCTTCTCGCTCGCGGCGTTCAATCCCGCGGGGCTGCCGGTGCGCATCCTCGAGCCCCACTGCGTCGCGAAGACCTTTCCCGACTACTTCGAGACCCTGTTCTCGGTCGCCCGCGCGGCCGAGATCCCGGTCATCTGCATCGACGGCCCGACCGCCTCGGGCAAGGGCACGCTCGCGGCCGAGGTGGCGCGGCTGCTGGGCTACCACTACCTCGATTCGGGCTCGCTCTACCGCGTGACCGGCCTCGCGATGCGGCGCGCCGGCCTCGCGGCCGAGCCGCAGCAGGAGGCGCAGATCGCCGCGCTCGCGGCCGGGCTGCCGCTGCAGTTCGTCGAAGGCAAGGTGCTGCTCGACGGCGAGGACGTGAGCGACGAGATCCGCACCGAAGCCGCCGGCATGGACGCCTCGCGCGTCTCGGCGCTGCCCGCGGTGCGCGAGGCGCTCTGGGGGCTGCAGCAGCGCTTCCGCCGGCTCCCCGGGCTCGTGGCCGACGGCCGCGACATGGGGACCGTGATCTTCCCCGACGCCGCGCTCAAGGTCTTTCTCACCGCGAGCGCCGCCCAGCGTGCCGAGCGGCGGCATAAGCAGTTGATTTCAAAGGGTATTTCGGCTACACTTGACAGTCTTCGCTCCGACCTCGAAGCGCGTGACGCCAGGGATTCGTCCCGCAGCGTCGCCCCCTTGAAGCCGGCCGAGGACGCCCGCCACCTCGACAACTCCCAGCTGTCGGTCGCCCAGTCGATCGACCAGGTGTTGGCCTGGTGGCAGGAAATCCAGCCGTTCAAGTCCGCTTGATCGGCAGGACGCTACGGCCTTCCAAGTCCGCTTGAAAGGCCCGCGCCAGCCGGATTCCGGATGGCGCCTACCGCTCCGGCAGGCTCTTCTCGCGCGACAGCGCACCGGCCCGCCGGTTTGTTCAACCAACCCGGGCATCCGCCCAAACAACCGCCGTCTACAGACCCCAGTGCAGCCGCACGCAATGTCGCATGAGCGCCTGCCAACCCTGCCTGACGGAAGGAATCATCAATGTCTGAATCTTTTGCCGACCTGTTCGAAGAGTCCCTGAAGCGTTCTGAAATGCGCACCGGCGAGGTCATCACGGCCGAGGTCGTGCGCGTCGAACACAACCACGTCGTCGTGAACGCCGGCCTCAAGTCCGAAGCGTACGTGCCGATCGACGAGTTCAAGAACGACAAGGGCGAACTCGAAGTCCAGGCCGGCGACTTCGTTTCCGTTGCCATCGGCAGCGTCGAAAACGGCTACGGCGACACCATCCTCTCGCGCGACACCGCCAAGCGCCTCGCTTCGTGGCTCGCGCTCGAGAAGGCGCTGGAATCGGGCGACTTCGTCACCGGCACCACCAGCGGCAAGGTCAAGGGCGGCCTCACCGTCCTGGTCAACGGCATCCGCGCATTCCTGCCCGGCTCGCTGATCGACACGCGTCCGATCAAGGACCTGACCCCGTACGAGAACAAGACCCTCGAGTTCAAGGTCATCAAGCTCGACCGCAAGCGCAACAACGTCGTGCTGTCGCGCCGTGCCGTGGTCGAGGCCAGCATGGGCGAAGAGCGCGCCAAGCTGATGGAAACGCTCAAGGAAGGCGCCGTGGTGCGCGGCGTGGTCAAGAACATCACCGAATACGGTGCGTTCGTGGACCTCGGCGGCATCGACGGCCTGCTGCACATCACCGACATGGCCT
>CBHTTS010000393.1:0-3013 GCA_966095775.1 uncultured Variovorax sp. | reverse complement strand
AGCGCCCCGGGGTGGACTTGCGCCCGCGCATCTGGATGCCCGAGGGCGGCATGTCGAGGCAGCGGCCGGCCTGGTGCTCGGTGAGCACGCCGGTGATGTGGTCGTCGACCACCACCACCTCGTCGGCCAGCCCCGCGAACTGGCGCGCGAAGATGCCGACCGCGGCCGAGCCGCAGCCCACGCGCATGCGCTGCTCCTCCACGCCGTTGACGATCGGGGCCTTGCCGGCCTGGATCACGAGCGTGGAGCCGCCGTCGATGGTGCACTCCACGGCCTTCTTGTTGCCCAGCAGCTGCATCAGCTCGGCCGTCATGCGGCCTTCCTTCTTGCTGCCGCCCGTGAGGTGGTGCACGCCGCCGAGCGAGAGCATCTGCGAGCCGTACTCGGCCGTGGTGACGTGGCCCACCACCTCGCCCTTGTAGCGCACGTTGGCCTGCTCGGCGCCGAGGAAGCGGTCGGTGTCGATCTTCACCTTGAAGCTGCAGTAGCTGAAGATGCCCTCGGTGACGACCGTGACCATGTCCACGCCGTCGGCCTTGGAGGCGACGATGAAGGGCGCGGGCTTGTAGTCGGGGTAGGTGGTGGACGAGCCCACGCCGGTCACGAAGACCTCGTCGGCATGCAGCAGGTCGCCGTTCCAGTCGGGCGGCGCGCCCTCGGCCCGCTCGGCCGCGGGCCGGTCGAAGGGCACCAGCGCGGGCGCCTCGCTCGCGAGCTCGCGGCGCAGCAGCACGACCGGGTCGACGCGCACCAGCACGCCCTCGCGGTTGGCGTAGCGGTCGCAGGCGCCGGTGCGGCCGTCGGAGATCTGGCACAGCACCGGGCAGGCGTTGCATTCGACCTTCGAGGCGCTCATGCGGTCGTTGCGCGGCGGCGCCTTGCCGAAGGCGGCGGCGCCGGCTTCGGCGACCACCGGCACGTCCATGCCGGGCATGCCGTCTGTCTTGGTGTGTTCTGTCATCGCGGTCTCGTGGGGCGTTGGGCTGCGGGTTGGATCAGCCGTCGGGGTTTGCAACAACCGTGCCGTCGATGCGCTTGTGCGGCGGCTTTCGTTTGTGTAGCATTCCCTAAACTTTCATGTTGCGTTCACTACATTCGCGGTCAATGTAGCAAACGGGCCCGATGCTTGCAATGGTGTTTTCTCGCGGTGTTCATCGGGGTTTTTCCGACCAACGACAATGGAGGGTTCGCAGCCGGCCGGCGCCTGCCGCCCCACGAGGGTGCATTCCGGCTCAGCCACCCCACCGTCCCAACCAATCTTGAGTTCCGTATGAGTGCATTCAGCGAAGAGCGCGTCCTCAGCGTCCACCACTGGACCGACCGCCTGTTCACCTTCACCACCACGCGCGACCCGGCGCTGCGCTTTTCGAACGGCCACTTCACGATGATCGGCCTGAAGGTCGACGGCCGGCCGCTGCTGCGCGCCTACAGCATCGTGAGCCCCAACTACGAGGAGCACCTGGAGTTCCTCAGCATCAAGGTGGAGGAAGGCCCGCTGACCTCGCGACTGCAGCACATCCAGGTCGGCGACACCATCATCGTGGGCCGCAAGCCCACGGGCACGCTGCTGATCGACTACACGCTGCCCGGCAAGCGCCTCTACCTGTTCGGCACGGGCACGGGCCTGGCGCCGTTCATGAGCATCATCCGCGACCCCGACACCTACGAGAAGTTCGAGCAGGTGATCCTGGTGCACGGCGTGCGACAGGTCGACGAGCTGGCCTACCACGACCTCGTGACCGACCACCTGCCCAAGCACGAGTTCCTCGGCGAGATGGTGGCCAAGCAGCTGCTCTACTACCCCACGGTCACGCGCGAGGAATTCCGCAACCAGGGCCGCATCACCGACCTGATCCAGAGCAACAAGCTCACCGACGACCTCGGCCTGCCGCCGCTCAACCCGACCGAGGACCGCGTGATGCTCTGCGGCAGCCCCGGTCTGCTGGTGGACCTGAAGCACATCCTCGAGGCGCGCGGCTTCAAGGAAGGCAACACCTCCACGCCCGGCGACTTCGTGGTCGAGCGCGCCTTCGCCGAGAAGTAGGCCCGGGCGCCGCGCGAACGATGGCCGACAGCCGCACCGCAGCAGCCAAGCCCCAGCGCCGCACCGGCGTGCGCGAGGCCGCGGCCCAGGCCACGCGCGACAGCATCCTGAAGGCGGCCACGAAGGTGTTCGCCAAGTACGGCTACGACGGCGGCAGCGTGGAGAAGATCTCCAAGGCCGCGAAGTCGTACGACCGGATGATCTACTACTACTTCGGCAGCAAGGAAGGCCTGTTCATCGCGGTGCTCGAGGGCATCTACCAGCGCATGGACGACGCCGAGGCCGCGATCGCGCTCGATGCCTCGCGCCCCGTGGAGGCGCTGACCGAGGTGATCCGCTTCGTGCTCGGCTACTACCGCAGGAACCCCGATTTCGTCACGCTGCTCAACACCGAGAACCTGCACAAGGGCCGGCACATCTCGAAGTCGCTGCGCGCGCGCGAGTACTCCTCGCGCGCGGTCGCGATCATCGCCGAGATCCTCGAGAGCGGCGCGGCCCAGGGCCTGTTCCGGCGCGACCTCGTGGCGCGCGACATCTACCTGCTGATCGCCTCGACCGGCTACTTCTACACCTCGAACCGGCACACGCTGACCGCCTTCCTCGGCGAGCCGCTGGAATCGCCCGAGGCGACGGCGCACTGGGAGGAATTCGTCATCGAGACCGTGCTGCGCACGGTGCGCGCCGACGAGGCCCAGGACAACAACATCCCCCCCCACGACGAGGACACCACCAAATGGCAGAAATCGCAGCCGGCGCAAAGTCGGGCAAGGTCGTCATCAAGAACATAGGGCTGCTGCTCTCGGGCGACATCGACCGCCCCATCCTCGAGGCCGACACCATCGTGGTGAACGACGGCCTGATCGTCGCGGTCGGCAAGGAGAAGGACTGCGACCTCGAAGGCGCGAAGACCGTCGTCGACGCGAGGAAGACCTGCGTCGCGCCGGGCCTGATCGACAGCCACGTGCACCC
>CBHTTS010000392.1:0-3098 GCA_966095775.1 uncultured Variovorax sp. | reverse complement strand
GGCGTGGTCGACAAGCGCTGGTTCCAGGGCCTGCCGTCGCCGGCCGCGGCCGCGCTGGTGGCCGGCTTCATCTGGCTCATGACAGAGTGGGGCAAGCGCGGCGGCGAGGTGCTGTACCTCTCGTGGGCCCAGGTCACCTGGATCACCTTCGGCTTCACGCTCTATGCGGGCCTGTCGATGGTGACGAACGCGCCGTTCTACAGCTTCAAGGACGTGCAGATGAAGAAGAGCGTACCGTTCGCCGTGATCGTGCTGATCGCGCTCGGCATCGCGGTGATCAACATCCATCCGCCGACGGTGCTGTTCGGCCTGTTCGTGGCCTACGGCCTGAGCGGCTACGCGGTCTATGCGTGGCGCAAGGCCAAGGGGCAGCCGGCGAGCGTCATCAGCACCTCGACCGAGGAGCCCGACGAGCGGGGCTTGCATCAGTGACTTGGCCTTGTGGTACATTCGGCATCCTCATGACCAAGATTTCGCTTCTGGCCCTACTAGCTCTCCCTCACGGGCGGAGACGGTAGCGCACGCGCAAATCCCTCACCACGGCCCGTTCGCACCAGCAACGGGCCGTTTGTCTTTTGGGGTTGCTGGTTGATCGTCAACCATCACAGAGAAATCGACATGCTCAAGCAACCTCAAGCCAAATACCGCGCATTCGCTCCGATCGGCCTCAAGGACCGCACCTGGCCCGACGCGGTGCTGACCAAGGCACCCATCTGGCTGTCGACCGATCTGCGCGACGGCAACCAGGCCCTGGTCGAGCCGATGGACATCCCGCGCAAGATGCGCATGTTCGAGATGCTGGTGGCGATCGGTTTCAAGGAGATCGAAGTCGGCTTCCCCTCGGCGTCGCAGATCGAATTCGACTTCGTGCGCAAGCTGATCGAGGAAGACCGCATCCCCGACGACGTCACGATCCAGGTGCTCACGCAGGCGCGCGACCACCTGATCGAGCGCACCTTCGAGGCGCTGCAGGGCGCGCCGCGCGCCATCGTCCACCTCTACAACGCGGTCGCGCCGGTGATGCGCCGCGTGGTGCTCGGCATGGACGAGGACGGCATCGTCGAACTCGCGACCTCCCACGCCCGCATGTTCAACGAACTCGCGACCAGGCAGCCCGCGACGCAGTGGACCTTCCAGTATTCGCCCGAGATGTTCTCGGGCACCGACCTCGCTTTCTCCAAGCGCGTGGTCGACGCGGTCACCGAAGTCTGGGCGCCGACGCCCGAGCGCAAGTGCATCGTCAACCTGCCTTCCACGGTCGAGCATTCGACGGCGAACATCTTCGCCGACATGATCGAGTGGATGCACCGCCACTTGGCGCGCCGCGATTCGATCATCCTGTGCGTGCATCCGCACAACGACCGCGGCACCGGCACCGCCGCCGGCGAATTCGCGCTGATGGCCGGCGCCGAGCGCATCGAGGGCTGCCTGTTCGGCAACGGCGAGCGCACCGGCAACCTCGACCTCGTGAACGTGGCGCTCAACCTCTACACGCAGGGCGTCTCGCCGAACCTCGACTTCTCGAACATCGACGAGATCCGCGCGACGGTCGAGCACTGCAACCAGATCCCCGTGCATCCGCGGCACCCGTACGTCGGCGACCTGGTCTACACCTCGTTCTCGGGCTCGCACCAGGACGCGATCAAGAAGGCCTTCGCCGCGCGCAGCGAGGGCGAGATCTGGGACATGCCCTACCTGCCGATCGACCCCAAGGACGTGGGCCGCAGCTACGAGGCCGTGATCCGCGTCAACAGCCAGTCGGGCAAGGGCGGCATCGCCTACCTGCTCGAGAGCGAATACGGCGTCGAGATGCCGCGCCGCCTGCAGATCGAGTTCAGCCAGGTGGTCCAGCGCGTGATGGACGTCGCGGGCAAGGAACTCACGGCCGCCGATCTCTGGGAACTGTTCGTGCGCGAATACGGCATCGAGGCCGCGCATGCGCTGCAGCATCGCGTGATCGAGGAGCAGGGCGAGGGCGCCGACGCGGTCGTGGTGCTGCGCGGCGACCTGCCGTGGGACGGCCAGGTGCGCGCCATCGAGGGCCGCGGCAACGGCCCGATCGACGCCTTCACGCAGGCGCTGAGCCGCGCCACCGGCCATTCGGTGCGCGTGATGGACTACCACCAGCATGCGATCGGCGCGGGTGCGGATGCGAAATCCGTGGCCTACCTGGAACTGCGCGTCGACGAGAAGCAGACGCTGTTCGGTGTGGGCATCGACGCGAACGTGGTCTCGGCATCGCTGAAGGCGATCGTCTCGGGCGTGCAGCGCGCGCGCGGCCGGGGCGCGCACAGCGCACAATCGGCGGTTGAGCTCGCCTGACGCAGCCGCCCGCCGTCCGCGCAAGGTGCCAACGAACGAAGGAGATCCACGATGACCGACCAACTCATTATTTTCGACACCACCTTGCGCGACGGCGAGCAGTCGCCGGGCGCCTCGATGACCCGCGACGAGAAGATGCGCATCGCCAAGCAGCTCGAGCGGCTCAAGGTCGACGTGATCGAGGCCGGCTTTCCGGCGAGCTCGAACGGCGACTTCGAGGCCGTGCGGGCGATCGCGAACGCGATCAAGGACTCGACCGTGTGCGGCCTCTCGCGCGCCAACGACCGCGACATCGCGCGCGCGGCCGAGGCGCTCAAGGGCGCGGCGCGCGGGCGCATCCACACCTTCATCGCGACCTCGCCGCTGCACATGGAGAAGAAGCTGCGCATGTCGCCCGACGAGGTGCACGAGCAGGCGAGGCTCGCGGTGCGCTTCGCGCGCAACCAGGTGGCCGACGTCGAGTTCAGCCCCGAGGACGGCTACCGCAGCGACCCCGACTTCCTGTGCCGCGTGCTCGAGACGGTGATCGCCGAAGGCGCGACCACCATCAACGTGCCCGACACGGTGGGCTACGCGATCCCCGAGCTCTACGGCAACTTCATCAAGATGCTGCGCGAGCGCGTTCCCAACAGCGACAAGGCGATCTGGTCGGTGCACTGCCACAACGACCTCGGCATGGCGGTCGCCAACTCGCTCGCGGGCGTGAAGATCGGCGGCGCGCGCCAGGTCGAGTGCACGATCAACGGCCTGGGCGAGCGCGCGGGCAACTGCTCGCT
>CBHTTS010000391.1:0-3098 GCA_966095775.1 uncultured Variovorax sp. | reverse complement strand
GGCGCGCTGCACGGCATCATGCGCGTGCGCGGCTTCACGCAGGACGACGGCCACATCTTCTGCACGGAGGACCAGATCCTCGACGAGTGCGTGGCGTACACGGCGCAGCTGCAGAAGGTCTATGCCGACTTCGGCTTCACGGACATCCTCTACAAGGTCGCGACGCGGCCCGACAACCGCGTCGGCTCCGACGAGCTCTGGGACAAGGCAGAGCACGCCGTGATGGAGGCGCTGCGCCGCTCCGGCGTCGACTTCGTGATCGCGCCGGGCGACGGCGCGTTCTACGGCCCGAAGATCGAGTACACGCTCAAGGACGCGCTGGGCCGCCAGTGGCAGTGCGGCACGATGCAGGTCGACTTCAACACGGCCGAGCGCCTCGGCGGCGAGTACGTGACGGAGTCGAGCGGCCGCGCGCACCCGGTGATGCTGCACCGCGCCATCGTCGGCAGCCTCGAGCGCTTCATCGGCATGCTGATCGAGCACCACGCGGGCGCGCTGCCCGCCTGGCTCGCGCCGGTGCAGGTGGCGGTGCTCAATATCAGCGAAGGGCAGGCCGACTACGCCGCGCAAGTTGCGAAAACGCTGCAAAATCAAGGGCTTAGGGTCCAGCTCGACCTGCACAACGAGAAGATTACGTATAAAATACGCAAGCATTCGTTGCAGAAGCTTCCCTACATCCTTGTCGTGGGCGACAAAGAGAAGGAAGCAGGTGCCGTCGCAGTGCGCGCCCGGGGCAACCAAGACCTCGGTGCAATGTCCCTCGAGTCGTTCGCCCAACGGCTCGTTCAGGACATTGCCGACAAGCGTTGATTTGTCCCGCAAGCACCCCCACATGTGCTTCTCGACTCGTCATGCCGCTTGTCCGCGAGGACTGAACGGCGTCCGCTACAGATTTTGTAGCAATTTTTGAAGGATTCCGACCATCGCTACTGCATTCCGCGACCGCCGCCACCGCGAGGAACGCCAACACCGCCTGAACCGGGAAATCATGGCCCCGGAAGTCCGCCTGATCGGCCCCGACAACGAGCAGTTGGGCGTGGTCAGCCTTGCCGAGGCCTTGCGCCTTGCCGGCGAGCAGGACGTGGATCTGGTGGAAGTCGTTGCGGCGGCCAATCCGCCGGTGTGCCGCCTGATCGAGTACGGCAAGTTCAAGTACCACGAGCAGAAGAAGGCCGCCGAAGCGAAATCGAAGCAGAAGGTCATCGAGGTCAAGGAAGTCAAGTTCCGGCCGGGTACCGACGAGGGCGACTACAACATCAAGATGCGCAACATCCGGCGCTTTCTCGATGACGGCGACAAGTGCAAGATCACGCTGCGCTTCCGCGGCCGCGAGATCACGCACCAGGAACTCGGTCTGGCCCTGCTGCAGCGCATTCGCGACGAGCTGGGCGACAGCATCATCGTCGAGCAGTTTCCGAAGCTCGAGGGTCGGCAGATGGTCATGATGATCGCGCCGGGCCGCAAGAAGCCGGGCGGCGGCAGCGCCAAGCCGGCTTCGTCGGAGTCGCCGGCGCCCGCGTCGGCCTGACGGCAAAAGCCCGCAAGGGCAGGTTATCGAAGGGATTTCGCCGCTGCCGGTGCTTCGCCCAGAAGCCCGGCCGCGGCGGGATGAAGAAGTGTCTCGGGGCCAACAAGTCCATGGAGTCCATCCACGGCGCCTCACGAGCACAAATTAAAGGAGCATTCACATGCCCAAAATGAAGACCAAGAGCAGCGCGAAAAAACGTTTCCGCGTTCGTCCCGGTGGCACCGTCAAGCGCGGTCAAGCCTTCAAGCGTCACATCCTGACGAAGAAGACCACCAAGAACAAGCGCCACCTGCGTGGTGCGGTGTCGGTCCACGAAACCAACATGGTTTCGATGGCTGCGATGCTGCCCGGCATGGGCATTTGATCAACTGACGAACAAGGAGTAATCACATGCCTCGCGTCAAACGTGGTGTCACGGCTCGCGCCCGCCACAAGAAAGTTCTCGCACTCGCCAAGGGTTTCCGCGGTCGCCGCGGCAATGTCTTCCGCATCGCCAAACAGGCGGTGATGAAGGCGGGCCAATACGCCTACCGTGACCGTCGCACCAAGAAGCGCGTGTTCCGTCAGCTGTGGATCGCGCGTATCAACGCCGCCTCGCGTGAACTGGGCCTGACCTACAGCCAGTTCGCCAACGGCATCCGCAAGGCCGGTATCGAGATCGACCGCAAGGTCCTTGCCGATATCGCCGTGCACGACAAGGCCGCTTTTGCCGGCATCGTGGAGCAGGTCAAGGCCAAGCTGGCTGCTTGATTCTGCCGAGCGGGACGCCGTCTGCGGGCGGCTCCTGCGCCCACGGCTCAAGGGCTGGCGCTTGAAAAGGCTCCAGCTCTTTTTTATTTCCCCCCGAAGAATTTTGTTGCTATGAACGAGTTGGACTCCCTGGTCGCCACCGCCCGCGCCGCTTTCGCCGAAGCGAAGACGCCGGCCGAGCTCGAGAACGCCAAGGCGCAGTTCCTCGGCAAGTCGGGCCGCATCACCGAGCTGATGAAGGGCATGGCCCAGCTCTCCGTCGAAGAGAAGAAGTCGCGCGGCGCCGCGATCAACGTGGCCAAGCAGGCCATCGAATCCGCGCTCGGCGAGCGCCGCCAGCAGCTGGCCGACGACGAGCTCGCGCTGCAGCTGCGCGCCGAGGCGCTCGACGTGAGCCTGCCGGGCCGCCGCCGCACCGCGGGCGGCCTGCATCCGGTGAGCCGCACGCTCGAGCGCATCGAGGAGATCTTCTCGAGCATGGGCTTCGACGTCGCCGACGGCCCCGAGGTCGAGAGCGACTGGCACAGCTTCACCTCGCTCAACAACCCGCCCAACCATCCGGCGCGGTCGATGCAGGACACCTTCTATGTCGACCTCCAGGGCGAGGACGGCATCCCCTACAACCTGCGTCCGCACACGAGCCCGATGCAGGTGCGCTACGCCCACCAGCACATCAAGAAGTACGCGGCCGAGTTCGAGGCCGCGGCCGCCGACGCCACCGGCACCGTGAAGGCGCCCGAGATCCGCGTGATCGCGCCGGGCCGCACCTACCGCGTCGACAGCGACGCCACGCACTCGCCGATGTTCCACCAGTGCGAAG
>CBHTTS010000390.1:0-3184 GCA_966095775.1 uncultured Variovorax sp. | reverse complement strand
TCGACTGGCAGGGCAGCGGCATGAGCGTGATGGAGATGAGCCATCGCGGCAAGGAATTCGGCGCCATCTGCACCCAGGCCGAAGCCGACATCCGCAAGCTGCTGGCCGTCCCCGAGCACTTCCACATCCTCTTCATGCAGGGCGGCGGCCTCGGCGAGAACGCCATCGTGCCGATGAACCTGTCGCGCGGCGGCACGGTCGACTTCGTGCTCACGGGCAGCTGGAGCATCAAGTCGCACAAGGAAGCGCAGCGCTACTGCACGGCGCACGTGGCCGCGAGCAACGCGGCCGACCAGCACACGCGCCTGCCCGATCCCGCGACCTGGCAGCTCAGCGGCAAGGCCGCCTACGTGCACGCCTGCACCAACGAGACCATCAACGGCATCGAGTTCCAGGAGCTGCCCGACCTGGCCGCGTTCGGCAGCGACGCGCCGCTGGTGATCGACTTCTCCTCGCACGTGGCCTCGCGCAGCGTCGACTGGCGCCGCGTCGGGCTGGCCTTCGGCGGCGCGCAGAAGAACCTCGGCCCGGCCGGCCTGACGCTGGTGATCGTGCGCGACGACCTGCTCGGCCACGCGCTCGAGATCTGCCCGAGCGCCTTCAACTACAAGACGGTGGCCGACAACAAGTCCATGTACAACACCCCGCCGACCTGGGGCATCTACATGGCCGGGCTGACCTTCCAGTGGCTGCTCGCGCAGACCGAAGGCGGGCTGACCGGCGTCGCCGCGATGGAGCAGCGCAACATCGCCAAGGCGAAGCTGCTCTACGACTTCATCGACGGCTCGTCGTTCTACCTCAACAAGATCGACCCGAGCTGCCGCTCGCGCATGAACGTGCCGTTCTTCCTGCGCGACGAAAGCCGCAACGAGGCGTTCCTCGCCGGCGCGCGCGAGGCCGGCCTGCTGCAGCTCAAGGGCCACAAGTCCGTCGGCGGCATGCGCGCGAGCATCTACAACGCGATGCCGATCGAGGGCGTGAGAGCACTTGTGAGCTACATGCGAGAATTCGAGCGGTCGCACGCCTAGACAGACGCGTGCGGACCTCACCGATGACCGCCCCAGCCCCCACACCGCCCTCCTCCCCCGACAACTCCGAAAGCCTGGCCGGTCTGCGCACGCAGATCGATTCGCTCGACCAGCAGCTGCTCGCCCTGCTCAACCAGCGGGCGCACGTGGCCGAGCTGGTCGGCGAGGTCAAGAAGCGCGAGGGCACGCCGTTCTTCCGCCCCGACCGCGTGGCGCAGGTCATCGAGAAGATGCAGAAGAGCAACGGCGGCCCGCTCAAGGACCTGCACGTCGCCGCCATCTGGCGCGAGATCATGTCGGCCTGCCTCGCGCTCGAATCGCCGCAGCGCGTCGCCGTGCTCGGCCCCGAAGGCACCTTCTGCGAACAGGCCGCGGTCGAATATTTCGGCGGCGCGGCCGACCTGATCTACTGCGCCAGCTTCGACGAGGTGTTCCATGCCACGGCCGCCGGCAGCGCCCAGTACGGCGTGGTTGGCGTCGAGAACTCGACCGAGGGCGTGGTCACGCGCTCGCTCGACCTGTTCCTGCATTCGCCCGCGCACGTGGTCGGCGAAGTCAGCCTGCTGGTGCGCCACCACCTGCTGCGCAGCAGCAACACGCTCGAGGGCATCGAGGCCGTGCTGGCCCATCCGCAGGCGCTGGCCCAGTGCCAGACCTGGCTGTCCAAGCACCTGCCGAACGCCGAGCGGCGCGCCGTCTCGAGCAATGCCGAGGGTGCCCGGCTCGCCGCCTCGAATCCCGCGTGGGCCGCGCTCGCGAGCGACCGCGCCGCCACCCGCTTCGGCCTGCACATCGTCGCCCACGCGATCCAGGACGACTCGTACAACCGCACGCGCTTCGCCGTGATCTGCCTGCCGCAGACGCTGCCGATGCCGCCCGCCTCGGGCCGCGACTGCACCAGCCTGATCGTCTCGGTGCCCAACCGCCCGGGCGCCGTGCACGACCTGCTGGTGCCGCTCAAGCTCAACAACGTCTCGATGACGCGCTTCGAGTCGCGCCCCGCGCGCACCGGCCAGTGGGAGTACTACTTCTACATCGACCTCGACGGCCACCCCTCGCAGCCCAACGTGGCGGCCGCGCTGGCCGAGCTGCGCGGCCTGTGCGCGTTCTACAAGGTGCTCGGCGCCTACCCCGTCAAAGCCTGAGCCGGACCCAAAGCACATGTTCGAGCAACTGGGATTGATCGGCTGCGGGCTCATCGGCGGCTCCTTCGCGCTGGCGCTCAAGCGCGCCCGGCTGGTGAAACGCGTGGTGGGCTACAGCAAGTCGCCCTCCACCACCGAACGCGCGCGCCAGCTCGGCGTGATCGACGTGGCCGCGCCCTCGGCGCTGCTCGCGGTCTCGGGCTCCGACCTCGTGCTGCTGGCGGTGCCGGTGGCGGCCTCCGAATCCACCTTCAAGGCGATCCGCCACGGCATCGCCAACGACACGCTCGTGATGGACGTCGGCTCGACCAAGGGCGACGTGATCGAGGCCGCGCGCCACGGGCTGCAGAGCCAGTTCGCGAACTTCGTCCCGGCGCATCCGATCGCCGGCAAGGAAGTCTCGGGCGTCGAGCATGCCGAGGCCTCGCTCTTCACCGGCCGCAAGGTGGTGCTGACGCCGGTCAAGACCACGCTGCGCTCCAACGTGCAGCGGGCCACGCAGCTGTGGAGCGGCATCGGCGCGAACGTGGTCACCATGACCCACGAGGAGCACGACGGCGCCTTCGCGGCCGTGAGCCACCTGCCGCACCTGCTGGCCTTCGCCTACATCAACGCGCTGACCGCGCAGCCGCAGGGCGAACGCTTCCTGAGCCTCGCGGGCCCGGGCTTCCGCGATTTCTCGCGCATCGCCGCGAGCGATCCGGTCATGTGGCGCGACGTGCTGCTCGCCAACCGCGAGCAGGTGCTGCAGCAGTCGCAGGCCTTCCGCCAGGCGCTGCTCGAGATCGAGGCGCTGATGGCCGCGGTCGACGCGCCCGCGCTCGAGCAGGCGATCGCCGGAGCCAGCCGGGCGCGCGCCGCCTGGCAGCCCGCCAGCGACGCCTCCTCCCACGAGGTCTGACATGTTCTCGACCGCCTTCCTCGACGTTCCCGCGCTCGCGGCAGCCTCGGGCACCGTGCGGCTGCCGGGCTCCAAGAGCATCTCGAACCGCGTGCTGCTGCTGGCCGCGC
>CBHTTS010000389.1:0-3495 GCA_966095775.1 uncultured Variovorax sp. | reverse complement strand
TCGGCGTTGTTGGAGTGCAGCGTCGCCAGGCACAGGTGGCCGGTTTCGGCGAACGCGATCGCCGCTTCCATCGTCGTGGCATCGAGGATTTCGCCGATGAGGATGACGTCCGGCGCCTCGCGCATCGCGTTCTTCAGCGCGTTGTGGAAGGCGTGCGTGTCCAGGCCGACCTCGCGCTGGTTCACGATCGACTTCTTGTGCTTGTGCAGGTATTCGATCGGATCCTCGATGGTGAGGATGTGGCCCGAGATGTTGCTGTTGCGGTAGTCGATCATCGACGCGAGCGTGGTCGACTTGCCCGAACCGGTGGAGCCGACGATCAGCACCAGGCCGCGCGGGGCCATGATGATGTCCTTCAACACCTGCGGCAGCTGCAGTTCCTCGATCGACGGAATGACGCTGCGGATGGCGCGGATCACCATGCCGACTTCGCCGCGCTGCTTGAACACGTTGATGCGGAAGCGGCCGGCTTCGGGCAGGGCGAGCGCCATGTTCAGCTCGAGGTCACGCTCGAAAAGCGGAACCTGGCCCTCGTCCATCAGCGAATAGGCGATCTTCTTGACCATGCCGGGGGGCAGGCCGGTATTGCCGAGGGGGTAGAGCTTGCCTTCGACCTTGATATAAACCGGTGCGCCGGTCGTCAGGAACATGTCCGACGCGTTCTTTTCCGTCATCAGCTTCAGGAAATAGCCGATGTCCATGCAAGCAACCCCTATTCTTGCGCCCTCACGCCCGGAACCCATCCCGTTGCAAGCGCGGCGGCGGCTTTACGACAATGGCCGGGCACCAATCACAGGCACGGCCTCCCCAATGCGTCCAAGCTTCGCACAAATCCGATTTCCGCTGCTGGCTGCAGTTCTCGCTTCCGCACTCTGCTCGTGCGCGTCGCTGCCCCCGCCGACCGGTGAGCTGGCTTCGGCCCGGCAGGCCGTGACCCGCGCCGAGGACGCCGACGCCGACCAGTACGCGCCGCAGGAGCTGGGCACCGCCCGCACCGAGCTGTCGCAGGCCCAGGCCGCGATGAGCGGTGGCGACCAGGACGAGGCGCGACGCCTCGCGCTGTCCGCGGCCGCCGATGCCGACCTTGCCTACGCCAGGAGCCGCGAGGCGCTGGCGACGGCCGAACTCAACCAGCGTCGCGCGGAAGTCGAAGAGCTGCGCCGCCGTCTCCAGGAGGCCCAGCCGTGAACCTTCGTCCGATGATCCTCACGGCCGCGCTGGCCGCGTGCTTCGCCGCCGCGCCCGCCGTAGCCGCCGACAACCCCGACGCCGCCCGACTGTCGCAGCGCCTGACCGCACTCGACGCCGATTCCACGCTCAACACCTTCGCCGCCTACGAGCGACTCCAGGCCCGTCAGGCCGTGAGCACGCTCGACCAGGCCGCCAAACGCGACCGCCCCGGCGCGCTGTACGTGGCCGAGCGCCGCGTCGCGATCGCCGAATCGGCTGCCCGCACGCAGGCCATGCAGCGCCAGGTCGACCAGCTCGATCGCGAGCGGGCCGAACTGCTGGTCGAAGCGAGCCAGCGCGACGCCGCCCGCGCTCGTGCAGAGAACGAACGCCTGCGGCTGCAGGCCCAGATGCAGGCCGAGGAGGCCGAGCGCCTGCGCCAGCAGAGCGAGGCTGACGCGGTGGCGATGCAGGACGTCGAGAGCGCGCTGAAGGGCGTTGCCGGTGCCCAGACTGCGCGCCTCAACGCGGCGCGCGATCGTCAGGCCAAGCTGGCCCGCGAGGAAGCCGAACTGGTGACCGGCGGCAAGCTGCCGACCGCCAAACGCGACAGCCGCGGCGAGGTCTTCGCCCTGGACAAGGGCAGCTTCGGCTCCGGCAAGGCGACCCTTGGCAGCGGTGCGCAGACCACGGTCAAGACGGTAGCGGCCTACGCGCAGGCCTCGTCTTCGCCCGGCGTACGGGTCGATGTCACCGCGGCGGACGCCAAGCTTGCGCAGCGTCGGGCCGAGGCCGTCCGCGATGCACTCGTCGCCGGCGGCTGGCCGCAGGGCCAGGTGCAGGTGAACGGCAAGGCAGGCAAGGCCGATCGCACCGAGCTGGTCGTTCAGTCCAAGTAAATCAAGTTGAATCAACAACTTGCGTGAAACCCGCGGAAGCGCGGCCCCGGCCGCCTTCCGCTCGTCGCGACCTTCACGACGCAGCTCACATCCCGTCCCCGACGCCCTTGCCGACCCCGGTTGGGAAGAGTAGGGTCGGTACTCCAAGCGGCCTGTTTTCCGCTTGGCGATGAGCCTGGTCGATGACGTCAACGCCCCTTTCGAAGGACCCTGCAGCCCCACGTCAGTACGGGGCCGGTCCTTGTGAGGCCGCCGACCCCGACCTGCTCTTCCATGACCCCGCACGACGCCCTGGTCCTTCGAGGACCGGGGCGTTTTCGTCTGCGGGGCCTTCCGCACGGGCCTCGGCCATGGGCCGGGGCTTCCTTACCCGCTGAAGGAGGCTCTACATGTTCGAAGAACGACCGCAGCCGGAGATCGAGGCGCTGATGAAGGCCAACCCGGAATTCAAGCAGCTCTATCAACGCCACAAGGATCTCGACAAGAGAGTGATGGACGCCGAACTGGGCGTGCTACCGATCGACGACATCACCCTGGCGCAGATGAAGCGCGAAAAACTGGCTGCGAAGGACCGCCTGGTCCGCATGTACGACCTGCAACGCCACTGACGACGACCTCTTTCCTCGCCGTGGGCGGCGACTTCCTCGTCGGTCTCTCCGCCCGCGTCTCCTGAGAACCGGGGCGGCTGCGCCCAGCAGCCGCCCCGGTGCGAAGGATCCCTCCCTCCCCGAAGGCGCCCGCATGGCCGGGCGCCCCTTCGTGCGCGCCGATCGCGTCGCCTGCGGCCAGTGGCGGCGCGCCGCACTTTCCGCGCTTCACGCCGGGCTCTTACACTGCCCGCATGAGCATCCATCAATCCGTACTCGAACTGATCGGCGACACGCCGATCATCAAGGCGCAGCGCCTGGACACCGGCGTCTGCGAGCTCTACCTCAAGCTCGAATCGCAGAACCCGGGCGGCTCCATCAAGGACCGCATCGGCCTGTCGATGATCGAAGCGGCCGAGAAGGCCGGGAAGATCCGCCCCGGCGACACGCTGGTTGAAGGCACCGCCGGCAACACCGGCATCGGCCTGGCGCTGGTCGCGCAGCAGAAGGGCTACAAGCTCATCCTCGTCGTGCCCGACAAGATGAGCCGCGAGAAGATCTTCAACCTCAAGGCGATGGGCGCGCAGGTCGTGCTCACGCGTTCGGATGTCGCCAAGGGCCATCCCGACTACTACCAGGACCTTGCCGAGCGCCTCGCGCGCGAGACGCCGGGCGCCTACTTCATCAACCAGTTCGGCAACCCCGACAACCCCGCCGCGCACGAGTTCGGCACGGGCCCGGAAATCCTGCGCCAGATGGCCGACGTCGGCGGGCTCGACGCGATCGTCTTCGGCTGCGGCAGCTCCGGCACGATGACCGGCCTGTCGCGCTGCTTCGCG
>CBHTTS010000388.1:0-3506 GCA_966095775.1 uncultured Variovorax sp. | reverse complement strand
AGCTGTGCTTCGTGCCCGAGCACTACCAGCTCTACCTGCGCTACCAGAACGGCCGCCATGCCGGCGGCGGCATGGACCACGACAGCATCGACCAGTACACGCAGTTCCTGCTGCAGAGCCGCGTGAATTCGCGCCTGGTCGAGTTCCGCGAGACCACGGCCGACGGCAGCGCGGGCGCGCTGCGAATGGTGTCGATCCTCGACGTGCTCAACGACGGCATCTCGGCCGTCTACACCTTCTACGAGCCGGAAGCGTCGACCGGCTACGGCACCTACAGCGTCATGTGGCAGATCGAGCAGGCGCGCAAGCTCGGGCTGCCGCACGTCTACCTCGGCTACTGGATCGAAGGCAGCGCGAAGATGAACTACAAGGCGCGCTTCGCGCCCCATGAGCTGCTGATCGACGGCCGCTGGCAAGCACCAACCGATTTCACAAGGTAAAATGGCGCCCGGTCCACACCGCATCGCGCCATGAGAAAAAACCAAACCGACGTTCCTGCCGTTCCAGTCATCCAGGTGATCGAGCGCATGTTCGCGCTGATCGACGTGCTCGCCTCGCGCGAGGAGGCCATCTCGCTGAAGGAAATCAGCGAGAAGACGGGCCTGCACCCCTCCACCACGCACCGGATCCTCAACGACCTCGCGGTCGGGCGCTTCGTCGACCGGCCCGAGGCCGGCAGCTACCGGCTCGGCATGCGGCTGCTCGAGCTGGGCAACCTCGTCAAGGGCCGGCTCAACGTGCGCGACGCGGCGCTCGGGCCGATGCGCGAGCTGCACAAGATCACCCAGCAGCCGGTCAACCTCAGCATGCGCCAGGGCGACGAGATCGTCTACATCGAGCGCTCCTACAGCGAGCGATCGGGCATGCAGGTGGTGCGGGCGATCGGCGGCCGCGCGGCGCTGCATCTGACCTCGACCGGCAAGCTGTTCCTCGCGGCCGACGATCCGCAGCGGGTGCGCAGCTACGCCACGCGCACGGGCCTGGCGGGCCACACGCGCAACAGCATCACGCAGCTGCCGGCGCTCGAACGCGAGCTCTCGAGGGCGCGGCAGTACGGCATCGCGCGCGACAATGAAGAGTTGGAGCTGGGGGTGCGCTGCATGGCCGCGGGCATCTACGACGACCAGGGCAAGCTCGTGGCGGGGCTGTCGATCTCGGCCCCGGCGGACCGGCTCGACGAGGGATGGCTGCCGAAGCTGCAGGCCACGGCGAACGAGATCTCGGAGGCGCTGGGCTACAAGGCGCCGGCGGGGGGCAGCGGCTCCCCGGCAGGCCTGTCCCCGGGCGCGTCTTCGGCGGTGGGCTGAGGCGCCGCGCGGCCCGTCGCGGGCCGCGGCGCAGGATCAGCCGGCGACCTGGTAGCTCGGCGCGTTGCGCGACGCGGCGGGCGAGCCCGTCGAGGCATGCGTGGCCTCGACCCAACGGCGCACGCGCTCGGCGTCGGCGATGCGGCTGAACTTGCCGGCCGAATCGAGGAACACCATGATCAGCTTGCGCCCGGCGACCTTGGCCTGCATCACGAGGCACTGGCCGGCCTCGGAGATGTAGCCGGTCTTCTGCAGGCCGATGTCCCAGTCGGGGCTCTTCACGAGCCGGTTGGTGGTGTTGAACTGCAGCACGCGGTTGCCGACCTCGACCTGGTATTCGGGCGAGGTGGACAGCTGGCGCACGGTGGCGTCGGCATAGGCGGCATTGACGAGCAGCGCGAGATCCTGCGCGCTCGACTGGTTGCGGCTCGACAGGCCCGTGGGCTCGACGTAGCGCGTGTCCTTCATGCCGAGCATCTTCGCCTTGGCGTTCATCACGCTCACGAAGGTGGCGAGGCCGCCCGGATAGGTGCGGCCCAGGGCGTGGGCCGCGCGGTTCTCGCTCGACATCAGCGCCAGGTGCAGCAGCTCGCCGCGCGACAGCGTGGTGCCGACGGTCAGGCGCGAACGGCTGCCCTTCTCGGTGTCGACGTCGTCCTGGGTGATGGTGATGAGCTCGTCGCTCGGCAGCTTGGCCTCGCTGATCAGCAGGCCGGTCATGAGCTTGGTCAGCGAGGCGATCGGCAGCACGGCATGGTCGTTCTTGCTGAACAGCACCTCGTGCGTGTCCTGGTCGATCACGAGCGCCACGCTCGACTTCAGGTCGAGCGCGTCTTCCACGCTGTGCAGTCCGGCCAGCTGGCCGAACGACTGGCGTGCGGGCGTTTCGACGCGCACCACCGAGCGGCGCTGCACGGCGACGACGGTCTTGCCGTTCTTCTGGCGGATGCTGGCGACCACGTTGCGGCCGCCGCGAACGACTTTTTCACTCCGATCGGCCTTCGCCACGCGGGTCTTGGCGGATCGTTTGGCTTCCACCGGTGCCGCGGCCCTGGCCTTCTTGGCCACGGCCGTCTTGGCGGCAACAGTCTTTTCCTTCTTGGCGGCCTGCGCGCCGGGCAGCAAAAACGCCGTGGCGCAGAGCGCGACGGCGACGAATTTGACGGCGGGCAGGAACCGCTGGCTGGAAACTCGGCGGAGACGGGCTTCGGGCATTGATAAATCTCCAGCGGCGAAAATGAGGACCGCAGTGTATCGAAATCAAAAAAGACAGGCAATATCAGTTACTTGCATCCTTTTCTTCATTCGAATAACAAGGATCGCCGCAAACCTAGCCCTGCGCAGACACTCTCTCAGCTTGGCTCTGTAACTTGTTGAGTGCACTCAAATAAGCTTTGGCGGACGCGACCACGATGTCGGGATCTGCGCCCACGCCATTCACCACCCGCCCTGCATTTTGTAACCGAACTGTAACTTCTCCTTGGCTTTCTGTCGAGCCGCTGATCGCATTGACCGAGTAAAGCACCATTTCGGCGCCGCTCTTGACATGCGACTCGATGGCCTTGAGCGACGCATCGACCGGGCCGTTGCCGTCGGATTCGCCGGTGACTTCCTTGCCCTGGAAGGTGAACACCACCCTGGCGTGCGGACGTTCGCCGGTTTCGGAATGCTGGGAGAGGGAGACGAAAGCAAACTGCTCGTCAACGTTCGAGAGCTCCTCCGCGCTGACGAGCGCGAGGATGTCCTCGTCGAAGATTTCGGACTTGCGGTCGGCCAGTTCCTTGAAGCGCAGGAAGGCCGCGTTGATCTCGGCCTCGCTCTCCATCGCGACGCCGAGGTCCTGCAGGCGCTGCTTGAAGGCGTTGCGGCCGCTGAGCTTGCCGAGCACGATCTTGTTCGCGGTCCAGCCCACGTCCTCGGCGCGCATGATCTCGTAGGTGTCGCGCGCCTTGAGCACGCCGTCCTGGTGGATGCCCGAGGCATGGGCGAAGGCGTTCGCGCCCACCACCGCCTTGTTGGGCTGCACCACGAAGCCGGTGGTCTGGCTCACCATGCGGCTCGCGGCCACGATGTGCTGCGTGTCGATGTTGAGCGAGAGGCCGAAGTAGTCCTTGCGCGTCTTCACGGCCATGACGATCTCCTCGAGCGAGCAGTTGCCCGCGCGCTCGCCCAGGCCGTTGATCGTGCACTCGACCTGGC
>CBHTTS010000387.1:0-3634 GCA_966095775.1 uncultured Variovorax sp. | reverse complement strand
GACATGGACATCAACTGCGGCGAGATCGTCGACGGCACGGCCTCGATCCAGGAAATGGGCCAGCGCATCTTCGAACTCGTGCTCGCGACCGCCTCGGGCCAGGCCTCGAAGAGCGAGCAGCACGGTTATGGCCAAAACGAATTCGTGCCCTGGCAAGTCGGCGCCGTGATGTAAGGAACCCATGCCCCACACTCTCCAAGCCTCGGCGCTGCGCTCGCATTGCGCCCACATCCTCGAAGCCGCCGGCAGCACGCCAGCCGAAGCCGAACAGGTGGCCGCCAACCTGGTGCTCGCGAACCTCAGCGGCCACGACTCGCACGGCGTGGGCATGCTGCCGCGCTACGTCGACGCGGTCGCCGAGCGGGGACTCGTGCCCAACGCCGCCGTGCGCGTGGTCACCGACATCGGCACCCTGCTCGCCCTCGACGGCCAGCACGGCTACGGCCAGGTGGTCGGCGTGCAGGCGATGGCGCTCGGCATCGAGCGCGCGAAACAGCACGGCAGCTGCATCTTCACGCTCGCGAATGCGCACCACCTGGGCCGCATCGGGCATTTCGCCGAGATGGCCACGGCCGAAGGCCTGGTCTCGATGCATTTCGTCAACGTGCTCTCGCGGCCCGTGGTCGCGCCATGGGGCGGCGGCGACGGGCGCTTCGGCACCAACCCCTGCTGCATCGGCATTCCGCTCGCGGGCGCGGAACCGTTCCTGCTCGACTTCGCGACCAGCCGCGTGGCGCAGGGCAAGATGCGCGTGGCGCACAACAAGGGCGAGCAGGTGCCCGACGGCTACCTGATCGACGAGCACGGCGCGCCGAGCAACGACCCCGGCGTGGTGGTGGTGCCGCAGTCGAACGGGCTGTTCGGCGCGCTCATGACCTTCGGCGAGCACAAGGGCTACGGCATGGCGGTGGCCTGCGAGCTGCTCGGCGGCGCGCTCACCGGCGGCGGCACCTGGCACCGCCCGGCCGACACCGCGCGCACGGTGCTCAACGGCATGCTGACGGTGTTGATCGATCCCGCGAAGCTCGGCACGCAGCAGCGCTTCGAGCAGGAAGCGCGCGCCTTCGTCGACTGGCTGCGCCAGAGCCCGCCGGGCGCGGGCTTCGAGCAGGTGCAGATCGCGGGCGAGCCCGAACGCGCGGCGCGCGCCACGCGCGAGCGCGACGGCATCTGGCTCGACGACGCGACCTGGGGCGAGATCGTGGCCGCAGGCGCGAAGGTGGGTGTGGCCGTTGCCTAGGCGCGGGCGCTGCGCGACTTCTGCGCCAGCACGAGCGCGATGCCGCCGAGGATCGCGACCGACGCCACCGCGAGCCGCGGCGTGATCGCCTCCGACAGGAACAGCACGCCGCCGAAAGCCGCGAGCAGCGGCACCGAGAGCTGCACCGTGGCGGCGCGCAGCGCCGTCAGCCGCGCGAGCGCCGCGTACCACACGACGTAGCCGAGCCCCGAGGTCACCGCGCCGGACGCGACGGCCAGCGCGACCCCGCGCGCGTCCACGCGCGCGCCGGCGAGGCACACGAGGCTCAGCGCGAGCGCGAACGGCACCGCCCGTGTGAAGTTGCGCGCGGTGGCCGCGAGCGGATCGGCCACGCCGCGGCCGCGCAGCGAATACACGCCCCAGGCCACGCCCGCAGCAGCCATCAGCGCGGCGCCGAAGAGCGGCGGCGCGGCCAGGCCCGGCGACACGAGGTAGACCAGGCCGCCCACGGCGAGCGCGAAACCCGCCCAGCCGATCGGTCCGAAGCGTTCGCCGCCGGCGTACAGGCCGGCGCCGAACATCGTCAGCTGGACCGCGCCGAACAGGATCAGCGCCCCGGTGCCGGCCGGCAGGCTCAGGTAGGCGAACGAGAACAAGGCGACGTAGCCGAACAGCATCAGCGCGGCCAGCCAGTCGGCGCGCGCGGGAAGCGCGGCGGGCGGCCGCCCGCGCAAGCGCACGACGAGCGCGAGCGTCAGCGCGCCGGCGGCGAGCCGGATGCTGCCGAAGCTCGCCGGATCGATGGCCGCCTGCTGCAGCGCGAGGCGGCACAGCAGCGAATTGGCCGCGAAGGCGAGCATGGCCACGGCCGTGAGGACGAGGGTCCGGACCCACGGCCGCGAAGGCGGCGCGGCGGGACCCGCAATGCCATGGCTCATGCGACCTCCTCGAGGATCGGCGCCGAAGCCGCCGCCGGAAAGCGGCGGCGGCCGCACATCGATCCTACGCCTCGCGCGGCGCCGCGGCGAGGCCCGGCCGGCCGCTCAGCTGCGGCTCGCGTCGTGCGCCGGCTTGCCGACCTGGACGCTGACTTCCTCGCCCCGGATCCGCGCCTGCACGGCCTTGACGGCCTTCTCGAGCCGCGCGCCGTAGTCGGCATCGGCCTGGCGGAAGTAGCCGATCGAGCGGTCGATGATGTCCTGCCGCGTCACGGCGCCGAGCGCGCCCGCGATGTTGTTCACGAGCCGTTCCCTGGCCGCTTCGTCCATCAGCCGGTAGAGGTCGCCGGCCTGCACGAAGTCGTTGTCCTCGGGATGCTTCTGCCAGGCGTGGCTGCCGGTCCAGCCGTGGATCTCGAGCGGGGCGTACACGGGCTCGTTGCTCTGCTTGGGCGCGTCGCTGAAGCTGTTGGGCTCGTAGTTGGGGCCGCGGCCGCCGTTGCCGTCGCCGCGCATCGCGCCGTCGCGGCCGTAGTTCTGCGCCGTGGTGGCGCGCGGCCGGTTCACCGGCAGCTGCGTGTGGTTGATGCCGAGGCGGTAGCGCTGCGTATCGCCGTAGCTGAACAGGCGGCCCTGCAGCATCTTGTCGGGCGAGGGCCCGATGCCCGGCACGAAGTTGGCGGGATTGAACGCGGCCTGCTCGATCTCGGCGAAGTAGTTGTCGGGGTTGCGGTCGAGCGTGAGGATGCCGATGTCGATCTTCGGATAGTCCTTGTGCGACCAGACCTTGGTGAGGTCGAAGGGATTGAAGCGGTAGGTCTGCGCCTCGGCCACGGGCATGATCTGCACCTGCACGCGCCAGCGGGGGAACTCGCCGCGCTCGATCGAGTGCAGCAGGTCGAGGTGGTGGTGGTTCGGGTTCTCGCCGCCCACGCGCTGCGCCTCCTCGGCGACGAAGGTCTCGATGCCCTGGAGGGTCTTGAAGTGATACTTGACCCAGAAGGCCTCGCCCGTCGCATTGACCCACTGGAAGGTGTGCGAGCCGAAGCCGTCCATGTGGCGGTAGCTCCTCGGGATGCCGCGGTCGCCGAACAGCCAGGTGAACTGGTGCGTGGCCTCGGGCGAATGCGAGAAGAAGTCCCAGGCGTTGTTGGGCTCCTGCACGTGGCTGTAGGGGTCACGCTTCTGCGAGTGGATGAAGTCGGGGAACTTCAGCGGATCACGGATGAAGAAGATCGGCGTGTTGTTGCCGACCAGGTCGTAGTTGCCCTCCTCGGTGTAGAACTTGAGCGCGAAGCCGCGCGGGTCGCGCACGGTGTCGGCCGAGCCGAGCTCCAGGGCCACGGTGGAGAAGCGCGCCAGCACCTCGGTCTTCTTGCCGACCTGCGAGAGGAAGCGGGCCTTGGTCCACTTCGTGACATCGGCCGTCACCTCGAAGACGCCGAAGGCGCCGGAGCCGCGCGCGTGCACCACGCGCTCGGGGATGCGCTCGCGG
>CBHTTS010000386.1:0-3649 GCA_966095775.1 uncultured Variovorax sp. | reverse complement strand
ACCGCGTCGACAGCGACGCCACGCACTCGCCGATGTTCCACCAGTGCGAAGGCCTCTGGCTCGGCGAGAACGTCAGCTTCAAGGACCTGAAGGTGGTGTTCTCCGACTTCTGCCGCACCTTCTTCGAGCGCGACGACCTCGTGCTGCGCTTCCGCCCGAGCTTCTTCCCGTTCACCGAGCCGAGCGCCGAGATCGACATCCAGTTCCAGAGCGGCCCGCTCGCCGGCCGCTGGCTCGAGGTCGCGGGTTCGGGCCAGGTGCATCCGAACGTGGTGCGCAACATGGGCCTCGATCCCGAGCGCTACATCGGCTTCGCCTTCGGCATGGGCCCGGACCGGCTCACGATGCTGCGCTACGGCGTGAACGACCTGCGGCTGTTCTTCGACGGCGACCTGCGCTTCCTGTCGCAGTTCCAGTGAGCGGGCCCGCGCGCCCGAGCCGTCCCTAGCGAAACGAATACGAACGAGATCGAAGAATGCAATTCCCGGAATCCTGGCTGCGCGAGTTCTGCAACCCGCCCCTCGACAGCGCCGCACTGGCCGAGACGCTCACCATGGGCGGCTTCGAGGTCGAGGAGCGCCGTCCCGTCGCGCCGCCCTTCAGCCGCATCGTCGTCGGCGAGATCAAGGAAGCGGTGCAGCATCCCAACGCCGACCGGCTGCGCATCTGCCAAGTCGATGTAGGCCAGGTCGACGCCGCGGGGCAGGGCGCGCTGCTCAACATCGTCTGCGGCGCGCCCAACGCGCGCGTCGGCATCAAGGTGCCGTGCGCGCTCGTCGGTGCCGAACTGCCGCCCGGCGAGGACGGCAAGCCTTTCGTCATCAAGCTCGGCAAGCTGCGCGGCGTCGAGAGCCAGGGCATGCTGTGCTCGGCGCGCGAGCTGCACCTGAGCGAAGACCACGGCGGGCTGCTCGAGCTCGATGCCGATGCGCCCGTCGGCGCGGATGTGCGCGAGCTGCTCAAGCTCGACGACGCGCTGCTCACGCTCAAGCTCACGCCCAACCTTGCGCACGGCTTGAGCGTCTACGGCATCGCGCGCGAGCTCGCCGCGCTCACCGGCGCGCCGCTGTCGAAGCCCGCGATCGCGCCCGTGGCGCCGTCGTTCGCCGACAAGCTGCCCGTGAAGGTCGAGGCGCCCGAGCTCTGCGGCCGCTTCTCGGGCCGCATCGTGCGCGGCGTCGACACCAAGGTCGCGACCCCGGCCTGGATGGTCGAGCGCCTCGCGCGCTGCGGCCAGCGCAGCGTGACGCCGCTGGTCGACATCTCGAACTACGTGATGTTCGAGTACGGCCAACCGAGCCACATCTTCGACCTCGACAAGATCCACGGCGGCCTCACGGTGCGCTGGGGTCGGGCCGGCGAGCAGCTCAAGCTGCTCAACGGCAACACCATCACGGTCGACGACAAGGTCGGCGTGATCGCCGACGCCGAGGCCGTCGAGTCGCTCGCCGGCATCATGGGCGGCGACGCCACCTCGGTCTCGGACGACACGCGCAACATCTACATCGAGGCCGCCTTCTGGTGGCCCGAGGCCGTGCAGGGCCGCTCGCGCCGCTTCAACTTCTCGACCGACGCCGGGCATCGGTACGAGCGCGGCGTCGACCCGAGCCGCACGGTGGAGATCATCGAGCGCATCACGCAGCTCGTGATCGAGATCTGCGGCGGCCAGGCCGGCGCGATGGACGACCAGATCCTGCGCGTGCCCGAAGCCATGCCCGTCACGCTACGCGTGGCCCGCGCCGCACGCGTCATCGGCATGCCGCTCACGCAGGCGCAGTGCGCCGACGCGCTGCGCCGCCTCGGCTTCACGCTCGCCGAGGGCGAGGGCACGCTGACCGTCACGCCGCCGCCGCACCGCTTCGACCTCACGATCGAGGAAGACCTGATCGAGGAGGTGGCGCGCCTGATCGGCTTCAACAACCTGCCGACCACCGCGCCGCTCGCGCCGATCACCGCGCGCGCGCGCCCCGAAGCCAGCCGCAGCCGCTTCGCGGTGCGCCGCAGCCTCGCCGCCCTGGGCTACCAGGAGACGATCAACTTCAGCTTCGTCGAGGCGCACTGGGAGCAGGACCTCGCGGGCAACGCCGATCCCGTGAAGCTGCTCAACCCGATCGCGAGCCAGATGAGCGTGATGCGCTCCTCGCTGATCGGCTCGCTGCTGCAGGTGCTCAAGTTCAACCTCGACCGCAAGGCACCGCGCGTGCGCGTGTTCGAGCTCGGCCGCGTGTTCCTGCGCGACGACAGCGTGGCGACCACCGACAGCACCGTGCGCGGCGTGCACCAGCCGATGCGCGTGGCCGGCCTCGCCTGGGGCGATGCCGAGGCGGCGCGCTGGGACGGCAAGCCGCAGCGCGTCGACTTCTACGACGCCAAGGGCGACGTCGAGGCGCTGCTCGCGCCGCGCGTGCCGGTGTTCGAAGCGGCCGAGCATCCCGCGCTGCATCCGGGCCGTTCGGCGCGCGTGCTGCTCGACGGCAAGGCCGTCGGCTTCGTCGGCGAGCTGCATCCGCGCTGGCGCCAGAAGTGGGACTTCGCGCTCGCGCCCGTGCTGTTCGAGCTCGACCTCGATGTCGTCACCGAACGGCCGGTCCCCGTGGCGCAGCCGGTGCCGCGGCACCAGGCCGTGGAGCGCGACATCGCCGTCGTCGTGGCCGAGGCCGTCACGCACGATGCGCTGATGCAGGCGATCCGCTCGGCCGCCGCCGCCCAGGGCCTGCTGCGCGATGCGACGCTGTTCGACATCTACCGCCCGCAGCCGGCCCGCGACGGTGCGGCCGGTGCCGCGAGCGGCGGCCTGGCGCAGGGAGAGAAGAGCATGGCGGTGCGCCTGAGCTTCCAGAGCGACAGCGCCACGCTCACCGACGAGCAGGTCGAGCCGGCCGTGCGGGCCATCGTCGAACAACTGGGCGCCAAGCTGGGCGCACGCCTGAGGGGGTGAGGAGAATGAACGCTGCGGAATTCACACTCGAAGCGCTCGAGACGCCCGCGCTGACCAAGGCGCACCTGGCCGACCTGCTGTTCGAGCAGATCGGTCTCAACAAGCGCGAATCCAAGGACATGGTCGAGGCCTTCTTCGATCTGATCGCCAACAGCCTGATCGAGGGCTCGGACGTGAAGATCTCGGGCTTCGGCAACTTCCAGATCCGCGTCAAGGCGCCACGGCCGGGCCGCAACCCGCGCACCGGCGAGGCGATCCCGATCGGCGAGCGCCGGGTCGCGACCTTCCATGCGAGCGCCAAGCTCAAGGAGCAGATCCACGGCAGCATCGACGCCCCGCAGGGCGGCGCGCCCGAGGTCGAATGGAGCCTGGGCACCGAGTGAATAGTGCTTGGTGCTGCGCGCGTGCGTGGAGTAACCTCTGAGGTTTGCTGCGCAATCGCTTGATTTCAATGGAGAACATGGCCGACAAGGCACTCCCGCCCATCCCCGTCAAACGCTACTTCACGATCGGTGAGGTGGGCGAACTCTGCGGCGTCAAGCCGCACGTGCTTCGCTATTGGGAGCAGGAGTTCACGCAGCTGCGCCCGATGAAGCGGCGCGGCAACCGGCGCTACTACCAGCACCACGAGGTGCTCATGATCCGCCGCATCCGCGACCTGCTCTACGACCAGGGCTTCACGATCAGCGGCGCGCGCAACAAGCTGCAGGA
>CBHTTS010000385.1:0-3702 GCA_966095775.1 uncultured Variovorax sp. | reverse complement strand
CCGGCGCCGCCTCCGGCGGCAGCGCCACGGCGGCCGCTCCGGGCAGCGCCGCCGACGGCGCCGGGCAGGACCAGGGGCAGGTCGTCGGCTCGGAATCGCTGCGCATCCCCGGGTCGGTGAAGCTGGCTTTCGCTGTCACGGGCCAGCAGGGCGCGTCGCCGATGCAGGGGGTGTTCGGCGACCTGGTCTGGCTGCAGGACGGCAGCAGCTACGACGCGCGGCTGTCGCTCAAATTCCTGTTCCGCACCATCCGCAGCCAGCACAGCACGGGCCGGATCGGCGCGACCGGCATCGAACCCGCGCGCTTCTCGGAAAGCCGCAGGTCGGAGGTCGCCTCGCACTTCCTGCGCGACCAGGGGCAGGTGATGTTCAGCAACAACGCCCCGCCCGTGCCGTTGCAGCCCGGCGCCCAGGACCGGCTCAGCGTGGTCATGCAGCTCGGCGGCATGCTCGCGGGGGACCCGGCGCGCTACCCGGCCGGCAGCCGGATCGCCATCCAGACCGTGGGGCCGCGCGATGCCGGCGTCTGGGTCTTCAATGTCGAGGGCGAGGAACAGATGAGCGTCCCGGCCGGCGAATACACGGTGCGAAAGCTCACGCGCAGCCCGCGGCGCGAGTTCGACGACCGGATCGAGATCTGGCTCGCGCCGGCGCTCGGCTACCTGCCGGTGCGGATGAAACAGACACAGGCCAACGGCGACTTCGCCGACATGCAGTTGCGCGAATCGCTTCCGGCCGGGCCGGCGAACTAATGCCAAGGTTCAGGCATCTCAAAGGAACAGGACATAGGAATTCATGCGTTTCCCCGGTCCGCCGGACAACCAGCCTTGAAACTGGCGCGTTGATTGCTATGTAAGCCCCATGAACGCCATCGACATCCTCACAGGCCCTGCAATGAACATGCTCTATGACTCGGAGTCTTTCGTCGTCGTGCACGTGCAGCCGAACGAAAGCGATACGCCGGCGCTTCCCAACGTGCCGGTCCTGGAACGCCACGGCTTCGAGATCGTGGACAAGCGTTCCGGCAAGGAGGTCTACCTCGACGGGTCCTGGGCCGAGCTGTTCCAGCAGCAGATTGCCGCCTGGCAGCTCAACACGCCGACGCAGGAAGAGGTCGAGGACACGCTCGAAGGTTACGCCGAGCTCGCCCACACCCCGGTGCTGGTCCACTGACCCGCCTGCCCCACCGGCCGAACGGAAAAAAGCGCCCTGCGGGGCGCTTTTTCGTTGGCGGCGGCGCGGGGCGCCTTCAGCGGCGCGCGTAGATCCACCGGTACATCGGCCCCACGAGCAACAGCACCGCGACCAGCCGGCACACCTGGAAGGCCGTGACCACCGGCACGCCGAGCTGCAGCACCTTGGCTGTGATCGACATCTCGGCGATGCCGCCCGGCGAGGTGCTCAGGATCATCGTGGCCGGATGCAGTCCGGTCGCGCGCGCCAGCAGCCAGGCGGCGCCCGCGCAGAGCACCAGCATCGCCAGCGTGCCGAGCGCCACCGAGCCGAGCCAGCGCGGCGCCGTGTGGAGGAATTCGCGGCTGAAGCGCACACCCAGGCTCACGGCGATCACCAGCTGCGCGGCGTTCGACAACCAGGTCGGCACCGCCGAGAGCGACAGGCCCGCGATCGTGAGCCCCATCGCCACCAGCAGCGCGCCCATGAACCAGGGGTTGGTGCGGCCCAGCGCCCGCATCGCGAGGCCGCCGATGCCGGTGGCGAGCGCCAGCAGCGCGAGCCCGCCGGCGTTGACTTCGCGCACCGCGCTCGGGTTGATCTCGAGCCCGTGCAGCCCGCTCCACTGCATCGCGAACGGGATCGTGACCGTCACCACCACCAGCCGCAGGCTGTGCGCGGCCGCCACGAGGTCGGTGCGCGCGCCGGCCGATTCGGACAGCAGCGTCATCTCCGACGCGCCGCCGATGGCGCCAGCAAAGTAAGTGGTGGCTCTCATGGATTTCGCCGGCACGTGCGGCATGCGCGGCGCATGCATGCCGTGCAGCCAGCGTCCGAAGCCCCAGCCGAGCAGCAGCGCCCAGACGATGGCGAGCGCGATCGCCCACCAGAGGCCGGCCACCAGCGCCACCACCTGCGGCGTGAAGTACAGGCCGAGCGCGGTGCCGATGGTCCACTGCCCCGCGTTGCGCAGCGGCGTGAGGCTCGCGGTCGGCGCGCCCGCGATCGAGGCCAGCGAGACCGCGAGCAGCGGCCCGATCATCCACGGCAGCGGGGTGTGGAGCGCGAGGCAGAGTTCGGCCGCGGCAAGCGCGAGCAGCAGCGTGGCCAGCACGCGGACCAGGTAGCGGAAGGAAGGCACGGGAAAAGGCGGCAATGGATGGCACGGCTTGCGCGCGCCAACGCATAGTATGGCGCGATGCAACGCCTCCCCTCCCCCGTACGGGCTTCCGGCCCGCGCCGGCTCCGCCTGATCTGGCCGCTGCTGGCCCTGGCGCTTTCGGCCTGCGCCACCCTGCAGGACCGCGCCGACCTGCCCGTGGCGCGCCGCGTCGCTGCGCTGCTGCCCGCCGACGTGGTGATCCTCGGCGAGCAGCACGACGCGCCCGCGCATCACGCGATCGAGCGCGAGGCCGTCGAGGCGCTCGCACGCGAGGGCCGGCTTGCCGCGCTGGTGCTCGAGATGGCCGAGGAAGGTACGGGCGCGGTGCTGCTCGGCGCCACCGCCACCGAGGCGCAGGTGCGCGACTCGCTGGGCTGGAACGACAAGGCCTGGCCCTGGCAGGACTACGGCCCCGCGGTGATGGCCGCGGTGCGCGCGGGCGTGCCCGTGATCGGCGGCAACCTGCCGCGTGCGCGCATGAAGAACGCGATGGCCGACGTCTCGCTCGACGCCCAGCTCGGCGCCGAGGCACATGCCGCGCAGAAGGCGGCGGTGCGCGATGGCCACTGCGGGCTGCTGCCCGAAGCGCAGATCGGGCCGATGACGCGCATCCAGGTCGCGCGCGACCGCGCGCTCGCGCAAACCGCGATCAAGGCCCGCCAGCAGGGCAAGACGGTGCTGCTGGTCGCCGGCGCGGCCCATGCGGACAAGACGCTCGGCGTGCCGCAGCACCTGCCGACCGAGGTCTCGGTCAAGGCCGTCCGGCTGCAGGCCGGCGACACGCCCGACGCGACACGCGGCAGCACGGCCTACGACGCCGTCTGGCGCACGCCAGCGCTGCCGCAGAAGGACTACTGCGCGAGCCTCAGGAAGTGAGCGCGGCGCGGCCCGCGCGGCTCAGGCGAACTTCCGGATCGAATCCGCGAGCGTGTTGACCAGCGTGTCGATGTGCTGCTTCTCGACGATGTACGGCGGCGCGATCACCAGCACGTCGCCCGCGGGCCGCACCAGCGCGCCCTTGTGGAAGCAGTCGAGGAAGATCTCGTAGGCGCGCTTGCCCGGCGCGCCCGCCATCGGCGCGAGCTCCACCGCCGCCGCGAGGCCGAGGCTGCGGATGCCGATCACGTTGGGCAGGCCCTTGAAGGTGCTGTGGAAGGCGTCGCCGAGCAGCTTGCCCATCTCGCCGGCGCGCGCGAACAGCTGCTCGTGGCGGAACAGGTCGAGCGTCGCGATCGCCGCCGCGCAGGCCACCGGGTGGCCCGAGTAGGTGTAGCCGTGGAAGAACTCCACCACGTGCTCGGGCGCGTCGGTCTTCATCATCGCGTCGTAGAGCTTGTCGCGGCAGATCACGCCGCCCAGCGGGATCA
>CBHTTS010000384.1:0-3710 GCA_966095775.1 uncultured Variovorax sp. | reverse complement strand
GGCGCTGGGGCGCCTCGTGCGCGGCGATGCACTGCGGCGGCTCGCGCCGGTGCAGCGCTACGAGGCGCTCTGCCGGCGGCACGGACCGGCAGCCGGCAGCGAGGCCGCCGCGACCCGCGGCCGCGCTTCGGCCCAGGCGGGCGAGCTGGCCGAGGCCGCGGGCGTGCAGGCATTGCGCGCGCTGGCCGATGCGCTCAACCACGGCAGCGACGGCCCGGCCGCATCGCATCGCGTGGTGCGAAGCCTGCGCAATCCGCGCGGCTTTCCCGGCGGGTCGCGCAAGGCCAAGGAGGAATGGGATGCCGCGATCGTGCGCGACGGCGGCCTGCCCGGCACGGCCGAGCCGGTGCTGCTGGTCGAGACCAAGGCATCGCCGGCCGCGGTCGCGTCGGACTTCCCGCGCCTGCTGCGCGGCCTGGCGCGGCTCGCGCAGGCGGAGGCCGGCGTCGTCTATGCCTTCCGCTCGGACGACGGCACGGTGCACTTCGAGGGCGCCGCGCTGCGCGCGCTGCAGCCCGGCGGCCATGCGCTACCGCCGCGCGTGATCTACTGCTGCCCTGCACCCGCCGAGCCGCTGCCGCAGGCACTGCTGAGCGCCGCGAGCCGCTCGGTGCTGCTGGGCGAGCCCGCGAGCCTCGCGTTCGCCGGGCGCCTCGCGCGCGGCGAGACGCCGCCGCATGAAGCGCTGGCGCCGGTCTGGCATGCGCTCGCGCACGCCGCGCGGCTGCGCGCCGCGCTCCACCAGGACGAGACCGCGCGCACGGCGCGCGAGGCGATGCTGCATCCCGACGACCTGCGGGCGCTCGCGCAGGGGCTGCGACAGGCCCGGCGCTGACGGCGGCCGCTCAGTGGGCGCTCCACGCGCGCCCGTGCGGCTGCGGCTCCTCGGCCTCGTCGCCGCGCGCGGGCGTCCGCGCCCCATCGTCCTCGTTCACCACGAACACCCGGCGCGAGGGCACCGCGAAGTGCACGCCCAGCTCGGCGAACTCGCGCATCATCGCGAGGTTGAGGCGCTGCTGCTCGTCCATGTAGAGCGCGTAGTCCGGGCTGGTCACGAAGTACACCACCTCGAAGTTGAGCGCGCTCTCGCCGAAGCCCTGGAAGTGCACCCGGTCGAGCTTGAGCGAGGGCCGCGAGGAGATCAGCCGCTTCACGATGCCCGGCACCGCCTCGAGCTGCTCGGGGCTGCTGTCGTAGCCCAGGCCGAAGGTGAAGGCGATGCGGCGGTCGCCCATGCGGCGGTAGTTCTTCACCACCTGCTTGAGCAGGTCGGTGTTGCCGATCACGATCTGCTCGCCGCTGAGGCTGCGCAGCCGCGTGGTCTTGAGGCCGATGTGCTGCACCGTGCCCGAGAGGTCGCCGACGCCGATCGCGTCGCCCACCTCGAAGGGCTTGTCGACCGCGATCGAGAGCGAGGCGAACAGGTCGCCGAGGATGTTCTGCACCGCGAGCGCGATCGCGATGCCGCCCACGCCGAGGCTGGCCACGAAGGCCGTGATGTTGACGCCCAGGTTCGACAGCACCGCGAGCAGCACCACGGCCCACAGCAGCGTGCGCAGCGACCACGCGAGCAGCACCGCCGAGGCGCCGACCTGCGTCATGCCGGCGGCGCTGTGGCGCGCCTCGTAGCGGCGCAGGCCAAGGCTCACGGCCTTGGTGAACCACAGGCCCAGCTGCAGCGCGAGCGCGATGAACCACAGGTGCGAGACGCGCTCGTTCCAGCGCGTCGAGAGATCGAGCATGCCGACGCCGACGAGCACCGCGGCCAGCAGCAGGAACAGCCGGTTGGTGCTGGCGAGCACGTCCACCACCATGTCGTCCACCTGGTTGCCGGTGTGCCCCGCGATCCTGCGCATGCGGCCCACCGCATAGCGCAGCACCAGCCGCATCGCGACGTAGGTCGAGAGCGCGGCGGCCAGCGCGAACGCGAGGTCGAGCACGGGCAATCCCAGCAGGGTCGCGTCGGTCAATGCGCTGATCGCTTCTTCCATCCTTCGGCTGCCTTCCTTGTGGGCGGATCGGGGTTCATCGCTTCATGGCTTGGCGCCGCGCGGATCGAGGTGCCGGCGGAACCAGTCGCGCGCGAGCGTGGCGACGACGCCGAGCGCCTCGGGCGCCTCGAACAGATGGGTGCCGCCGGGCACCAGCGACAGCCGCTTCTCGCAGCGCAGCATCGCGAGGGCCTGCTCGTTCATGTCGATCACGGGTCCGTCGTTGCCGCCCACGATGAGCAGCGTGGGCGCGCGCACGCGCTCGAGCGCCGCGCCCGCGAGATCGGGCCGGCCGCCGCGCGACACCACCGCGGCCAGCGCCTCCGGCCGCTGCGCCGCCACCGCGAGCGCGGCGCCGGCGCAGGTGCCCACGCCGAAGCAGCCCATCGGCAGCCCGGCGACGGGCGCCTGCGCGCGCAGCCAGTCGGCCAGCCCCGCGAGCCGCTCGGCCAGCAGCGCGATCTCGAAGCGCAGCTTGGGCGCGCGCTCGTCGCTCTCGGCCTCCTCGGGCGTCAGCAGGTCCACGCGCAGCGTGGCGAGCCGGGCCTCGTTGAGGCTTTGGGCCTCGGGGCTGCCGCGCGGGCCGCGCCGGGGGCTGCCGCACCCGTGGGCGAACAGCACCACGCCGCGCGGCGATTCGGGCAGGTCGAGCTCGGCCGCGAGCGCGATGTGGCGCAGGGCCACCCGGAACGTGCGCCGCTCGATGCGCCCCGGTGATGCGAAGTCCAATGCGGTCTCCAGAAGATGAAGCGAAGTGCGGGGGCGCAGAACCCAAAGGTAGAGCCAGCCTCCCGCGTTCCGCTCCACCTTATTTTTCGCGTGGCGGTCTTCTGTAGGGTCAGGCTCACAAGGGTGTAGGCGCAGCGGCGCGTTGCATCTTGAAAGACAAAAGGCGGGCTTTGCCGACGGCGCACCTTGTCGTCTATCGCAAGCACGCGTCCGGTGGCGAGCGAGTGCGGCCTGCCTCGCTTCGGCTCGGGATTTCCATCTGACGCGCCGCTGCGTCGAGACGAGCGGAGCGTCCGCCAAAGACAAAGGCGCTGCAACCTTGCGGATGCAGCGCCTTGCGGATTTGGTGGCCTGGGGCGGAATCGAACCACCGACACGCGGATTTTCAATCCGCTGCTCTACCAACTGAGCTACCGGGCCTTGGTGTGAGCCTTAAATTATACAGCGCTTCTGCGGCCTCTGGAAAGATCGACGCCAAGTTGTTTGAGTTTGCGGTACAGATGGGTCCGCTCGAGGCCGGTCTTCTCGGCCACGCGGGTCATGGAGCCGTTCTCCATCGCGAGGTGGAACTCGAAGTAGGCCTTCTCGAAGCCGTCGCGCGCGTCGCGCAGCGGGCGGTCGAGGTCGAAGCTCTGGGTCGACTGCGGGCCGGCGTCGGGCACCGGCACCGAGGCGAGCGATGCCAGGAGCAGGCTGTCGCCGGTGGTCGTGATCGCGGCGGGCTGGTTGGCGCCCGAGGCCGGCGGGACGATGCCCGCCGCGACGCGCCGGGCGTTCTCGCGCGCGAGGCCCTGCTCGACGTTCTTGAGCAGCTTCTGCATCGTGATCGGCTTCTCGAGGAAGGCGAAGGCGCCGATGCGCGTGGCGTCGACCGCGGTGTCGATGGTGGCGTGGCCGCTCATCATGATGACGGGCATGGTCAGCAGGCCGGCGGCGGACCATTCCTTGAGCAGCGTGACGCCGTCGGTGTCGGGCATCCAGATGTCGAGC
>CBHTTS010000383.1:0-3715 GCA_966095775.1 uncultured Variovorax sp. | reverse complement strand
TGCAGCGTCTTCACGCGGCCGTCGAGCATCTCGGGAAAGCCCGTGTGGTCGGCCACCTCGGTGACGGGCAGGCCGGCGTCGGCGAGCAGCTTGGCGGTGCCGCCGGTGGACAGCAGCCTGACGCCGAGCTTGTGCAGCGCCTGGGCGAATTCGAGGATGCCGGTCTTGTCGGAAACGGAGATGAGTGCAGTCTGGGCCATGGAGGTGCCGTGGTTCATTTCAAAAGTTTGTGCTCGACGAGCTTCTTGCGCAGCGTGTTGCGGTTCAGGCCCAGCCATTGCGCGGCCTTGGACTGGTTGCCCTCGGCGCGCGTCATGACGACATCGAGCAGGGGCTTCTCGACCACGCGCACGAGCATCTCGTACATGCCGTCGGGCTCGGTGCCGCGCAGATCGCGGAAGTAGCTGTCCAGACTGCTGCGCACGCAGTCCTCGATGTGTTTCTTGCTCATGCTTTTTCTTCTCTTCTCTCAATCGGCGGCACAGGCCGCCTCCTCTTCACCGGACAACTCTTCGGCCGCCTGGTGTGCGGGCATGCGGTCCATGCGGTCCGCGAGCCCGTCGAAATAGTCCGCCACCGCGCGCAGCTGCCCCTCGGCATCCTCGATCGCGTTCATCCGCGAGCGGAAGGCTTCGCCGTCGGGCAGCGTGCGCACGTACCAGCCGATGTGCTTGCGGGCGCTGCGCACCCCGCTCCATTCGCCATAGAGCGCATAGTGCGCCGCCAGGTGGTCGAGCAGCAGGCGCCGCACCTCCGCCACGAGCGGCGGTGCAAGGTGCGTGCCCGTGGCGAGGAAGTGCGCGATCTCGCGGAAGATCCAGGGCCGGCCCTGGGCCGCGCGGCCGATCATCACCGCGTCGGCGCCCGTGGCCGCGAGCACCTCGCGCGCCTTCTCGGGCGAACGGATGTCGCCGTTGGCGACGACCGGAATGCGCACCGCGGCCTTCACCGCGGCGATGGTGTCGTACTCGGCGTGGCCCTTGTAGCCCTGCTCGCGCGTGCGGCCGTGCACCGTGAGCATCTGCACGCCGATCGATTCGAAGTCGCGCGCGAGCCCCACCGCGTTGCGGTGCGCTTCGCTCCAGCCGGTGCGCATCTTCAGCGTCACGGGTACGCCGAAGGGCCCCGCCGCATCGACCACCGCCTGCACGATCTCGCGCGCGAGCGGCTCGTCGCGCATCAGCGCCGAGCCGGCCCACTTGTTGCAGACCTTCTTGGCCGGGCAGCCCATGTTGATGTCGATGATCTGCGCGCCGCGTTCGATGTTGTAGACGGTCGCCTCGGCCATCATGGCCGCATCGGTGCCGGCGATCTGCACCGCGATCGGACCGGGCTCGCCGTCGTGGTTGGCGCGACGCGAGGTCTTGAGCGTGTTCCAGAGTTCCTTGCGCGAGGTGACCATCTCGCTGACCGCGTACCCCGCGCCGAGTTCGCGGCACAGCATGCGGAAAGGCCGGTCCGTCACGCCGGCCATGGGCGCGACGAACAGGCGGTTCTCCAGCGTGTGGGGGCCGATCTGCAAGGTCATGGGGGGAGGAAGCGTCGCGAGTCCGGCTGCTGAAAAATGAGGCACGATTGTAGCCACGCGGCATTTCGGCCGCTGAAACGATTTGCGCCCGCGACGCCGGTGCAAACACCCATCGACCACGGCGCTTTCTCCGATCCGTCGCAGCCGCCGCGCTGCCTATACTGCGGCGACTGATTCCACCTTATGCAAGCCTGGCTCGACGCTCTTTTCGCCCTTCTCGCGCTGCCGCAGTACGGACTCACCACGCTGTTCATCGCGGCCTTCGTCTCGGCGACGCTGCTGCCCGTGGGCTCGGAGCCCTTCCTGTTCGGCCTGCTGAAGCTCAATCCCGAGATGTTCTGGCCGGCGGTGCTCGTGGCCACCGCGGGCAACACGCTCGGCGGCGCGGTCGACTGGTGGATCGGCTACGGCGCGCACAAGGTGGCCGACAAGTACTCGCACTCCAAGCACCACGTGCGCGTGCTCGGATGGCTCGAGCGCCTCGGCCCCAAGGCCTGCCTGCTGAGCTGGCTGCCGATCGTCGGCGATCCGCTGTGCGCGGTGGCCGGCTGGCTCAAGCTGTCGTTCTGGCCCTGCCTCGTCTACATGGCGATCGGCAAGTTCCTGCGCTACGTGTGCATGACGGTCGCGCTGCTCTATATCTTTCCGTCATGAGCGCATGCGTGCGCGCGCGCTTCAGCTCAGCAGGCTGTAGGGCCCGCCGCGTTCGAGCGCGCGACGGTAGGCGGGGCGCGCGTGGATGCGCGCCAGATAGGCCATGAGCCTCGGCCGCTTCGCATCGAGTCCGCCGCGCGCCTGCGCGGCCTCGACCGGGAAGCTCATGTGGATGTCGGCGGCGGTGAACGCCTCGCCCGCGAACCAGGTGCTGCGGCCGAGCTCGGCTTCCATGAAGTCGAGGTGGCTCTCGATGTTGGGCACGATGAAGGCGGCCTTGGCCTTGGCCGAGATCGCCTTCGCGATCGGCTTCACGAAGAAGGGCATCTTGCGCTTCTCGATCTTGTCGAACACCAGCTTGAGCAGCAGCGGCGACATCGCGCTGCCCTCGGCGAAGTGCATCCAGTAGCGGTAGCGCAGCGCCTCGGGCGAGCCGGCCGCGGGCGCGAGCCGACCGTGGCCATGGCGCTCGACCAGCGTCTCGAGGATGGCGCCCGATTCGGCGAGCACCAGCCCGTCGTCGGTGGTCACGACCGGCGACTTGCCGAGCGGATGCACCGCGCGCAGCGAAGCGGGCGCCAGCATCGTCTGCGGATCGCGCGCATAGCGCACGATCTCGTACGGCAGTTCGAGCTCCTCGAGCAGCCACAGCACGCGCTGCGAACGCGAGTTCTCGAGGTGATGGACCGTGAGCATGCGGCGCCTGCGGCGGCGGTCAGGAACTGAAGAGGAAATTCATCACGTCGCCGTCCTTGACGACGTAGTCCTTGCCTTCCGAGCGCATCTTGCCCGCGTCCTTCGCGCCCTGCTCGCCCTTGTAGGCGATGTAGTCGTCGAACGAGATGGTCTGGGCGCGGATGTAGCCCTTCTCGAAATCGGTGTGGATCACGCCGGCCGCCTGCGGCCCGGTGTCGCCGATGTGGATGGTCCAGGCGCGCACCTCCTTCACGCCCGCGGTGAAGTAGGTCTGCAGGCCCAGCAGCTTGAAGGCCGCGCGGATCAGGCGGTTGAGGCCCGGCTCCTCCTGGCCGATCTCGGCGAGGAACATCTTCTTGTCCTCGTCGTCCATCTCCGACAGGTCGGCCTCGATCTTGGCGCAGATCGCCACCACGGGCGCGTTCTGCTTCGCCGCGTATTCGCGCAGGCGGTCGAGGTAGGGGTTGTTCTCGAAGCCGTCCTCCGCCACGTTGCCGACGAACATCGCGGGCTTGGCGGTGATCAGCGTGAAGCTCTTGACCAGCGGCAGCTCCTCCTTGGTGAACTCGAGCGCGCGCACCGGCGTGTTCTCGTTCAGCGCGGCCTGGCAGCGTTCGAGCAGGCCGACGAGCTTCTGCGCGTCCTTGTCGCCCGAGCGCGCGACCTTGGTGTGGCGCTGCAGCGCCTTCTCGACCGTCGCGAGGTCGGCCAGGCAGAGCTCGGTCTGGATCACCTCGATGTCGGAGATCGGGTCGACCTTGCCGGCCACGTGCACCACGTTGTCGTCGTCGAAGCAGCGCACCACGTTGACCGTGGCGTCGGTCTCGCGGATGTGGG
>CBHTTS010000382.1:0-3724 GCA_966095775.1 uncultured Variovorax sp. | reverse complement strand
GGCGCCGAGCGCCCCCGCGGCGAGCAGCACGAGCGCCAGCAGCGCGAGCGCGGCGCGGCGCAGCCAGCGGCGGCCGCGGCCGTTCGCAGCGGCGGCGCTCATGGCGCGTGCTCCGCCGCCGGGGCGGTGCGGCCCGCGCGCGCCGGGTGGCGGCGCAGCAGCTTCTGGCGCGCCAGTCCCGCTGCCATGCGCAGGCGCATGCGCAGCCCCGGCGCATGGCCCCAGGCGCTCGCCTGCTGCGTGTGCTGCACCGCCCAGCCCTGGGGCTCGATCTCGTGCGTGCCGGCGCCGATCTCCAGGTCGAAGCCCGAAGGCGTCGCGGCGTAGAACGAGAAGGTGCCGTCGGGCGCCGGATGCTGCCCCAGGCCCATGCTCATCGGCACCTTGAAGCGGCGCGCGCGCTCGTAGGCCAGCCCGATGTCGTGGATCGCCGGCGCCTGCAGCATCACGTGGTGCAGCCGCCGCGCGAGCGGCAGGTCGAAGATCGCGAGCGAATGGTGGCGCCGGTTGCAGTGGAGGAACACGCCCCGGACCTCGATCGGCCCAGCGCGCGTGTGCAGCCGCTCGGTCACGCCGAAGCCGAGCCGCTCCACGTAGAAGGCCTCCAGCCGCGGCGTGTCGGCCGACACCAGCACCGCATGGCCCAGCCCGAGCTCGCCGGTGCAAAAGCCCTGCGGGAAGGCGGTGGAGGCGAAGGGCCGCGCTGCCGCGGCGAGGCCGGTGCACAGCTCGAGCCGGTTGCCGTCGGGGTCGCGCGCGAGCAGCAGGCGCCGCACGCGCCGCGCCGCCTGCTGTGCCTCGGACGCCGGCTCGACCGCATGGCCGTGGCGCGCGAGGCGCGCGGCCAGCGCGTCGAGCGCATCGTCGTCGGCGCATTCGAAGCCGAGCGCCGCAAGGTCTTCGCCGCGGCCCGGCTGCACCACCAGCCGCTGCGCGCGGTCGTCCACCTGCCAGCCGAGGCTGCCGTCGGCATGCGCCTGCGGCGGCGGCAGGCCCAGCACCTGGTCGCAGAACGCGCGCCAGGCGGCGGGCCTCGCGCTCTCGACCGCGAGGTACGCGAGATTGAGGATCGCTGTCATGGAAGTCCTTAAAATGAAGAGGGCGAGCAAAATTGAATGCTCTGTTCAAAATTGAACGATATGACAAATTTCCAGGGAACGGCACTGGCCGGATTGCCTATGCCGTTGGCCGAGGCGCTGGCCGCGCAGCCCGCCGGCCTGGGCAAGCGCGAGCGCACCCGGCGCCAGCTGCTGCACGCGGCGGTGCAGGTGTTCTCGGCGCGCGGCGTGGCGGGCGCCACCATGCAGGAGATCGCGCGCCAGGCGGGCATGACGCCGGGCACCGTCTACAACCACTTCAGCACCAAGGAGGCGCTGCTGCAGGACGTCGCGGTCTGGCTCGCGCAGACGCTCTGCGAGCGCATCGCCGACAGCCAGGTCGGCGTGGAAGAGGGCGCGCAGCGCATGGCGATCGGCAACCGCCGCTACCTCTGGCTCGCGCAGCAGAGCCCGGCCTGGGCCCTGCTCATGATGGACGTCGCCGCGGCCGCGCCGCGGCTGCTGTTGCACGTCGCCGGCTATGCCGTGGCCGACCTGCGCCGCGGCGTCGCGCAGAAGGCCTTCCACGTCGACAGCGAGGCCGCGGCGCTCGACCTGATCATGGGCAGCTGCACCCAGGCGATCCGCAGCATCGCGCTGGGCCTCGCGCCGCCCGGCCACGACATCGCCGTGGCGACGCTGGTGCTGCGCGGGCTCGGGATGGCGCCCGCCGCGGCCGAGGCGGTCGCGCGCCGGCCGCTGCCGGACTTCGGCGAGCCGGGCGCCGCCGCGCGGGAGGCGGCGGCGGCGAAGAAGGGCCGGAGCCGGAAGAAGAGCGGCGGCTGAGCCGCGTCAGACGACGAAAGGCACGAAGCGCTTGGTGCGCCGCATGTAGTCGCGGTAGGCCTCGCCGAAGTGCGCGACGCATTCCTTCTCGTCGCTCAGCGCCGTCAGCACGAGCAGCACCGTGGCCGCGAGCACCAGCGCGAGCGTGACCCAGGTGAACTGCTTGAGGAAGGCGCCCCAGGCCAGCAGCATCAGCGCGGTGTACATCGGGTGCCGGATGTAGCGGAAGGCGCCGGTGCTGACGATCGAGCTGGTCTTCTCGAAGCCGTAGAGCGCGGGATCGTCGTTGCGCGCCTCGGTCGGCTTGCCCTGCGCCTTGAGCAGCCGCACGGCATGGATCGGCAGCCAGATCGACACCACGAACATCAGGCTCGACACGATCTGCGCGGGCGATAACGGATCGGCATGCCAGACCGGCAGGTTCACGATGATCAGCACCAGCATGCACTCCCACGCGAAGAAGCGGTAGAAGCCATGCGAGCCCGGCTGGCGCAGCGGGCCGCGCGAGACATAGGCCAGCGCGGCCGATCCGGCTACAAAGAGAAAGATCTGAAACCAGAAGAGCATGGCGGCCGAATTTACACGGACCGCCCGTCTTCAGCCAGAGATCGAGAAGCCCCCGTCGACCGGGATGGCGGTGCCCGTGACATAGTCGGCGGCCGCGCTCGCGAGGAACACCGCCGTGCCCGCGATGTCGGCCGGCCGGCCCCAGCGGCCCGCGGCGGTGCGGGCCACCACGCGGTCGTAGAGCGTGGGGATCATCGCGCGTGCGCCGTCGGTCAGCTCGGTCTCGAACCAGCCCGGCAGGATCGCGTTGACCTGGATGTTGTCGGCGGCCCACGAGAGCGCGGTCGACTTCGTGAGCTGCACGATGCCGGCCTTGCTCGCCGCGTAGGCCGGCGCGTAGGGCGCGCCGAAGATCGACATCATCGAGCCGATGTTGATGATCTTGCCGCCGCCCGCGCGCTTCAGGTGCGGATGCGCGGCGCGGCTGCAGAGGAAGGCGCTCGTGAGGTTGGTGTCGAGCACCTGGTTCCACTCGGCGAGCGAGAGCTGGTCGACCGGCTTGCGCACCGTCGTGCCCGCGTTGTTGAGCAGGATGTCGAGCCGGCCGCAGCGCGCCGCGGCCTCGTCGACGGCGCGCTGCACCGAGGCTTCGTCGCTCACGTCGACCTCGAGCGCGAAGCTGTCGCTGCCGAGCGCGCGCAGCTTCTCGACCGCGGCGGCCGACTTGGCCGCGTTGCGCGCGGCCACCACGACGCGCGCGCCGGCCTTCGCGAGTCCCTCGGCCATGCCGAGGCCGATGCCGCCGTTGCCGCCGGTGACGAGCGCCGTTTTTCCTGTGAGATCGAACATTCAGTGGGCTTCGGCCTCGGCGGCCGGTTTCTTGGAGACGAGGGTCAGGATATCGTAGCTCGCGACCAGCTCGCCGAGCTGGTTCGTCACTTCCACGTCCCATGCCACCACGCCCTGGCCCTGACCGCTCGCGTCCTTGCGGTTTCGGTCGATCTTGCGCTTGCAGGTCAGGCGCGCCTGGATGGTGTCGCCGATGCCTACGGGCTTGATGAAGCGCAGCGTGTCGAGCCCGTAGTTCGCGAGCACCGGCCCGGGCGAGGGCGAGACGAACAGCCCCGCGGCGGCCGAGAGCACGAAGTAGCCGTGCGCGATGCGCTTGCCGAACGGCGACTGCTTCGCCGCCACCTCGTCGAAGTGCATGTAGAAGTAGTCGCCCGAGATGCCGCCGAAGGCCACGATGTCGGCCTCGCCCACGGTGCGGCGGTGCGTGAGCAGCGAGTCGCCGATCCGCAGGTCCTCGAAGTGGCGGCGGAACGGATGCACCT
>CBHTTS010000381.1:0-3728 GCA_966095775.1 uncultured Variovorax sp. | reverse complement strand
GCGTGCCCTGCGGCTCGACCCAGGTCGAGCGCCGCGCCATCAAGGACGCGGCCGAGGCCGCGGGCGCGACCTCGGTCTACCTGATCGAGGAGCCCATGGCCGCGGCGATCGGCGCCGGCCTGCCGGTCAGCGAGGCCTCGGGCTCGATGGTGGTCGACATCGGCGGCGGCACCACCGAGGTGGGCGTCATCTCGCTGGGCGGCATGGTCTACAAGGGCAGCGTGCGCGTCGGCGGCGACAAGTTCGACGAAGCCATCATCAACTACATCCGCCGCAACTACGGCATGCTGATCGGCGAGCCCACGGCCGAGGTCATCAAGAAGAACATCGGCTCGGCCTTCCCGGGCTCCGAGGTCAAGGAAATGGAAGTCAAGGGCCGCAACCTCTCCGAGGGCGTGCCGCGCAGCTTCACGATCAGCAGCAACGAGGTGCTGGAAGCCCTGACCGATCCGCTCAACAACATCGTCTCGGCCGTGAAGAACGCGCTCGAGCAGACGCCGCCCGAACTCGGCGCCGACATCGCCGAGCGCGGCATGATGCTGACCGGCGGCGGCGCGCTGCTGCGCGACCTCGACCGCCTGCTGGCCGAGGAAACCGGCCTGCCGGTGCTGGTCGCCGAGGACCCGCTGACCTGCGTGGTGCGCGGCTGCGGCATCGCCCTCGAGCGCATGGACCGCCTGGGCAGCATCTTCACGAGCGAGTGAATGCGCCACTGCCTCCCGCGGCCGGCTCTGCTTGCGCAGGCCGGCCTTTTTGCCATCTGACCCTGCACCGCCGCCAGGCCTGAACCATGCCCCTGGGCACGCTCGACCGAACAGCCCCGCCCCTGTTCAACCAGGGGCAGTCGGCACTGAGCAAGCTGATCTTCTTCGGCGCGCTCTCGCTGTTCCTGATGGTGGCCGACGCGCGGCTGCACCTGGTGCAGCCGATCCGCGCGGCCGTGGGCGCGGTGCTCTACCCGGTGCAGTGGCTCGCGCTCAAGCCGGTGCAGGCCGTGAGCGCCGCCGGCCGCTACTTCGAGGACCTGCAGACCGCGCAGCGCAACGAGGACGCGGCGCGCCGCGCGCTGATGGCGCAGGCCGAGCGCGCGAGCCAGGCCGACACGCTGGCGCAGGAGAACGCGCGGCTGCGCGCGCTGCTCGAGCTGCGCCAGACCACGCAGGCGCCGGGCCGCGCGGCCGAGGTGCTCTACGACGCGGCCGATCCCTACACGCGCAAGATCGTGATCGACCAGGGCCTCACGCAGGGCGTGGCGCCGGGCTCGCCCGTGATCGACGCCAACGGGGTGCTGGGCCAGGTCACGCAGGTGCAGCCGTTCACGAGCGAGGTCACGCTGGTGATCGACCGCGACCTCTCGATCCCGGTGCAGAACACCCGCACCGGCGTGCGCAGCGTGGCCTTCGGCGACGCCTCGGCGCACGGCGGCGGGCTGGAGCTGCGCTTCATGGCCGCCAATGCCGACGTGCAGGAGGGCGACCTGCTCTCCACCAGCGGCGTCGACGGCGTCTATCCGCCGGGCCTGCCGGTCGCGAAGATCGAGCGCATCGAGCGCCGCGCCGACTCGGCCTTCGCGCGCATCTACTGCGTGCCGCTCGCGCGCGTGACGGCCGCGCGCTACGTGCTGGTGCTCGCGCCGACAGGCGCGCCCGTGCCGCCGCCGCCCGCGCCCGCGGCGGCCCCCAAGAAGAACGAGACCCGGCCCGCCAAGGCCGAGAAGGCCGACAAGAAGGCCGCGGAGCGCGCCCGATGATCAAGCGTCCAGGACAACAGCAGCTGCTGCTGCCCGTGAGCCCGCTCTTCATGTGGTCGAGCCTGGTCGTGGCGCTGCTCGTCAACATGATCCCGATCGGCCGCGCCGCCTGGATGCCCGACCTGCTCGCGCTCGCCATCGTGTTCTGGGGCGTGCACCAGCCCGCGCGCGTGGGCATCGGCGCGGCCTTCGCGTTCGGCCTGTGCATGGACGTGCACCAGGCCGCGATGCTGGGCCAGCACGCGCTGTCCTACACCACGCTGGGCTTCTTCGCGATCACGATCCACCGGCGCCTGCTCTGGTATCCGGTGGCCTCGCAGGCGCTGCAGGTGCTGCCGCTGTTCGCGGTGTCGCAGTTCATCGAGGTGGTGGCGCGGCTGGTCGGCGGCGGGGTGTTCCCGGGCTGGTCGGTGCTGGCCTCGCCCGCGATCGAGGCCGCGCTGTGGCCGCTCGCGACCGCGCTGCTGCTCGCGCCGCAGCGGCGCACGCCGGAACCCGACGAGAACCGGCCGCTCTAAGTCCCGCAGTCGCGCGCTCCGCATTGCCATCGCCGCCGCACGCGCCTAAGCTCAACCCGCCATGACCGAAATCCGCAACGTCGCCGCCGACCTCGCGCGCTTCAAGCGCCGCGTGGTCGTGATCGGCCTCGTCGTGCTGTTCGCCTTCGGCCTGCTCGGGCTGCGGCTGTTCTACCTGCAGGTGGTGCGGCACGACGACCTCGCCGAGCAGGCCGAGAGCAACCGCACCGCGATCGTGCCCGTGGTGCCCAACCGGGGCCTGATCCTCGACCGCAACGGCATCGTGCTGGCCTCGAACTATTCGGCCTACACGCTCGAGATCACGCCCTCGAAGGTGGGCGACGTCGAGCAGACCATCGAGGCGCTCACCCAGGTGCTCGAGATCTCGCCGCGCGACCGCCGCCGCTTCAAGCGGCTGCGCGAGGACTCGCGCAGCTTCGACTCGATCCCGATCCGCACCCGCCTGAGCGACGAGGAGGTCGCGCGCTTCGCGGCGCAGCGCTACCGCTTTCCGGGCGTCGAGATCAAGGCGCGGCTGTTCCGCAACTATCCGCACGGCGAGATCGCCTCGCACGTGCTCGGCTACATCGGGCGCATCAACCAGCGCGAGAAGACCGCGATGGAGGAATGGCCCGAGGAGGACCAGGCCAACTACAAGGGCACCGACTACATCGGCAAGCTCGGCATCGAGCAGGCCTACGAGAAGACGCTGCACGGCCAGACCGGCGTCGAGCAGATGGAGACCTCGGCCGGCGGCCGCGCGGTGCGCCGGCTCGCGAGCCATCCGGCCACGCCGGGCAACACCGTGATGCTGTCGATCGACATCAAGCTGCAGAAGCTGGTCGAGGACATGTACGGCGACCGCCGCGGCGCGCTGGTCGCGATCGACCCCAAGACCGGCGAGGTGCTGGCCTTCGTGAGCAAGCCCACCTTCGACCCGAACCTGTTCGTCGAGGGGATCGACACCGAGAGCTGGAAGGAGCTCAGCGAGTCGATCGACAAGCCGCTGCTCAACCGCGCGCTGCGCGGCACCTATCCGCCGGGCTCGACCTACAAGCCCTTCATGGCGCTCGCGGCGCTGCAGACCGGCAAGCGCGGCGCCAGCGTGGTGGTCAACGACCCGGGCTACTTCAACTTCGGCGGCCACCGCTTCGGCAGCCCCGAGGGCTACCTCGGCGGCGTCGACATGCGGCGCTCGATCCAGGTCTCGAGCAACATCTACTACTACTCGCTCGCCAACGAGATGGGCGTGGACATGATCCACGACTTCATGAAGCCGCTGGGCTTCGGCCAGATCACCGGCATCGACCTCGGCGGCGAGCTGCGCGGCGTGCTGCCGAGCACCGAGTGGAAGCGCAACACCTACAAGCGGCCCGAGCAGAAGAAGTGGTATGCGGGCGAGACCATCTCGCTGGGCATCGGCCAGGGCTACAACAACTTCACCATGCTGCAGCTCGCGC
>CBHTTS010000380.1:0-3757 GCA_966095775.1 uncultured Variovorax sp. | reverse complement strand
GGCCAGCATCGTCGGCAGCATCGGCGTGCTGATGGACGGCTTCGGCTTCACCGGCGTGATGGAGAAGGTCGGCGTCGAGCGCCGGCTGCTGACCGCCGGCGAGAACAAGGGCTTCCTCGATCCGTTCAGCCCGATGAACGACGCGCAGCGCGCCCATGCGCAGGCGATGCTCGAGCAGATCCACACCCAGTTCATCAACGTGGTGAAGAGCGGGCGCGGCGACCGGCTCAAGCTCGACACCCCGGGCCTGTTCAGCGGGCTGTTCTGGAGCGGCGAGCAGGCGGTCGCGTTCGGGCTGGCCGACCAGCTCGGCAACGTCGACTACGTGGCGCGCGAGGTCATCAAGGCCGAGGAGGTCACCGACTACACGCGGCGCGACAACGTGGCCGAGAAGCTCGCCAAGAAGTTCGGCGCCGCGATGGGCGCGGCCGCCGTGCGCTCGATGCAGGTCGCCGCGCCGGCGCTGCGCTGAGCCGGCGCGCCGGCCTCAGGGCCGGCTGCCGCCGTTGATGAACCGCGCCGAGGCCGCCAGCGCCACGGCGAAGACCACCACCACGTAGAGCGCCGCGGTCAGCGAACTGGCGCGCGCAAGCAGCCCGATCACCGCCGGGCCGGCCATGAAGCCCAGGTAGGCGACCGCCGAGACCGCGGCGATGCCGCTCGCGGGCTCCAGGCCCGGGATGCGGGCCGAGGCGCCGAACAGGATCGGCACCACGTTGGCGAATCCGACGCCCACGCCCGCGAAGCCCGCCAGCGCCACCCAGGGCTGGTCGGTCACCAGCACCAGCGTCATCGCGGCCGCGGCCAGCGCGCCGCTGCCGAGCAGCAGGGCCGCGGGCGCAAAGCGCGCGCGCAGTGCGTCGCCGCCGAAGCGCGCGGCCGCCATCGCCGCCGAGAAGCTCGCGTAGGCGAGCGCGGCCTGCTCCTGCGGGCTGCGCAGCTCCTGCTGCATGTAGAGCACGCTCCAGTCGTAGATCGCGCCTTCGGCGATCAGCCCCAGGGCCGCGAGCACGCCCAGCACCGCGAGCATGCCGCGCGGCAGCCGGAAGCCGCGCGACGCGGGCGGCGCATCGGCGGGCGCGGCGATCGGCGGCAGCATGCGCGTCGAGGCGATCGCGACCGCGAGCACCATCGCCGCCGCGACCCAGAGCAGGTGCGCCTGCGGCCCGACCCCGGCGGCGAGCGCGGCGCTGCCGCTCGCGGCGCCGGCCATGCCGCCGAGGCTGAACATGCCGTGCATGCCGCTCATCAGCGGGCGGCCGCCGCGGAGTTCGAGCTCGGCCGCCTCGGTGTTGATGGCCACGTCGAACACGCTCGTGACGAGGCCGAAGGCGGCCAGCAGCACGAGCAGCGCGAGGTAGCCCGGCACCGCGATCAGTCCCGCGAGCAGCAGCGCGTAGATGCAGCCGCAGAGCGCGGCCATGCGCCGCGGGCCGTGGCGGCCGATCCATCGGCCCGCGCTCGTGAGGCCGAACATCGCGCCGGCGCCGGCCGCGAGCATCGCCAGGCCGAGCTGCGCCTCGTCGATGCCGTAGTGCGCTTTGACCGTGGGCACGTGCACGCCCCAGGTCGCGAAGATGAAGCCCGAGGAGAAGAACTGGGCGCGCGAGGCCCAGCGGTGGCTGGCGGTCACCCCCATCGTCAGCGCCCGATCGCGAACACGGCCGGCAGGCGTTCGTCGGCGGTGTCCTGCGGCTTCGCGCGCCAGGCCTTCACGGTCTGGCTGCGCACCTCGGCGCCGGCGAGCGTGAGCCCGCGCGCGATCGCGAGCCGGGTGTTGTGCTGCAGCGTCTGGACCAGCGCCTGGCGCAGCGCGGCGTTGCGGTAGGGCGTCTCGATGAACAGCTGGGTCTGGCCGGTCCTGAGCGCCAGGGCCTCGAGTTCGCGGATGCGCGCCTGGCGCTCGCCCGCGTCCTGCGGCAGGTAGCCGACGAAGGCGAAGTTCTGGCCGTTGAGGCCGCTCGCCGCCAGCGCCAGCAGCAGCGAGACGGGGCCGGTGAGCGGCACCACCGCGAGCCCGAGCTCGTGCGCGGCGCGCGCGACCGACGAGCCCGGATCGGCCACGGCCGGCATGCCGGCCTCGCTGAGCAGGCCGACGTCGTGGCCTCCGAGCGCCGCGGCCAGCAGCGGCCGGGCGTCGAACTGGCCCGCGTGGTCGCCCTTCTTGTGCACCTCGCGCGGCAGCTCGCGGATGTCCTGGGCCTGCAGCGGCGCGGCCAGCGGCGCCACGGCGTCGATGCGCTTCAGGTAGGCGCGCGCCGACTTCGCGTTCTCGCAGATCCAGTGCGTGATGCGCGCCGCGGCCTGCAGGGTGCCGAGCGGCAGCGCATCCTGCAGCGGCGCCTGCGGTTCGCAGCCGAAATCGAGCGGCGCGGGAACGAGGTAGAGCTTTCCCGGCGTCACAGGAGTGCGACCCCCGCGGCGCGCAGCATCCGGCTGGTGCGGATCAGCGGCAGCCCGACCAGGGCGGTGGGGTCGTCGCTGTCGATGGCCTCGAGCAGCGCGATGCCGAGGCCCTCGCTCTTGGCGCTGCCGGCGCAGTCGTAGGGCTGCTCGGCCTGCAGGTACTGCTCGATCGCCTCGTCGTCGAGCGGCCGGAACACCACGCGCACGGGCGCGAGGTCCTGCTGAACGAAGCCGGTGGCGCGGCACACCACGGCGACCGCGGTCTGGAACACCAGCGTCTGGCCGCGCATGCGGCGCAGCTGCGCGGTGGCGCGCGCATGGTCGCCGGGCTTGCCGAGCGCCTCGCCCGCGAGGTCGGCCACCTGGTCGGAACCGATGACCACGGCCTCGGGATAACGCGCCGCCACGGCCTGGGCCTTCTCGAGCGCCAGGCGCTGCGCGAGCGCACGGGGTGTCTCGCCGGGCTGCGGGGTTTCGTCGACTTCGGGGGGCTGCACCTCGAAGGGCAGGCGCAGCCGGGTGAGCAGCTCGCGCCGGTAGCGCGAGGTCGAGGCGAGGATCACGGAACGTTGCATGGCGATGATTGTGCGTGAGCGCGCTAGACTGGCACGGATGAAGAGAGAATTTGCCCCCGAGCGGCTCGACGTGGCGCGCTTCGCCCAGGCAGGCGCGACGCTGGAAGCGGCCGATCCGGTCGAGAACTACGCGCGGCTCGCGGCCGAGCTCGCCGTGCCCGCGGACGCGCCGGTGGACGCCCCGGCGGTGCGCTGGAAGGCGGCGGGCGAGGAGCGCGCCGGCGCCGACGGCAAGCCCGCGCCCTGGCTGCACCTCGACGCCGAGGCCACCGTGCCGCTGACCTGCCAGCGCTGCCTCGGGCCCGTGGCGACGCCGCTCGTGGTCGACCGCTGGTTCCGCTTCGTGGCCGACGAGGCCACGGCGGAGGTCGAGGACGAGGAATCGGAGGAGGACGTGCTCGCCGTGAGCCGCGACTTCGACCTGCATGCGCTCGTCGAGGACGAGCTGCTGATGGAGATCCCGCTCACGCCGGTGCACGACGTGTGCCCGGCACCGGTCAAGCTGTCCTCGAGCGACGAGGACTTCAAGGCGGCGGAGGAGGCCAAGCCGAACCCCTTCGCGGTGCTCGGCGCGTTGCGTTCGCGCAAGCCGGAAGACCGCAATTAGCCCTTTTTCGGCATCTGGGCTATAATCATGGGCTTCGCGCGCGCCGCCATGCATCGTCCTCGTCATGGCCTGGGCCCGCAACCTGTCACTCACCTCACACACATCCAGGAGCCATCATGGCCGTCCAGCAAAACAAGAAGTCGCCTTCCAAGCGCGGCATGCACCGTTC
>CBHTTS010000379.1:0-3771 GCA_966095775.1 uncultured Variovorax sp. | reverse complement strand
CGGCCGGCCCGCTCACGCCGCTCGACAACGTGCCCGTGGGCGCGCCGCCGCCCGCCGCGGGCACGCCGGCCGCGACGGCCGCGTCGCCGGCGCTGCCGACCGCCACCCCGCCGCCCGAACCCGCGCTGGCCACCAGCGAGGTCGAGGACTGGAACCTCGCGCAGGCCGAGAACACGCGCGAAGGCTACGAGGCCTACCTGCGCCGCTGGCGCCGCGGCGTGCATGCGCGCGAGGCGCGCAACGCGATCGCCGAGCTCAACCGCCAGGCCCAGGCGCAGCTGCAGCCCGCCGTGCCCGGCGCGCCGACCAACACCGTGCCGACCGTGATCGCGGGCGGCCCGACCCCGCCCGCCACGTCCGCGCCCGCCGCGGCGCCGGGCATGGGCCGCGTCCAGTTCAACATCCGGCCCTGGGGCCAGGTCTTCGTCGATGGCGTGGACCGCGGCGTGAGCCCGCCGCTCAAGTCGCTCTCGCTGCGCCCGGGCATCTACAACGTCGAGGTGCGCAACGGCGACCTCGACGTCTACCGCCAGCGCGTCACGGTGCAGGACAGCAAGTCGGCGCCGGTGGTGGCGCACGAGTTCAAGTAGCCGCGGGCGCGGCGCCGCTCAGGCCTCGAGCGCGCGCCGGTACTGCATCGCCTCCGCGAGGTGCACCGTGCGCACGGCCGCGCTGCCCGCGAGGTCGGCGATGGTGCGCGCGACCTTGAGCGCGCGGTGCGTGCTGCGCGCCGACCAGCCGAGCTTCGCGGCGGCCTCGGCGAGGAAGCGGCGGGCGGCGTCGTCGAGCGCGGCGTGGCGGTCGATGTCGCCGGCCGCGAGCGCCTGGTTCGGGACGCCCTGGCGCGCGAGCGCGATGTCGCGCGCCGCGATCACGCGCGCACGGATGCGCGCGCTCGGCTCGCCCGCCGGGGTCGCAAGCAGTTCGTGCGGGGGGATCGCGTTCACTTCGATGTGCAGGTCGATGCGGTCGAGCAACGGGCCGCTGAGCCTCGCCTGGTAGCGCGCCACCTGGTCGGGGGTGCAGCGGCAGGTGCGGCGCGTGGAGCCGCGGTGGCCGCAGGGGCAGGGGTTCATCGCGGCCACGAGCTGGAAGCGCGCGGGGAACTCGGCCCGCCGCGCGGCCCGGGCGATGGTGATGGTGCCGGTCTCCAGCGGCTCGCGCAGCGCCTCGAGCGCGGTGCGCGCGAACTCGGGGAACTCGTCGAGGAACAGCACGCCGTGGTGCGCCTGCGAGATCTCGCCGGGCCGCGGCGGCGAGCCGCCGCCCACCTGCGCGACGGCGCTCGACGTGTGGTGCGGCGATGCGGTCGGGCGCACCCGCCAGCGCGCGGCCGAGAAGCCGCCGGTCAGGCTCGCGATCGCGGCGCTCTCTAGCGCCTCGTCGATGGTCATCGGCGGCAGCAGTCCCGCGAAGCGCTGCGCGAGCATCGACTTGCCCGAGCCCGGCTCGCCGATCATCAGCAGGCTGTGGCCGCCCGCGGCCGCGATCTCGAGCGCGCGCCGGGCGCCCGCATGGCCCTTGACGTCGGCGAGGTCGGGCGGCTGCGGCGCGTCGGCCGCGGGCGCGGCCTGCACGCGGACCCAGCCGCCGTCCGCCGCGGCGTCGGGGCGCGCCGCCGCGTCCGCGGCCATGAAGCGCGCCGCCACGTCGAGCAGGTGCCGCGCGCCGTAGACCTCGGCGCCGGGGACCAGCGCCGCCTCGTGGGCGCTGTCGGCCGGCAGCACGAGCCGCGCCGCGATGCCGCGCGCATGCAAAGCGAGCGCCATCGCCAGCGCGCCGCGCACCGGCCGCAGCTCGCCCGAGAGCGACAGCTCGCCCGCGAACTCGTGCCCCACGAGCTTCGCGGCCTCGATCTGGCCGCTGGCCGCGAGGATGCCGAGCGCGATCGGCAGGTCGAAGCGGCCCGAATCCTTCGGCAGGTCGGCCGGCGCGAGGTTGACCGTGATGCGCTTGTTGTTCGGGAATTCGAGGCCCGCGTTCTGGATCGCCGAGCGCACGCGCTCGCGCGCCTCCTTGACCTCCGTGTCGGCCAGACCGACGAGCGTGAAGCTCGGCAGGCCGTTCGCCAGATGCACCTCGACCGTGACAGCGGCGGCATCCAGCCCAAGCAAGGCGCGGCTTTGCACCAAAGACAGGCTCATTCTTCTCCCTTTCCCCAACATGGTGCGCCCGCTCGGCGGCGGGCTCATGCACCGTGGCGGTTCATCGCTCGCCACATTTTCAAACACGCTGTTACCCCGGTCCGGTATGCGCCCGGCGGCGCCTTTCGCAATCGACGAACACTTTGGCACGCTCCCTGCTATCAGGCGGTGTCCCCGCCAACTACCACCACCAACCCGAGGAGTCCCGATGATGCACCGTAAATTCGCCCAGGCCATGGCCGTCGTCGCCGTTGCCGCCCTGCCGATGCTTGCGAGCGCGCAGCTCACGGGGAACGTGGCGCTGACCAGCAACTACAAGTTCCGCGGTCAGGACCAGGACATGATCGGCAAGAACGACTACGCCAAGACCAAGGGCTTCAAGCCCGCCATCCAGGGCGGCTTCGACTACGCCTTCGGCGAGAGCGGCTTCTACGTCGGCAACTGGAACTCCAGCGTCAACTGGCTGCAGGGCAACAGCATCGAGACCGACCTGTACGGCGGCTACAAGTTCAAGGCCGGCCCCTTCGACCTCGACGTGGGCCTGCTGACCTACATCTACCCGGGCAACTCCATCGGCAACACCACCGAGATCTACGGCGGCGCCACCTACGCCGACGAGGCCATCGGCTCGTTCACGCTGAAGTACTCGCACACCGTCTCGAAGGACTACTTCGGCTATGCGGGCTACAAGTCCGGCTCGGGCCTGAAGGGCCGCAACACCGGCTACCTGAACCTGAGCTACAGCAAGGAGATCGTGCCCAAGCTCACGCTGAAGGCCGCGGTGGGCTACACGCACATGTCCAGCGACATCCGCAGCCTGGGCTACAAGAGCTACGTCGACTACAACATCGGCGTGTCGTACGACTTCGGCAACGGCCTCGCGCTGGCGGGCTCGGTGCAGGGCGCGAACAAGAAGAGCTCCTACCTCGCGCTGAGCCACCCGGGCTACGACTTCGGCTTCGGCACCTTCGGCGAACAGTACTACTCGCCCAACAAGGCGCGCTTCATCGTGACGCTGAGCAAGACGCTGTAAAAGAAAACACAACGAGGCGCGGCCCACGCTGCCGCGCCATCCATTCCATCCAGAAGGAGAAATCATGAAGCTGGTCACAGCCATCATCAAACCGTTCAAGCTCGACGAAGTGCGCGAGGCACTGTCGGCCATCGGCGTGCAGGGGATCACGGTCACGGAGGTCAAGGGCTTCGGCCGCCAGAAGGGCCACACCGAGCTCTACCGCGGCGCCGAGTACGTGGTCGACTTCCTGCCCAAGGTGAAGATCGAAGCCGCGGTCTCCGACGACCTCGTGGACCGCGTGATCGAAGCCGTCGAAGGGGCGGCGCGCACCGGCAAGATCGGCGACGGAAAGATCTTTGTCTACAACCTCGAGCAGGTCGTTCGCATCCGCACCGGCGAAACCGGTCGCGAAGCCCTCTGATCCAGCCCGGAACAAAACAACCATGAAAAAACTGCTTGTTTCTCTCGCGCTCGGTCTGAGCCTGCTCGCCGCAGGCACGGCCAGCTTCGCCCAGGCGCCCGCTGCCCCGACGGCCGAAGCGCCCGCGGCCTCGGCGCCGGCCGCTGCGCCGGCACCCGCCGCAGCCCCGGCCGCCGCCGCGCCCGCGGCCG
>CBHTTS010000378.1:0-3795 GCA_966095775.1 uncultured Variovorax sp. | reverse complement strand
CGGTGGTCAACGACGAGATCAAGTTCGGCGACAACGACACGCTCGGCGCGCTCGTCGCCAACCTCGTCGAGGCCGATGCGCTGGTCATCCTCACGGACCAGAAGGGCCTCTACACGGCCGATCCGCGCAAGGACCCCGCGGCGAAGTTCGTCCACGAGGCGGCCGCGGGCGACCCGGTGCTCGAGGCGATGGCCGGCGGCGCGGGCTCGAGCATCGGCAAGGGCGGCATGATCACCAAGATCCTCGCCGCGAAGCGCGCGGCCGGCTCGGGCGCCTCCACCGTGATCGCCTGGGGCCGCGAGGCCGACGCGCTGCTGCGCCTCGCGAAGGGCGAGGCCATCGGCACCCTGCTCGTGGCGCAGACCGCCAAGCACCAGGCGCGCAAGCGCTGGATGGCCGACCACCTGCAGCTGCGCGGCTTCGTCACGGTCGACGCGGGCGCGGCGGCCAAGGTGCGCGCCGAGGGCAAGAGCCTGCTGCCGATCGGCATGACCGGCGTCTCGGGCGAGTTCTCGCGCGGCGACGTGATCGCGGTGCGCGATGCCGACGGCGTCGAGCTGGCGCGCGGGCTCGCCAACTATTCGAGCGTGGAGGCGCGGCTGCTGTGCCGCAAGCCCTCGACCGAATTCGAGCGCCTGCTGGGCTACGTGGCGGAGCCCGAGATGGTCCACCGCGACAACATGGTGCTGATGCCGGGCTGAGCGAGCCGGCCGGCGCATAAAAAAACGGGGCCTCGGGCCCCGTTTTCGTTGCCGGCCTACTGCAGCTTGCGCGAGGGATCGCGCATGTTCGCGATCATGTCCTTGACCGAGGTGCGCGGCGCATTGCCGCGGCACAGGCCCTGTTCCGCGAGCTGCCGCGCGTAGCTCGAATTGAGGTCGCGGAAGCTCTTCCACTCGGGCTTCTGGACCAGGTCCCACTTGCCGTTGTTGAAGCGGGCGTAGCTCTTGACCTCGGCGGTGGAGCAGCGCACCCCTTCGTAGAAGGCGTTCGTGGCGCCGTCGCCGCCGCCCCGGGCGCTGCTCGCGACCACCACGTAGCGCACGATGCCGTCGCCCGTGATCGCGATCGTTGCCGGGTCGACGCCGAACTTCAGCGACATGTAGGGCGGCATCGCGATCGGCTCGAGGCGCCTGGTGTCGAAGGCCGGCGGCGGCGGCGCCTCGGACTCCTTCCACTCGGCGTCGGTCTCGTAGCGCTTGGGCGGCGGCGGCATGCCCGCCTGCGCCCAGTCGGGGTTGTCGGTGTCGTAGCCGCCCGATGCGCAGCCGGCCAGCGCGGCGACGAAGGCGAGCAGCAGCGCGCGTTCAGCGTTGCGGCGGAAGAGGGGACGGCTTGCTGCCGGGAAGGGGAGGAGAGGGTTCATCGCTCACGGAAGGAATGTCGGGATGCGGGTCGAAGCTGCCGCCGGGCGGCAGGTCCAGGCCCGCGGGCGCGCCGCCGTCCGGCGCGTGGCGCTCGAACTCGCGGGCGCGCACGTTGCTGCGCAGGAAGCGGTTGCGGAAATCCTGCCGCGGCAGGTAGCGAGCAAGCTCGGTCAGTGCCATCTCGTAGACGCCGCGCTTGAATTCGACGACCACATCGAGCGGCACCCAGTAGTCGTGCCATCGCCAGGCGTCGAACTCGGGATGGTCGGTCGCACGCAGGTTCAGATCCCAGTCGTGGCCGATCAACTGCAGCAAATACCAGATCTGCTTCTGGCCCTTGTAGTGGCCCCGTGCGTCACGGCGGATGAACCGATCCGGCACCTCGTAGCGCAACCAGTCACGGGTACGGGCCACGATGCGCACGTGCTCCGGATGGAGACCGATTTCCTCGTGCAGTTCCCGGAACATGGCCTGCTCGGGACTTTCGCCGCGATCGATGCCGCCTTGCGGAAACTGCCAGGAATGCGTGCGTATGCGTTTGCCCCAGAAAACCTGGTTTTTCTGGTTGAGCAGGATGATGCCGACGTTGGGCCTGAAGCCGTCCCGGTCGAGCATAATCAAACCCCAAATTTTTGAACTGAGTCGATTATGCATGCCGGGTTGCGCTCGGCAAGCGACCGACGCCAGGCTCTCAGGGTCTCCCCGGGGGAGCAGCCCGCCCATCCCAGTTGTCCGAACCCATCCTGCGATCCGATGAAAGCTTCCCGTTTTTTCGTCTCCACCCTCAAGGAAGCGCCCGCTGACGCCGAGGTCGCGAGCCATCGGCTCATGATGCGCGCCGGCATGATCAAGAAGCTCGGCACGGGCATCTACACCTACATGCCGATGGGGCTGCGCGTGATCCGCAAGGTCGAGGCCATCGTGCGCGAGGAAATGAACCGCGCCGGCGCCGTCGAGCTCACCATGCCCGTGGTCCAGCCGGCCGAGTTCTGGCAGGAGACCGGCCGCTTCGACAAGATGGGTCCCGAGCTGCTGCGCATCAAGGACCGGCACGAGCGCGACTTCGTGATCCAGCCCACCAGCGAGGAAGTGGTGACCGACATCGCGCGCCAGGAGATCCGCAGCTACAAGCAGCTGCCGAAGAACTTCTACCAGATCCAGACCAAGTTCCGCGACGAGCGGCGCCCCCGCTTCGGCCTGATGCGCGGGCGCGAGTTCATCATGAAGGACGCCTACAGCTTCGACCGCGACCTCGACGCGGCCAAGACCAGCTACCAGGCCATGGCGCAGGCCTACCGCAACATCTTCGACCGCTTCGGGCTGCGCTACCGCGCGGTCGCGGCCGACAGCGGCGCGATCGGCGGCGACCTCAGCGAGGAATTCCAGGTGATCGCCGCCACGGGAGAGGACGCGATCGTCTACTGCCCCGACAGCGACTACGCGGCCAACATGGAGAAGGCCGAGGCGCTCGCGCCCGCCGGCCCGCGCCCCGCGCCGGCCAAGGCGCTCGAGAAGACGCCCACGCCGGGCAAGAGCACCTGCGCCGACGTGGCCGAGCTGCTGGGCGTGCCGCTCGCGACCACCGTCAAGTCGCTGGTGCTCGCGACCGACATCCTCGACGACGCCGGCGACCCCAAGGGCGCCCAGGTCTGGCTGCTGCTGCTGCGCGGCGACCACGACATGAACGAGATCAAGGTCGGCAAGCTGCCGGGCCTCGACAAGGGCTTCCGCTTCGCCACGCTGGCCGAGATCGAGGACCACTTCGGCTGCAAGCCCGGCTACCTCGGCCCGCTGAACCTGAAGAAGCCCGTCAAGGTCGTCGCCGACCGCGAGGCGGCCGTGCTGGCCGACTGGATCACGGGCGCGAACGAGGTCGACTTCCACATGACCGGCGTCAACTGGGGCCGCGACCTGCCCGAACCCGACCTCGTGGCCGACATCCGCAACGTCGTGGCCGGCGACCGCTCGCCCGACGGCAAGGGCGTGCTCGCGATCGAGCGCGGCATCGAGGTGGGCCACGTGTTCGTGCTCGGCACCAAGTACAGCAAGGCCATGAACGCCACCTACCTCGACGAGGCGGGCAAGCCGCAGTTGCTCGAGATGGGCTGCTACGGCATCGGCATCACGCGGCTGCCGGCCGCGGCGATCGAACAGAACCACGACGAGCGCGGCATCATCTGGCCCGACGCGATCGCGCCCTTCACCGTGGTGGTCTGCCCGATCGGCATGGACCGCAGCGCCGAGGTCAAGGCCGCGGCCGAGGCGCTCTACGAGGAACTGCTCGCCAAGGGCGTGGACGTGATGCTCGACGACCGCGGCGAACGCCCCGGCGCGATGTTCGCCGACTGGGAGCTGATCGGCGTGCCGCACCGGGTGGTGATCTCCGACCGCGGCCTCAAGGAAGGCCAGCTCGAATACCAGCACCGCC
>CBHTTS010000377.1:0-3810 GCA_966095775.1 uncultured Variovorax sp. | reverse complement strand
GCGGGCGGCATCTCGGCCTTCGCGGTGCCGGCCGACGCGCCGGGCGTGAGCTACGGCAAGAAGGAGCACAAGATGGGCTGGAACAGCCAGCCCACGCGCACCATCAGCTTCGACAACGTGCGCATCCCGGCCGAGAACCTGCTCGGCCAGGAAGGCGAGGGCTTCCGCATCGCGATGAAGGGGCTCGACGGCGGGCGCATCAACATCGCGACGTGTTCGGTCGGCGCCGCGCAGGGGGCGCTCGACGCCGCGCGCCGCTACCTGCACGAGCGCCAGCAGTTCGGCAAGCCGCTCGCGAGCTTCCAGGCGCTGCAGTTCCGGCTCGCCGACATGGCGACCGAGCTCGTGGCCGCGCGCCAGATGGTGCGGCTCGCCGCGAGCAAGCTCGACGCGGGCCATGCCGACGCCAGCACCTACTGCGCGATGGCCAAGCGCTTCGCGACCGATGCCGGCTTCAACGTCTGCAACGAGGCGCTGCAGCTGCACGGCGGCTACGGCTACCTCGCCGAGTTCCCGCTCGAACGGCTCGTGCGCGACGCGCGCGTGCACCAGATCCTCGAGGGCACCAACGAGATCATGCGCGTGATCGTTGCGCGAAAATTGCTGGAAGGGGACAGCGATATCCGCTGAAACCGAAAGCGGACCTCCCGCCCCGCATTCAAGCCAACTCACCATGACCGACACAGCAGTAGTTCTCTTCGACGAAATCAAGACCGCCGGCGGCCGGCGCTTCGCGACCGCCACGCTCAACGCCCCCGCCTCGCTCAACGCGCTTTCAGTGGACATGGTGCGCCTGCTCACGCCCAAACTGCGCGAATGGGCCGCCGACGACGGCGTGGTCGGCGTGCTGCTGCAGGCGGCCGGCGAGAAGGCCTTCTGCGCCGGCGGCGACCTGCGCCAGCTCTACCAGACGCTGCGCGAGTGCGGCCCCGCGCGCAACACCTACGCCGAGGACTTCTTCCGCGAGGAGTACGAGCTCGACCACCTGATCCACACCTTCCCCAAGCCCTTCCTCTGCTGGGGACACGGCATCGTGATGGGCGGCGGCGTCGGCCTGATGGCGGGCTGCTCGCACCGCGTGGTCACGGCGCAGAGCCGCATCGCGATGCCCGAGATCGCCATCGGCCTCTACCCCGACGTGGGCGGCAGCTGGTTCCTGCGCCGCACGCCGGGCCGCACGGGCCTGTTCCTCGCGCTCACCGCCGCCAACCTCAACGCCGCCGACGCGATCTTCTGCGGCCTGGCCGACGCGCTCGTGCCGCAGGCGCAGAAGGGCGCCGTGATCGAGGCGATCGCCGCCGCCGCCTGGAGCGGCGAGAGCAAGGCCGACCGCGCCACGCTCTCGCGCATCCTCGCGCGGGCGGGCGAGGGCGCGGCGCTGCCGGCCTCGAAGGTGCGCGAGCACTACGACACCATCAACGCGCTCATGGCCGGCGACGACCTGCTCGACATCGCGAAGCGCCTGCGCGCGCTGCAGAGCGACGACCCCTGGCTCCAGGGCGCGGCGCAGGCCTTCATGAAGGGCGCGCCGAGCTCGGCCGCGCTGAGCTTCGAACTCTGGCAGCGCGTGCCGCGCATGTCGCTCGCCGAGGTGTTCCGGCTCGAGTACTGGGCCTCGCTCGGCTTCTGCGCGCACGAGGACTTCGCCGAGGGCATCCGCGCGGTGCTGATCGACAAGGACCGCAACCCGAAGTGGTCGCCGGCCACGATCGAGGAGATCACGCCCGCCTTCATCGAGGACCACCTGCGTCCGCGCGGCGAGATGCCGGCGGAATTGGCTTCGTTGAAGTAAATCGGACAGCCGAACGCAGAAGGAAGACAAAGCCACGCAGGAGTCGCGAAAGGAAGAGCGACCTCTGCGAGACCTTCGCGACCTCTGCGTTCTGCACCCAGTCAAACAACCTGGAGACAAAGCAATGAAGATCGCATTCATCGGCCTCGGCAACATGGGCGGCCCGATGGCCCTGAACCTGCTGAAGGCGGGCCACGCGCTCAGCGCCTTCGACCTCTCGGCCGATGCCTGCGCGAAGTACCGCGCCGAAGGGCTGGCGATCGCCGGGTCCGCGGCCGAGGCGGCGGCCGGGGCGGAGGTCGTGATCAGCATGCTGCCGGCCAGCGCGCACGTCGAGGGCCTGTTCCTCGGCGGCGCGGGGCGTCCCGGCCTGCTCGAGAGCATCCGGCCCGGCACGCTCGTGATCGACAGCAGCACCATCGCCGCCGCGACCTCGCAGAAGGTGGCGGCGGCCGCGAAGGCCCGGGGCATCGCGATGATCGACGCGCCGGTCTCGGGCGGCACCGGCGGCGCGGTCGCGGGCACGCTGACCTTCATGGTCGGCGGCGACGCCGCGGACCTCGAGCGCGCGCGGCCGGTGCTCGAGAAGATGGGCGCCAACATCTTCCATGCCGGCGCCGCGGGCGCGGGGCAGACCGCGAAGATCTGCAACAACATGCTGCTCGGCATCCTCATGATCGGCACCTCCGAGGCGCTCGCGCTCGGCGTGGCCAACGGGCTCGATCCCAAGGTGCTGTCGGAGATCATGCGCCGCAGCTCGGGCGGCAACTGGGCGCTCGAGAAGTACAACCCCATGCCGGGCGTGATGGAGACCGCGCCCGCATCGAAGAACTACGCGGGCGGCTTCGGCACCGACCTGATGCTCAAGGACCTGGGCCTCGCGCAGGAGAACGCCATGGCCGTGCGCGCCGCCACGCCGCTCGGCGGCCTCGCGCGCAGCCTCTATGCGGCGCACAGCCTCGCGGGGCATGGGGCGCTCGATTTCTCGAGCGTGCTGAAGCTGGTGCAGAAGGCCTGAGGCCTCAGTGCCGCTGCTTGCGCATGCCGCACGCGCGCGCAGGACGCGGCGGTCAGGCCGGGGCGTCGAGGGCGTCCGCGGCTACAGCAGCTCGATCCCGGGCAGGCTCTTGAAGCAGCTCTCGCGCGTGATGCGCACGAAGTCCGCGAGCCAGGGCTCGGCCGAGGTGCGCGCGGCCGAGGCCATGTAGAGCCGGCCGGTCAGCCCCTTGCGGCCGACGGGCCGGGCGGTCACGTAGCCGCGGTCGAGGTAGTTCTGCACCGCCCACAGCGGCAGCGCCGCCACGCCTCGGCCGCTCGCCACCAGCTGCAGCATCGCCACCGTGAGCTCGGTGGTGCGGCGCCGCGCGGGCTCCACGCCGGCCGGTGCGAGCACCTGCCGCACGAGGTCGAGCATCTCGTCGGGCACGGGATAGGTGATCAGCGTCTGGTCGGCGAAGTGCCGTGCCGTCAGGTAGGCCTTGGCCGCGAGCGGATGGTCGTTGGCGACCAGCGCCATGATCTCGAAGCGGAACAGCGGGTGGTAGTCCACGCTCTCGTCGGGATCGGCCTCGGAGACGATCGCGACCTCGGCCCGGTTCTGCATCACGAGCGCGATCGGATCGGGATGGAAGCCCGAGACGATGTCGAGCTCGATCTCGGGCCAGCGCTGGCGGAACGCGTCCATCGCGGGCATCAGCCAGTCGAAGCAGGTGTGGCACTCGACCACGATGCGCAGCTGGCCGCTGCGGCCCAGCGCGAGCCGCGCCACGTCGCGCTCGGCCTCCTCGACCAGCGGCAGCGCCGTGTCGGCGAGCTGCAGCAGCCGCAGGCCGGTGGTGCTGAACTGCGGCGGCACCGACTTGCGCTCGAAGAGCTGCGCGCCGTATCGGTCTTCGAGCAGCTTGATCTGGTGCGACAGCGCCGACTGCGTGAGGTTGAGCAGCTGCGCCGCGCGCACCAGGCTGCCGGTGTCGCGCAGCGCGACCAGGGTGCGCAGGTGGCGGATCTCGAGGATGGAC
>CBHTTS010000376.1:0-3841 GCA_966095775.1 uncultured Variovorax sp. | reverse complement strand
GCGGATCGGTGATGCGCCAGCGCACGTACCAGTCGATCACCACGCGCTGCTTCTCGGCCGTGAGCATGGGCTCGGTGTCGAGGCTCGAGAGCGTCAGCAGGCGCTTGTCGATGTACGACACGTTCTGGAACGGCGGCGGGAGCTTGAAATTGAGGCCCGGCTCGGTGATGACCTGCTTGATCTGGCCCAGCGCGTAGACCACGCCGAACTGGCGCTGGTCGACGACGAAGAGCGTGGAGCTCAGCAGCACCAGCAGCACGAGGATCGACGAGCCGATGAATCCGATTCTGTTCATGTTCTTCTTCCTGCCCTTCTCGTCAACGCACGTCGCGGTCGCGCGAGCGGCCGTCGCGGCCGCGGCTGTCGCCCGCCGGCGGGGCCACGGGGATCACGGACGACTGCGGCGGCGCCGTGCCGGCCACGCTGGGGCTGGCGGCATCGACCGGGGTCGCCTGGTTGGCGCCGCTTTGCTGCATCAGCTTGTCGAGCGGCAGGTACAGCAGGTTCGAGCCCTGCTTGGTGTCGACCAGCACCTTGGTCGTGCTCGCGTAGATCTGCTGCATCGCGTCGGTGTACATGCGGTCGCGCGTGACCTGGGGCGCCTTCTGGTACTCGGCCAGCACCGAGCCGAAGCGGCCGGCATCGCCCTGCGCCTGCGCCACGATGCGCGCCTTGTAGGCCTCGGACTCTTCCTTGAGGCGCGAGGCGGTACCGGTGGCGCGCGGCACCACGTCGTTGGCATAGGCCTGCGCCTCGTTCTTCGCGCGCTCGCGCTCCTGGCCGGCCTTGAGCACGTCGTCGAATGCCGCCTGCACCTGCTCGGGCGGACGCACGCCGCCCTGCTGCAGGTTGATGCCCACGACCTCGACGCCCACCTTGTAGCGGTCGAGGATGTTCTGCATGAGCTGGCGCACGCGCGGCGCGATCTGGTCGCGCTCCTCGGCGAGCGCGGCGTCCATCTTCATGTTGCCGACCACTTCGCGCACCGCGGTCTCGGCGACCTGCACCACGGTCTCGGTCGGCGACTTGCTCTCGTAGAGCCAGGCGCGCGCATCGCTCAGGCGGTACTGCACGGCGAACTTGATCTCGACGATGTTCTCGTCCTCGGTCAGCATGGCCGACTCGCGCAGGCCGGTGGAGCGCACGATCGCGTCGCGGCCGACGTCGGTCGAGCGGATCTGCGTCACCACCACCACCTCGTGGCGCTGGATCGGGTACGGCAGGCGCCAGTTGAAGCCCGCGCCCACGGTCGCCTTGTAGCGGCCGAACTGGGTGATCACGGCCTGCTGGCCTTCGTTGACGATGAAGAAGCCGGTGCCGAGCCAGATCAGCAGCGCCACCACCGCGACCAGGCCGATGCCGAAGCCCGCGTTCTTCATGTCGGGCCGGTAGCCGTTGCCGCCGCCGGTCGGGCCGCCGGGACGCCCGCCCCCGCCGCCCTTGCCGCCGAAGAAGCCGCCGAGCTTGCGGTTGAGGTCGCGCCAGAGCTCGTCGAGGTCGGGCGGACCCTGGTTCGGACCCTGCCCGCGCGGACGGTTGCCGTTGTTGTTGTTGCCCGAAGGCGGGGGCGTGGGTGCGCCCGGAGGGTCTGCGTCGGGAGGCCGGTTGCCGTTCGGGCGGTCGCCGCTGGATCCGGGCTCGTCGCCACGGCCCCACCGGCCATCGTTCAGGTTGAACATGCCCCGGAACCCTCTCCACGCTGGCTTTGCATTCATTCGCTTCGTTCTCTTGTCAGTGGCGGGATTGTGCCCAATCAGTGCGCGGCACCGTGCAATTCAGTGTCCGCTTCTGGGGTCATCGTACCGTCCACGGAGCCCGACCGGCGCGCCAGTTCGGCGCGCAGCAAGGGCAGGCCCTCGCCGGTGCGTGCGCTGAGGAAGATACGGGGAACCTGCACGCCGTCGATTTCCATCTCGTCCTGCAGATGCAGCGGGTGCTGCGCGCTTTCAAGGGCGTCGAGCTTGTTGAACACCAGAAGCTGCGGGATGGCGTCGGCGCCGATCTCGCGCAGCACCGACTGCACCTCGGCCATCTGCTCGGGATAGTGCGGGTTGGAGGCGTCGACCACGTGCAGCAGCAGGTCGGCATCGACCGCCTCCTGCAGCGTGGCCTTGAAGGCATCGACCAGGCCGTGCGGCAGGTCGCGGATGAAGCCCACGGTGTCGGAGATCGAGACTTGGCGGCGCCGGCCGTCCTCGGTGTTGCCGAGGTAGAGGTTGCGCGTGGTGGTGTCGAGCGTCGCGAACAGCTGGTCGGCCGCATAGGCGCGCGCCTTGACCAGCGCGTTGAACAGCGACGACTTGCCCGCGTTGGTGTAGCCCACGAGCGAGATGTTGAAGGTCTCGCGGCGCTCGCGCTGGCGCCGCTGCGTGCCGCGCTGCTTCTGCACCTTGGCGAGGCGCTCGCGCGTGCGCTTGATCGACTCGGCGATCATCCGGCGGTCGAGCTCGATCTGCTTCTCGCCCGGGCCGCCGCGCACGCCCGCGCCGCCGGTCTGGCGCTCGAGGTGGGACCAGCGGCGCACGAGCCGCGTGCTCAGGTACTGCAGGCGCGCGAGCTCGACTTGCAGCTTGCCCTCGTGCGAGCGCGCGCGCTGGGCGAAGATCTCGAGGATCAGGAAGGTGCGGTCGTAGACCGCGACGTCGAGCTGGCGCTCGAGGTTGCGCTGCTGCGCCGGACTCAGCGACTGGTCGAAGATGACTTCGCTCGCCCGGTGCATCGCGGCGAGCTCCTTGATCTCCTCGGCCTTGCCGCTGCCGACGAAGAGCGCCGCATCGGGGGCCTTGCGCTTGCAGACGAGGCGCGCCACGGGATCGAGGCCGGCGGTCTGCGCGAGCAGGCCGAGCTCCTCGAGTTCGCTGTCGAAATGGGGCAGCCCGAAATCGACGCCGACGAGAACGGCGGCGCCTTCCTGGCGGGAGTTCAGTTCAGACAAGCGGGGTCAATAAGGAAAAAGCGCGGCGGGGTTTCCGCCGCGCTCCGCGCGATCAGGCGGCGGCGTCGTCGTTCTCGGTGGCCGAGAAGTTGACGGCACGACCCGGCACGATGGTGGAAATGGCGTGCTTGTAGACCATCTGTGTCACCGTGTTGCGAAGCAGCACGACGTACTGGTCGAAAGACTCGATCTGGCCCTGCAGCTTGATACCGTTCACCAGGTAGATGGAAACCGGCACATGCTCGCGACGCAGGGTGTTCAGAAACGGGTCTTGTAGAAGTTGCCCTTTATTGCTCACGATATTCTCCGTGTTCAAGAGTAGTTGTTGGAGCGATGAACCTTAACACAGGGTTTCCGCGTCGCAGCAACCCGCATCAAAAGCCTTTGAAAAATAACGGCACTCAAAAGGCGGAACTTCCGGCCCTGCCGCCGCTCATCGTGCGCCATCAGCCGCCAAGCGGGCTCACTCGTCCTTCTCGGCGAAGGGGTTCTGCGAGCTCTTGAACTGGATGCGCAGCGGCGTGCCCACGAGGTCGAACTCCTTGCGGAAGCGCCCTTCGAGGAAGCGCTTGTAGGCCTCGGTCACGTGCTCGAGCGAATTGCCGTGGATCACGATCACGGGCGGGTTCATGCCGCCCTGGTGCGCATAGCGCAGCTTGGGACGGAACATGCCCGAGCGCTTGGGCGCCTGGAACTGCACCGCCTCGAGCAGCAGCCGCGTCAGCACCGGCGTCGACATCTTGCGCGTCGCCGACTTGTGGGCCTGCACGATCGCCTGCCAGACCGGGCCCAGCCCCTGGCGCTTGATCGCCGAGATGAAGTGCAGCGCCGCGAACTTGAGGAACGGCAGGCGGGTCTCGATCTGGCGCTGGATCTGCTCGCGCTGGTAGCTGTCGACCGCGTCCC
>CBHTTS010000375.1:0-3851 GCA_966095775.1 uncultured Variovorax sp. | reverse complement strand
CCGGCAGCTTCAGCATCGACCAGGGCGTCGGCGTGCGCGCGGTCAGCGGCGAGAAGACCGCCTTCGCCTATTCGGACGACATCTCGGAAGCCTCGCTGCTCGACGCCGCGCGCACCGTGCGCTCGATCTCCTCGGCCGGCCGCACCGCGCGCGTGAAGACCGCGGCGCGCAGGATCGCGTCGAGCCGCTCGCTCTACCGCGGCATCGACCCGATCGCCACGCTCGACAGCACGGCCAAGGTCCAGCTGCTCGAACGGGTCGAGAAGCTCGCGCGCTCGCGCGATCCGCGCGTGGCCCAGGTGATGGCGGGCCTCGCGAGCGAATACGACGTGGTGCTGGTGGCGCGCGCCGACGGCACGCTGGCGGCCGACGTGCGGCCGCTGGTACGGCTCTCGGTCACGGTGATCGCCGAGCAGAACGGCCGCCGCGAGGTCGGCTCGGGCGGCGGCGGCGGCCGCTTCGGCCTCGCGTACTTCGACGACGCCAAGATCGCCGAGTACGTCGACCAGGCCGTCAAGGCCGCGCTGACCAACCTCGAGGCGCGCCCCGCGCCCGCAGGCGAGCTGACCGTGGTGCTCGGCCCGGGCTGGCCCGGCATCCTGCTGCACGAGGCGATCGGCCACGGCCTCGAGGGCGACTTCAACCGCAAGGGCTCGAGCGCGTTCTCGGGCCGCATCGGCCAGCGCGTGGCCGCCAAGGGCGTGACGGTGCTCGACGACGGCACCATCGCCGACCGCCGCGGCTCGCTCAACGTCGACGACGAGGGCAACGCGAGCCAGCGCAACGTGCTGATCGAGGACGGCATCCTCAAGGGCTACATCCAGGACTCGCTCAACGCCCGCCTGATGAAGGTCAAGCCCACGGGCAACGGCCGTCGCGAGAGCTACGCCCACGTGCCGATGCCGCGCATGACCAACACCTACATGCTCGGCGGCGACAAGGATCCCGAGGAGATCGTCGCGAGCATCAAGAAGGGCCTCTACGCCACCAACTTCGGCGGCGGCCAGGTCGACATCACGAGCGGCAAGTTCGTGTTCTCGGCCAGCGAGGCCTACTGGGTCGAGAACGGGAAGATCCAGTACCCCGTCAAGGGCGCGACCATCGTCGGCAACGGCCCCGACGCCCTCACGCGCGTGACCATGATCGGCAGCGACATGGCGCTCGACTCGGGCGTGGGCACCTGCGGCAAGGAAGGCCAGAGCGTGCCGGTCGGCGTCGGCCAGCCGACGCTGCGCATCGACGGCCTCACGGTCGGCGGAACGGCCTAGAACTTTCTTCTTGTGACTTTCGTCGTCTGTTCCTTTCTGTTATCGATTGTTAAGCTCTGATACTTTGATGAGAAGCAAGGAGCTTTCGATGAGGATCAGGATCAATTCGTCCGCGGCCATCTGCGCCGCGGCGGCTGCGGTGGCACTGGCGACGGCGGGTTGCGCCTCGCGCGGCGGCTCGGCCGAAAGCCAGCCCGCGGCGGCCCCCGCGCCGGCTGCCGCGCCCGCGGCGGCGGCCTCGCGCGGCGGCGTCAAGCCCGGCATGGACGCGCGCGGCAACGTGGTCGACTCCTCCAAGATCGAAGCCGGCAGCGGACGCACCGTCAAGGGCCTCAACGGCTACGAGGGCGAGATCACCGGCAATCCCGCGCGCAACAGCAAGTTCACGCGCCTGCAGATCGGCATGAGCGCCAAGCAGGTCACCGACATCGCGGGCCCGCCCACCGACCAGGGCGCCTACGTCACGGGCAAGGCCTTCATCCCGTTCTACTTCGGCAGCGACCGCCATCGCTACGAGATGACCTACAAGGGTCAGGGCCGCCTGATCTTCGCGGGCGGCGGCATGGGCGACTATTCGGGCGGCAACCTCATCTGGATCATCCACAACCCGAACGAATCGGGCTACCGCTGATCCCCCTCGAAGGCCGGGCAGTTGCCCGGCCTTCGCTTTTCCGTGCTACATTCGCGCCTATGTCCGCCGTCCGCGCTTATTTCTTTGCCTACTTTTGGTTCCCGGTTTCCGGCGGACGAGAGGCGAGCGCGTAAAAGACAAACGAACACCCCTCCCAGAACCGCCGGTGCCCCGAGGCCCCGGCGGTTTTTTTATGCCCTGACGATTCACACACAACACGCGAGGAAGCAAACCATGAGCACGAACACCGCCCCCGCCAGCGACAGCTGGTATGCGAACGTCGAAAAGACCAGCAAGACCGACGACGAACGCATCAAGGACATCAACGTGCTCCCCCCTCCCGAACACCTGATCCGCTTCTTCCCGATCCGCGGCACGCCGGTCGAGACGCTGATCGACGGCACCCGCCGCAACATCCACAACATCATGGCCGGCAAGGACGACCGGCTGCTGGTGATCATGGGGCCGTGCTCGATCCACGACCCGGCCGCGGCGCTCGACTACGCGCGGCGGCTCAAGCAGGAACGCGAGAAGTACGCCGGCACGCTCGAGATCGTGATGCGCGTCTACTTCGAGAAGCCGCGCACCACGGTCGGCTGGAAGGGCCTGATCAACGACCCCTACCTCGACGAGAGCTACCGCATCGACGAAGGCCTGCGCATCGCGCGCCAGCTGCTGATCGACATCAACCGGCTCGGCCTGCCCGCGGGCAGCGAGTTCCTCGACGTGATCTCGCCGCAGTACATTGGCGACCTGATCGCCTGGGGCGCGATCGGCGCGCGCACCACCGAAAGCCAGGTGCACCGCGAGCTCGCCTCGGGACTGTCGGCGCCGATCGGCTTCAAGAACGGCACCGACGGCAACATCCGCATCGCGACCGACGCGATCCAGGCGGCGGCGCGCGGCCACCATTTCCTTTCGGTGCACAAGAACGGCCAGGTCGCGATCGTGCAGACCAACGGCAACCGCGACTGCCACGTGATCCTGCGCGGCGGCAAGGCGCCGAACTACGATGCCGCGAGCGTCGAGGCCGCCTGCCGCGACCTCGAGGCGGCGAAGCTGCCGCCCACGCTGATGGTCGACTGCAGCCATGCCAACAGCTCCAAGCAGCACCAGAAGCAGATCGAGGTGGCGAAGGACATCGCGGGCCAGATCGCCGGCGGCTCCAACCGCATCTTCGGCGTGATGGTCGAGAGCCACCTGCAGCCCGGCGCCCAGAAGTTCACGCCCGGCAAGGACCCGATCGCCGGCCTCGAGTACGGCAAGAGCATCACCGACGCCTGCCTCGGCTGGGACGATTCGGTGCAGGTGCTCGACGCGCTGTCGCAGGCCGTCAAGCGGCGCCGCGGCTGATCATCGGATCAGAGCATGCGCGCCAGCTCGGGCCAGTGGTGGCGCATCGCGGCGGCTTCGTCGCTGTCGGGCGCCACGAGCGAGAAGTCGGCGAAGTCGAAGCCCGGGCCGACCATGCAGGCGACCAGCGTGTAGTCGCCGTGCGTGTGGCCCTCGATGGGCCGCGCGGCCTGCCACTGGCCTGCGGGCACCACGTGCTGCGGGCGCGTGCCGTGCGCGTCGACCGGGCCCAGCCGCACATGGGCCGGCGCCGTGCGCAGCGCGGCATCGCAGGTCCACAGCGCGAGCGGCACGCCCTCGAGGTGCACCCAGACCTCGTCCGACAGCACCCGGTGCCAGCGCGAATGCTGGCCGGCCTCGAGCAGGAAATAGATGCTCGTGAGCGCGCTGCGCGCGGGCCGGCCGTCGGCGGGCTGCACCCGGGCGGCGGAACGGAACACCTCGCCGTACCAGCCGCCCTCGGGGTGCGGGGCCAGCCCCAGGGTGTCGATCAGCTCGCGTGCGCGCGTCGCGCTCATGCGGCGGCCCGGTCGCGCAGCGCCGCGAGCAGCTTCTCGTGCACCCCGCCGAAGCCGCCGTTGCTCATGCAGACGATGTGG
>CBHTTS010000374.1:0-3930 GCA_966095775.1 uncultured Variovorax sp. | reverse complement strand
TGCGTGGTGCACAACGAGACCTCCACCGGCGTGACCTCCGACATCGCCGCGGTGCGCCGCGCCATCGACGCCGCGGGCCACCCCGCCCTGCTCATGGTCGACAGCATCTCGGGCCTCGCGAGCGCCGACTTCCGGCACGACGAATGGGGCGTGGACGTGACCGTCAGCGGCTCGCAGAAGGGCCTGATGCTGCCGCCGGGCATCAGCTTCAACGCGCTCTCGCCGCGCGCGCTCGAGGCCTCGAAGAGCGCCCAATGCCCCAAGGCCTTCTGGGCCTGGGACGAGATCGTCGCGATGAACAAGGACGGCTACTGGCCCTACACGCCCAACACCAACCTGCTCTACGGGCTCTCGGAGTCGCTCGACATGCTGCTCGGCGAAGGGCTCGACAACGTGTTCGCGCGCCACCAGCGCTGGGCGGCCGGCGTGCGCGCCGCGGTCGACGCCTGGGGCCTGCCGATCCAGTGCGCCGATCCGGCCGTGTATTCGCCCGTGCTCACGGGCGTGATCACGCCCGAGGGCGTGGATGCCGACGCGCTGCGCCGGCTGATCCACGAGCGCTTCGACCTCTCGCTCGGCACCGGCCTGGGCAAGCTCAAGGGCCGCATGTTCCGCATGGGCCACCTCGGCGACAGCAACGACCTCACGCTCGTGGCCATGGTCGCGGGCGTCGAGATGGGCATGAAGCTCGCGGGCATCCGCCTCGCGGGCAGCGGCGTGCAGGCGGCGATGGACCATTTCGCGAGCCATGCCGCGCCGGCGGCGCTGAAGCAGGCCGCCTAGCCGCGCCTCCCCCAGGGACTCGCACGCGGCCGCAGCGCATCGCTCGAACGATGCGGCGGCCGCCCCCGCATCGGACCCCCAACCCCACTCGGAGACAAAGATGATGCAGAGACGTTCCCTCCTCCAGGCCGCGGGCGCCGCGGCCGCCACGCTGGGCATGCCCCGGCTCCATGCGCAGGACTGGCCCAGCGGCCCGGTGCGCATCGTGGTGGGCTTTCCACCCGGCGGCGGCACCGATGCGCTCGCGCGCGTGGTGGCGCAGAAGCTCACGACGATGTGGAACCAGCAGGTCATCGTCGAGAACAAGGGCGGCGTGGCCGGCGTGCTCGCGGCCGAGTACGTCGCGCAGCAGCCCAGCGACGGCAGCACGCTGCTGATGGCGCACATCAACAGCCATGCGCTCGCGCCGAGCCTGCAGTCGAAGCTGCGCTACAACGTGCAGCGCGACTTCGTGCCGATCGTGCTCGTGGGCGTCACGCCGAACCTGCTGATCGCGAGCCCGGCGCAGAAGGCGCTCACCACCAGGGACATCGTCGCGCTGTGCAAGGCCTCGCCCGGCACCGTGAGCTTCGGCTCGGCCGGCGCCGGCTCGGCGCAGCACCTCGCGCTCGAGATGTTCAAGCTGCAGGCCGGCGTCGACGCGCTGCACGTGCCCTACAAGGGCAGCGGCCCGCTGCTGGCCGACCTGATGGGTGGGCAGATCCAGTACAGCTTCGAGACCATGACCGCGGCCACGCCGCACGTGAAGAGCGGCCGCGTGCTCGCGGTGGCGCAGACACGCGCGAAGCGGGCCAAGGGCCATCCGAACGTGCCGACCATGCAGGAGCAGGGCTTCGCGGGCTTCGAGGCCACCACCTGGTACGGCCTCGCCGGCCCGGGCAAGCTGCCGCAGGCCGTGGCCGACAAGGTCAACCGCGACGTCAACGCCGTGCTCGCGATGCCCGACGTGCAGGAGAAGCTCGACACCTACGGCGCCGAGGACGGCGGCGGCTCGCAGGACAAGTTCAGGCAGTTCATCTCGAGCGAGATCGCGAAGTGGGCGAAGGTCGTGAAGGACGGCAAGGTCCATGTCGAGACCTGATTTCATCTGAGAAGATCGGCCGCATGACGCACTCACCCACCGCCCTCGCCGAGGCGCTCGCGAACGCGCGCCGCACCCACCAGACCCTCGATGCCACGCCGTGGCTCGCCACGCTCGAGACCGCCGAACAGGCCTACGCGGTGCAGGACGCCGTGGCCGCCGCGCTCGGCTGGTTCGGCGACGGCGGCGCGCCGCGCGCCTGGAAGTCGGGCGGCGCCTCGCGCAGCGCGACCTTCACGCATGCGCCGCTGCCGCCGGCCGGCGTGCGCACGGCCCCGGCCGATTTCGGCGACCTCGCCTTCCACGTGCCGGGCATCGAGTCGGAGATCGCGCTGCGCCTCGGCCGCGAGGTCACGCCCGCCATGGCCGCGGCGCTCGAGCCCGCGGGCGCGGGCGCGCTCGTCGATGCGATGGCGGTCTCGGTCGAGATCGTCGATTCGCGCTGGCAGGACCTCGCGGCCACCCCCGCGCTGCTGCGTCTGGCCGATTCGCAGGTGCACGGCGCGCTCGCGATCGGCGAGTGGCGGCCCTATGCCGCGCTCGACTGGGCCGCGCAACGCTGCGAGACCCGCATCGGCGACGCCGAACCCGTGGTGCGCCAGGGCACGCATCCGCTCGGCGATCCGGCCTGGCTGCTGCCGGCCTGGCTGCGCCATCTCACGCGCCGCGGCGAGACCGTGCCGGCCGGCACCGTGGTCACCACCGGCTCGTGGGTCGGCATCCTGCCCTGCCGCCGCGGCGATCAGGTGACGGTGGCCTTCGACGGCATCGGCGCGCTGCGCCTGAGCGTGTAGCGCCCGCCCCCCACGCCCGCGTTCGCCGCGAGGAAGTCGAGCACCGCGCGCACGCGCGCCGGCAGCGTGCCGGCCTTGCCGATGTAGACGGCGTGGATCGGCTCCAGCTCGCCGGGGTTGAACTCCTCGAGCAGCGGCACCAGCCGCCCGGCGTCGATGTCGGCCTGGATGTGGTAGAGCGACAGCCGCGCGATGCCCGCGCCCGCGATCGCGAGCTGGCGCAGGGTCTCGCCGTCGCCCGCGCGCACCGGCCCCGCGACTGGCACCGCGAGCATGCGGCCGTCGACGCAGAGCGGCCAGTCGGGCGTGTTGCGCCGGTAGCTCCAGCCGAGCCGGCTGTGGCCTTCGAGTTCCTGCGGCGTGCGCGGCGTGCCGTATTTCGCCAGATAGGCCGGCGCCGCCACGATGGCCTGGCTGGTCTCGCCGATGCGCCGCGCGAGCAGGTCCGAAGGCGGCAGCTGGCCCCAGCGAATCGCGATGTCGGCGCGCTCGTCCATCAGGTCGACGATGCGGTCGGTCAGCGCGATGTCCAGCGTGATCTGCGGATGCTGCTCGATGAGGCGCGGCACCAGCGGCACCAGCTTGTGGTGGCCGAAAGAGACGCTCGCGTTGATGCTCACGCGGCCGCGCGGCGCGGCGCCCGCGGCGGCGCAGCGCTCGGCCTCCTCCAGGTCGGCCAGCACGCGCGTGCTGCGCTCGTAGAAGTGCAGGCCCTCGGGCGTGAGCTGCAGCTTGCGCGTGGAGCGGTGCACCAGCTGCACGCCGAGGCGCTGCTCGAGCCGCCCGACCAGCTTGCTCACGGCCGAGGGCGTCATGTCGAGCGCGCGCGCCGCGGCCGAGAAGCCGCCCGCCTCGACCACCTGCACGAAGGCCTCCATCTCGCCCGAGCGGTTCACATCGATGCGCGGCACGGTCGGGTCCCCCGGTGGCTGGAGTTGTGAATTGAAGTCACAGGTGCATGTCCTTGCGGCATTCTAGTCACAGACGGAATTCGTCCGCACAGTAGAGCCATCATGCCCATCGCTCTTCTTGCCCTCACCGCCGGCGCCTTCGGAATAGGCACCACCGAGTTCGTCATCATGGGCCTGCTGCTGCAGGTCTCGGCCGACCTCCACGTCTCCATCACGGCCGCCGGCCTGCTGATCTCGGGCTATGCGCTCGGGGTCGCGGTGGGCGCGCCGCTGCTCACCATCGCGACGCGCGGGCTGCCGCGCAAGACGGTGCTGCTCGCGCTGATGGCGATCTTCACGCTCGGCAACCTGGCCTGCGCGG
>CBHTTS010000373.1:0-3953 GCA_966095775.1 uncultured Variovorax sp. | reverse complement strand
CCGGCGTCGAGCGCGCCCTCGACCTTGACGTCGAACCAGCTCTCGATCGAGCGCGCGACGAACTGGTACGACACCACGTACACCAGCGCGCCCGGCACCACGCCCACGAGCGCGAAGATGGCCGCGAGCTTGATCAGCAGGCGGCTGCCGAACTTGCCCTGGCGCAGCCGCCGCAGCAGCCGGAACGCGACCCAGCCGATCACGAGCACGAGCAGCACCGCCACCACCACGTTGATGCCGAACAGGCGCACGTAGTAGCGTTCGTAGAGCGCGCGGTTGTTGGTGGCCTGCGCGAGCAGGAACATCAGCACCAGGCCGATCGCGGTGACGAGCGCGGCGCCGACGCCGATGGCCCAGCGCATCGCGCGCGCACGGCGCGCGGCGGGCGTGGCCGCTGCGCCGCTGCGCGGTTTGCTGCTCACCGCTGCTTCTCCAGCGGCAGCCGGGCGCTGCGCTCGGCCACGATGTTCCAGTCGGCCTGGCCGACCACGCCGATCTGGAACGGACGCGGCAGCTGCGAGGTGTCGAGCCGGAAGCGGAACACGACCTGGTGCAGCGACTCCTCGCCGATGTCGGCCGCGTCGCCGAGCCGCAGCCGCCCGATGCGCTTGACCGCATCCATGGCGTCGGCCAAGCTGTCGAAATTCTGGTTCAGCGAGACGGCGAAGCCCGCGGTGCCGGTGATCGGCACGGGCGACACGTTGAGTCGCCAGCGCCGGGTCAGCGGCTGGTAGGCGAGCCGCATGTGGCGCGTGACCTGCGCCACCTTGCGGTCGGTCCAGTACCAGCGCTCCTGGAACACCTCGGCCTCGGCCACGAAGTAGATCGCGATGCCCTTGTCGAGCACCTCCTCGACCAGCGAGGGCAGCTCGAACTGGACCGCGGCCGTGAGGTAGACGCCGTCGTCGGCCTGCTCCAGGCGCATCTGCGTCACCGACGCGCCGCGCCCCTGCGCGACCGCGCCGAACGGCAGCCAGCCGAGCAGCAGCACGCAGGCCAGGATCAGGGCGGCCAGCGGCGCGGGCACGCGCCGTCCGCGAGCTTCAGCGCGGGCGTTTTTCAAGCAGTGCGTAGAAGAAGCCGTCGTGGTCACCTGAGGGATTGTCCGGGACGGGGCGCGCAATCGCCCCGCTTTGGGGGAGCAAATGGCCCGGCGAAGGCGCCAATCGGGCATCGGTGTTGTGCGCAAGAAACGCCTCGATTTGATGCGAGCCCTCTTCCCGGAACACCGAACAGGTGCAATAGAGCAGCCGCCCGCCGGGCCGGATCAGGGGCCAGAGCGCCGCGAGCAGCGCCGCCTGCTGCACCGCGAGCTGGCTGGTGTCGCTCTCGCGGCGCAGCCAGCGCACGTCGGGATGGCGCCGGACGATGCCCGACGCGGTGCAGGGCGCGTCGAGCAGGATGGCGTCGAAGGGCGTGCCGTCCCACCAGGCGGCCGGGCGGGAGGCATCGGCCACGACGACCCGGGCCGGCAGGCCGAGCCGGCCGAGGGTGTCGTCGATGCGGCGCGCGCGGGCGGCATCGACCTCGAGCGCGGTGACCTCGACGGCCGCGGGGCCGGCGAACTCGAGCAGGTGCGCGGTCTTGCCGCCGGGCGCGGCGCAGGCGTCGAGCACGCGCAGCGGCGCGGCGCCGGGCGCGGGCAGCATGCCGTCGAGCAGCAGCGGCGCCGCGAGCTGCGCGGCCGCGTCCTGCACCGAGCATTCGCCCTCGGCGAAGCCCGGCAGCTGCTGCACCGGGCGGGCGCGCGCGAGCTGCAGCCCGGCCGGGCCCACCGGCACGGCCGCGAGGCCCGCGGCCTGCAGCGCGAGGCGGTAGGCCGCGAGGCTGGTCTTGCGCAGGTTGACGCGCAGCGTCATCGGCGCCTGCGCGTTGTCGGCCGCAAGCACGCGCTGCCATTCGCGCGGATGGTCGCGCTTGAGCCGCTCGATCCACCAGCGCGGATGATTCCACTGCGCCACCGGCTCATGGTCGGTCGCGGCCACGAGCTCGTCGCGCTCGCGCAGGAAGCGCCTGAGGCAGGCGTTGATGAAGCTCGCCTGGGCGCGCGTGGCGGGATTGCGCTTGGCGGCCTCGACCGCCTGGTCGACGAGCGTGAAAGGCTCGTAGGGCGACTGCGCGGCGTCCCATGCGAGCGCGAGCGCGCTGCACAGCAGCGCATCGGGCAGCGGCGGCGGGGTGCGCTTGGCCAGGTGGCGGCGCAGCGCCTCGGCGCGGCCGAGCCAGCGCAGCACCTGGAAGCCGAGCGCCTGCACGCCGGGGCGCAGCGCCGGCTCGACGGATTCGAACGCGACGGAGCCCGAGCTGCCGGCGCGGATCGACGCGAGCGCCGCCGCGGTCAGTTGCAGCTGGCGCCACAGCGGCGGCTGCGCCTGCGGCGGCGCGTCTGGATGATCGGAAGATAGTTCTGGCAAGTTGGAAGCGATGGTAACGGGCCGCGCGCCGCCCCTCGGAAGCGGGCGCTCGCGGCTCAGAGCAGCGGTGCGGCCGGACGCAAACGCACCATCCATGCCACCAGCACCGCGGGAAACTGCATGATGGCCGCGTTGTATTGCGCGACGGCGAGATTGAACTGGCCGCGCGCGATTTCGGCCGCGGCCGAGGGCTCGGGCCAGGCCATCGGCTCGGCCCCCGGCGCCGGCGCGAGCGCCGAGCCCGCGGGCGACAGCGGCACCGGGCGCGACAGCGTGCCGTCGGCCTCGAAGACCGTCACGGCGTCGGGGTACTGGCGCTGCCAGGCGCTGATCAGCACCTGCAGCGCCGTGCCCAGCGCGGCCATGCTGCCCGGATCGAGCGGCCGCGCGCGCGTCGCACCCAGCACCGTGGCGAGCTGCGTGGTCGCGGCCTGCAGCGGCGCCGCGGAAGCGGGGCGCATGGAAGAGGAAGAAGAAGCGGAAGCGGACGACGGATCGGGCCGCGCAGGCTGCGCACCCTCCTCCGGCCGCCCGCCGGTGATGCGCGCCTGGACGAACTCGAGCTGCCGCCCGAGCGCCGCATCGAGCGTGGCATAGGCCTGCAGCACGGCCGAGCGCATGCGCACGAGCCGGTTGTAGGCCCCCACGAACCAGAACAGCAGCACCGCCAGCACGACCCAGCCGGCGATCGAATCGGGCAACAGGCTCATCGGCGAAGAGGTTTCACGGCAGGAGGGACGAGAAATGAAAAACGCCCCCCGGCCGGATCGGTCGGGGGGCGTCGGATACCGGTCATGCCGGCGATGCTAACCCGTTATTCGGACGCAGCGCCTTCGCTGGCATCGGCCGTGCTGGACACGTCGCTGGTCGAACCCGCCAGTTCCGCGGCCTCGGACTCGGCGATGGCGCGGCGCTCGGCCTCGTCCATCTCGTCCTTGGCCTTGCGGGCCTGGTGGTACGCCAGGCCGGTACCCGCGGGGATCAGGCGGCCGACGATGACGTTTTCCTTCAGGCCGCGCAGCTCGTCGCGCTTGCCCATGATCGCGGCTTCGGTCAGCACGCGCGTCGTTTCCTGGAACGACGCGGCCGAGATGAACGAGTCGGTCGAGAGCGAGGCCTTCGTGATACCGAGCAGCAGGTTCGTGTACGTCGCGGGGATCTTGCCTTCGGCGCGCAGGGCGTCGTTGGTGTTGAGCATTTCGCTGCGTTCGATCTGCTCGCCCGAGATGTAGCTCGTGTCGCCCGGGTTGTCGACCACGACGCGGCGCAGCATCTGGCGAACGATCACCTCGATGTGCTTGTCGTTGATCTTCACGCCCTGGAGGCGGTACACGTCCTGCACCTCGTCCACGATGTAGCGCGCGAGCTCTTCCGAGCCCAGCAGGCGCAGGATGTCCTGCGGGTCCGCCGGACCGTCGACCACGCTTTCGCCCTTGTTCACCACCTGGCCTTCGTGCACCAGGATGTTCTTCTCCTTCGGCACGAGCTCTTCCCAGACCTTGCCGTCCGGATCGGTGATCTGCAGGCGGATCTTGCCCT
>CBHTTS010000372.1:0-3995 GCA_966095775.1 uncultured Variovorax sp. | reverse complement strand
GCGGCGCGCCCGCGCTCTCCCCGGCGCGCGCCTTGTCGCGCGGGCGCAGCGGCCGCGGGATCGCGCGCCTCGCGCCGGGACGTGGCGGCTGCGGCTCAGCCGCCGCCCACGCCGACGTTCACCTTGCCGGTGCCGCCGCAGTCACTGCAGACCTGGCCGCCGTCGTCGCGCCCGCTGCCGCCGCAGCGCCGGCAGATCGCCTCGCCGGTGCCGGGCACGCCGCGCGGCGCCTCGTCGCCGGGCTGCCCCGCGGGCGGCTGCACCAGGTCGATCGATGCACCCGGGTCTTCCTCGCCCGCCACCGACTCCGCGAAGGCGCCGGGCTGGATCTGCCTGACCGAATCCTTGTTCATGGTCTCGAGCCTCGAACGACTGGAACATGGCCACAGCATCGCCGATCCGCGCGGCCGAAGGGACGGCGGGCGCCCCCTCGGGCCGTCGGAGAGCGCCCACGGGCACGGCGATTGCCGACTGCGAAGGGATTGCGCGAACAAGAAGACATGACCGACCGCAGCCCTGCGCGCGCCGCGAAAAAGACGGCGCCCCGAAAAACGACGCCGAAAAAAACGACGCCGAAGAAGACGACGCCGAGGACGGCGGCGAGTAAAGCCGCGCCGCCGCCGCGCATGGCGCCCGCGCAGCCCGACGACGAGAAGCTCGTCCAGCTGCGCGAGGCGCACCGCCGCGGCAAGGTGGTGCTGTTCGTGGGCGCGGGCATCTCGATGGGACTGGGCCTGCCGCCCTGGTCGGCGCTGATCGAGCACATGGCGCACGAGCTCGGCATCGACGCGCGCTCCTTCGGCGGCAAGGGCGGCTATCTCACGCTGGCCGAGTACTTCCGGCTCAGGCACGGCAGCATCGGGCCGCTGCGCAGCTGGATGGACCGCGAATGGCACCACGCCGACGTGCGCGTGGAGCGCTCACGCATCCACGAACTGCTCGCCAAGGGGCGCTTCCCGATCATCTACACCACCAACTACGACCGCTGGCTCGAGACCGCGTTCGAGCGCCACAGGGTGCCCTACACCAAGATCGTCAGCGTGGCCGACCTCGCGAAGCTGCGCCCGGGCGCCACGCAGATCATCAAGTTCCACGGCGACCTCGAGGACGACGCCTCGATCGTGCTCGACGAGAGCAGCTATTTCGCGCGGCTCGACTTCGAGTCGCCGCTGGACATCAAGCTGCGCGCCGACGTGCTCGGGCGCTCCGTGGTGTTCATCGGCTACAGCCTCGCCGACGTCAACATCCGCTACCTGTTCTACAAGCTCTCGCGGCTGTGGAAGCAGTCGGTGCCCGACGTGGCGCAGCCCGTGTCGTACCTGTTCTCGCCCTCGGCCAACGAGGTGCAGCAGGCGGTGCTCGCGCAATGGGGCATCGAGATGATCCCGCTCGCGCGCGACGATCCGTCGAAGGCGCTGGTCGAGTTCCTGGAGGCGGTGGTCGGCGGCTGAACGCGGCGGCCGCAAGACTTGCGGCAATCCGCGCCATGCGCCCGCGCCGGCGGCGCGGGCGCGGCCGCGCAGGCGGCCTGCGGCGGCGCCTGGAGGTTCGGCGGCACCGCCCCCGCGGCCGGTGCGCGCGCGGCGAGGCTCTTGGCGCGCGCGCTGCGCGCCTCCTCGGGCGTGAATTCGTGGGCCAGGCCGAGCCGGTGCGCGGCGCGCCCGCCCTGCCGCGCGATCTCCCGCTGGCGCGCCGGGTCCATCCGGGCAAAACCGCGCGGTGCGCGCGTGCGCTCTTCTTGATCGTTCATCGAGATGCTTTCCTTCGTCCGCGAGACAGTGCGGGCCTGTGCGCGCAACCGCTGCGCGCCGCCCTGACGCAGGGCAATCGGCGTGCCCGCGCCCGTGGCGCGCGCGGCGCGCCGCCGGGGGGCATGCCGCTTGCCGTGGAGAAGCGGCGGCGGCGCCTGCGCGCGCGGCCGTTCCATTCGACATCAGACCCATCCCAGACAAGGAGTGCTTCCCATGTTCTCTCACAACAAGCGATTGCAGTACACGGTGCGCGTCAGCGAGACCAATCCGGGCCTCGCCAACCTCATGCTCGAACAGTTCGGCGGTCCGCAGGGCGAGCTCGCGGCGGCCTGCCGCTACTTCACCCAGGCGCTCGGCGAGGACGACCCGGGCCGCAAGGACATGCTGTTCGACATCTCCACCGAGGAGCTGAGCCACCTCGAGATCATCGGCACCATCGTCGGCATGCTCAACAAGGGCGCCAAGGGCCGGCTCGCCGAAGGCGTGGACGAGGAAGGCGAGATGTACCGCACCATCACCGGCGCGGGCAACGACAGCCACATCACGCAGGTGCTCTACGGCGGCGGCCCGCCGCTGGTCAACTCGGCCGGCGTGCCATGGACCGCGGCCTACATCGACACCATCGGCGAGCCCACCGCCGACCTGCGCTCCAACATCGCGGCCGAGGCGCGCGCGAAGATCGTCTACGAGCGGCTGATCAACTGCACCGACGACCCCGGCGTGAAGGACGCGCTCACCTTCCTGATGACGCGCGAGATCGCGCACCAGAAGTCGTTCGAGAAGGCGCTCTATTCGATCGAGCCGAACTTCCCGCCCGGCAAGCTGCCCGGCGATCCGCGCTTCACGAGCGTGTACTTCCGCATGTCCAAGGGCGACGCGGACCTGCGCGGCCCCTGGAACCAGGGCGAGCGCTGGGACTTCGTGCCCGTCACGCAGGAATCCGCGCCGATCGACGGCGGGGACGGGCTCGCGACCGTCGAGCTCGACGAGGCCGATGCCGCCACGCTGCAGCAGATGGCGGAGCGCACGCAGTCCAACCCCGAGGGCGATCCGCTCACGGGCGCCGAGCTCGGCATGGGCGAAGGCCCCTCGGCCGGCCCGGCCGACGACGGCCCGCTGCGGCCGAAGTCGAAGTAGGCCGACCGGCCCGGGAGCAAGCCGCGCGCAGGCCGCGCGCGGCCGTTCCGGCCGGCGGACGGCGGCACGCGGTTTGCCCGCTGCCGCAGGCCATGCGCGCGCACCCGGCCCGGGCGCCCACGCACCCGGAGGTTTGCATGAACGACGAGCTCAGCCGCTACTTCGCCCACCACCCTCTCGAGAATCCGGCGAACTACCTGGGGACGGATTTCGATCCCGCCGGCGCCGCCGCCTACCGGCTGCGCCTGCGCAGCTGGAAGGAACGCCATCACGCGCGCCGGCGCACCACGGATGCCGGGGCCGGACCGCCCGCGCCTTCGCCTTCAGGCGCGGGGGCGTCGCCGCAGCGCGAGCGCCCGCGGCCGCCGCCGGTTCACTGCCGGTACTCCTTCAACCTGTTGTAGAGCGTCTTCATGCTGATGCCGAGCAGCGCCGCGGTGCGCTCCTTGTGCCGTCCGCAGTGCTCGTAGGTGGCGAGGATCACGCGCCGCTCGATCTCCGAGAGCTGCGTTCCGAGCTGGACCACGAGGCGGCTGTCCTCGCGCTCGGCCTCGGCTGCGGCCGCACCGAGGCCGTTCAACGGCGCCGCGGCGGCGGCCGGTGCCGCGCGCGCGGCCGGCAGCGGCAGCCACTCCTCGTCGATGTCCTGGCCGGTCGCCATGACCCAGGCCCGCTGCACCACGTTGCGCAGCTCGCGCACGTTGCCGGGCCAGGGATGCGCGCGCAGCCGCTCGAGCGCGCCCGGCGTGAACTGCTTGGCGCCGCCCTCCTGCCGCGCGAGGTCCTGCAGGAAGCTGGACGCGATCAGCGTCACGTCGTCGCCGCGCTCGCGCAGCGGCGGCAGCGCGATCGGGAACACGTTGAGGCGATAGAGCAGGTCCTCGCGCAGCGCGCCCTGCGCGAGCGCCTCCTCGGTGTCGCGGTTGGTGGCCGCGATGATGCGCACGTCGGTCTGCTGCACCTGCGTCGAGCCCACGCGCATGAAGGTGCCGCTCTCGAGCACGCGCAGCAGCTTCACCTGCAGCTCGGGCGGCATCTCGGTGACCTCGTCGAGGAACAGCGTGCCGCCGTGGGCGCGCTCGAAGAAGCCCTGGTGCTGGCGCTCGG
>CBHTTS010000371.1:0-3995 GCA_966095775.1 uncultured Variovorax sp. | reverse complement strand
CGATCAGGATGTCGCCGATGTCGTGATTGAAGTAGTCACGGATCGCGCGGATCACGAGCGAGGATTCCTGGTAGATCAGGAAGGCGCCCTTGCCGCCCTTGGCGGCGCCGTCGATGGCGGCCCACAGCTTGAGCAGGTAGTTCAGGTCCCACTGGAGTTCGGGCGCCGAGCGGCCGATGCCGGCGGTGCGCGCGATGATGCTCATGCCCTTCGGGTACTCGAGCTGGTCCATCGCCTCCTTGAGCTCGGCCCGGTCGTCGCCCTCGATGCGGCGCGAGACGCCACCGCCGCGCGGGTTGTTGGGCATCAGCACGACGTAGCGGCCGGCCAGCGAGATGAAGGTGGTGAGGGCCGCGCCCTTGTTGCCGCGCTCTTCCTTCTCGACCTGGACGACCAGTTCCTGGCCTTCCTTGATGACGTCCTGGATGCGCGCCTGGCTCGCGGAGACGCCTTCGGCGAAGTACTGCTTGGAGATTTCCTTGAACGGCAGGAAGCCGTGGCGGTCCTCGCCGTAGTCGACGAAGCAGGCTTCGAGCGAGGGCTCGACGCGCGTCACGACCGCCTTGTAGATGTTGCCCTTGCGCTGTTCGCGCCCTTCGATCTCGATCTCGTAGTCGAGGAGCTTCTGTCCGTCGACGATGGCCAGGCGGCGTTCTTCGGCCTGCGTGGCATTGATCAGCATCCGCTTCATGATGCGTTGTCCTTCTATGTATCGTTCTACCGGCCCATGACGGGCCAACGATGCACGGACGACGCCCGCGAAACCAGGGGAATTGCCGCTTGGCCCCGGATGCCGTGCCCTCGCGCGCAGGCGCGAACAGGCGACTCGAGCGTCAGCTCAAGGATGACAGCCGGGGTGGGGGCGCGTGGATGGGCGCGAGCCAGATTCGATGTTGAGCAGCTACCTTTTTGATAGCCGGGTGCGCAATGGTGGCGCGCGGCGCGGTTGATTCCATGCCGGCGGCCGCTGGCAGGAGCCAGGTCGGCCAGCGCAGGCACAGTCGAATCAACAGCATCAACACAAGGGACTCGCTTCGATCCGCCGGAAGCTGGGGAGCTGCCGGCTGGGGTATTCCGTATCGGTGTTTCGGGGGTGTCGGCTTGACTTGGGCGCTGGGCCTGCCACTTTGCGCGCTCGCGCGGGGTTTGCAGTCTCGGCGCCAAAGCGGCATCGACCTCCCAGCGTGACCGGGGTGTTTGACTGCAGTGGACTAAACTTCTGTCTAATCAAGCACTTACACGACCGCGCTGGTGAAAAACATTATAGGTGCGAAGCGAACGCCCGCGGCGAGCCAAATGGCGGGAAATGACAACGATGCGACCGGTGTGTCCATCAAATTCATTACTGTCGATGCGGAATCCGCCGGCCAGCGCCTCGACAACTTCCTGTTCCGCCATCTGAAGGGCGTGCCGAAGACGCACGTCTACCGGATCATCCGGTCGGGTGAGGTGCGCCTCAACAAGGGCCGCGTCCAGGCCGAGACACGCATCGAGGCGGGCGACGTGCTGCGGATCCCGCCGCTGCGGATGTCGCCGCGCGCCGAGGAGGGCGCGTCGCCGCCGGCGCCCGCGCGCGAGTTCCCGGTGCTGCTCGAGGACGAGGCCGTGCTCGCGATCGACAAGCCCGCCGGCGTGGCGGTGCACGGGGGCAGCGGCGTGAACTTCGGCGTGATCGAGCAGCTGCGCACGGCCCGGCCCGGCGCGAAGTTCCTGGAGCTGGTGCACCGGCTCGACCGCGAGACCTCGGGCATCCTGCTGGTGGCGAAGAAGCGCAGCGCGCTCGTGGCGCTGCAGGACCAGTTCCGCGAGCGCGAGACCGGCAAGACCTACCTCGCGCTGGTCGAGGGCGCCTGGCCCGCGAACCGCAAGGTGCTCGATGCGCCGCTCGCGCGCTACCTGCTGCCGGGCGACGGCGCGGGCGCCGGCGAGCGCCGGGTGCGCGTGGTGGCCAAGGACCATCCCGACGCGATGCGCGCGGTCACGCTGGTGCGCGTGCTCGCGCGGCTCACGCTGCCGGGCGACGCGGCGCCGATGTCGCTGCTCGCGGTCACCATCAAGACCGGCCGCACGCACCAGATCCGCGTGCACCTGGCCTCGGCCGGCCACCCGATCGCGGGCGACGACAAGTACGGCGTCTTCGAGCGCCAGCGCGCGCTCCACAAGCTCGGCCTGCGGCGTATGTTCCTGCATGCGTGGCGGCTGCAGTTCAACCATCCCGCCGGCGGCGCCCGCGTGGCGCTGCAGGCCGACCTGCCGCCCGAGCTCCAGGCGCTGATGCCGCCCGAAGCGCGCGAGGCGCTGGCCCTACATCCCACCCCCACCCATGACTGATCCATCCCGACCCCTGCGCTTCGACCTCATCGCCTTCGACTGGGACGGCACGCTCTACGACTCCACGCGCCTCATCGTGCGCTGCATCCAGGCCGCGGTGGTCGACGTCGGCGGCGCGAAGCCGAGCGAGAACGACGCCTCCTGGGTGATCGGGCTCGGCCTTGCCGAGGCGCTCGCGCGCGCCGCGCCCGACGTGCCGCGCGAGAAGTACCCCGAGCTCGGCGCGCGCTACCGCTACCACTACCTGCAGCACCAGGACGACCTGGTGCTGTTCGACGGCGTGCTGCAGATGCTCGACGCGCTGCGCGCGCGCGGCCACAAGCTGGCGGTGGCCACGGGCAAGTCGCGCCGCGGCCTCAACGAGGCGCTGCGGTCGGTCGCGCTGCGCGACCGCTTCGACGCCTCGCGCACCGCCGACGAGACCTTCGGCAAGCCGCATCCGCGCATGCTGCTCGAGCTGATGGAGGAGCTCGAGGTCCCGGCCGAGCGCACGCTGATGGTCGGCGACACCACGCACGACCTGCAGCTCGCGCTCAACGCCGGCTGCGCGAGCGTCGGGGTGAGCTACGGCGCCCACGAGCCCGAGAGCTTCGAGGCGCTCAAGCCGTTGCACGTGGCCCACTCGGTGGCCGGGCTCGAGGCATGGTTGCTGGAGAACGCCTGACAATCCGCGCATGAGCGAAGAACAGCGCATTCCCCTGTGCAACGCGTCGGACCTGGTTGAAGGCGGCCGCGCGGTGCCCTTCGACGTGACCTACGGCGGCGAGACCTGCCGCGCCTTCGCGGTGCGCTTCGAGGGGCAGCCGCACGCCTACCTGAACCGCTGCAGCCACGTGGCGATGGAGATGGACTTCCAGCCCGACCGCTTCTTCGACGACTCGGGCCAGTGGCTGCTCTGCGCCACCCACGGCGCGGTCTACCGGCCCGACACCGGCGAGTGCGCGGGCGGCCCGTGCCGCGGCGGCCTGGTCAAGATCGCGCTCAGCGAACGCGACGGCGTGGTGCACTGGCATACTGCCTGGAACCTCCATCCCCTGACTTTCTGAAATGACCGACCCGAACCGCACGGAACCCCACGGTTTCGAACCTTTTGAGCCGGCGACACCTCCCCTCGCGTCCTCGCAGGGCGCCCCGAGAAACATGGCCCAAGATCCCACGCAGCGCCCCGGCTGGGAGCGTGCAACGCTCGAGAAACTCGCATTCGCCTCGCTGAACGAACAGAAGGCGGCGCGCCGCTGGAAGACATTCGTGCGCCTGGCATGGCTCGCTTTCTTCGTCTTCCTGGTCTGGTTCGGCATGTCGCGCAGCACGCCCAGCACGACCAAGAGCACGGCCCACACGGCGGTGGTCGAGATCAAGGGCGAGATCGCCAACGGCGCCGACGCGAGCGCGGAGTTCGTGATCGCCGCGATGAAGACCGCGTTCGAGGACGAGGGCGCCAAGGGCATCGTGCTGCTGATCAATTCGCCCGGCGGCAGCCCGGTGCAGGCCGGCATCATCAGCGACGAGATCAAGCGCCTCAAGGCCAAGTACAAGAAGCCGGTCTACGCGGTGGTCGAGGAGACCTGCGCCTCGGCCGCGTACTACATTGCGGCCGCGACCGACAAGATCTTCGTCGACAAGGCCAGCATCGTCGGCAGCATCGGCGTGCTGATGGACGGCTT
>CBHTTS010000370.1:0-4040 GCA_966095775.1 uncultured Variovorax sp. | reverse complement strand
TGTCGACCGCCATCGGCACGTCGCCGTGGCCGGTGATGACCACGATCGGCAGCGGAGAACGCCGCTCGATCAGCCGGTCCTGCAGCTCGAGGCCGGTCATGCCCGCCATGCGGATGTCGACGATCAGGCAGGCGACTTCGCGCGGGTCGTAGCGGGAGAGGAAGGACTCGGCCGAATCGAAACATCGCACCCGGTAGTCCTTGCCTTCGAGGAGCCATTGCAGCGAATCTCGTACGGCCTCGTCGTCATCGACGACATAGACAGTGCCCTTCTTCGGAATCAAACTCATGCAGGTACCTTTGCCTCGTCGCTTGCTACCGAACTGGTAGCGTCCAACACCGGAATCCAGAAGGAAAAACGGCATCCGATCACATCCGGACCATTGTAGATGTTCTCCGCCTGCATCCGGCCGCGGTGCGACTCGACGATGGTGCGGCAGAGGTTCAGGCCGATGCCCATGCCCTCGGGCTTGGTCGAGAAGAAGGCCTCGTAGAGCCGGTCCATGACCTCGGGCGCGAGGCCCTTGCCGGTGTCCTGCACCGAGAACTCGATCGCGTTCTGGCCTTCGATCACCTTCGGCAGCACGCGCAGTTCGACGCTGCGCCGGGCGAGCGGCCGCTCGGCGATGTCGATCGCCTCGGCCGCGTTCTTCAGCAGATTGACGAGCACCTGCTCGATCAGGATCGGATCGACGCGCACCACCGGCAGCCGTGCCGCCACGTAGTGGTTGAGCCGCACGTTGCGGCGCCGGAGCTCGATGCCCGCGAGTTCGACCGCCTCGCTGACCATGGTGGAGACGTCGGCGGCCGTGCGGTTGGGTTCGCTGCGCTTCACGAAGGAGCGGATGCGCTGGATGATCTGGCCCGCGCGCTGCGCCTGCTTGGAGGTCTTCTCGAGCGCCGCGAGCAGCGCTTCGGTGTCGATCGTCTGGCCCTTGAGCCGCGACATCATGCCGTTGCAGTAGTTGGTGATCGCGGTCAGCGGCTGGTTGAGCTCGTGCGCCACGCTCGAGGCCATTTCGCCCATCGTGATGAGCCGGCTCGCGGCCTGCGCGCGGTCGGCCTGCGCGGCCGCCTGCTCCTCGGCGTCGCGCCGCGGCGTGATGTCGGTGGCGATCACGAGCTGCGCGAGCCGGCCGTCGACCCAGGTCAGGTAGCGCGAGCGCACCTCGAGCCACTTGCCCAGGTGCGGCACGAAGATCTCGTTGTTGGCGGTCTGGGCCGCGGTCAGCGTGTCGATCGGCAGGCCCGCGTAGGGGTCGACGTCGTCGAGGCCTTCGTCGTGCGCGTTCGAGGCGGGCACGCCGGCCTGCGCCACCATGCCCAGGTGGCCGACCGTGTCGGAGCCGAACCAGAGCCGGTACAGCTTGTTGGCGAACAGCAGCTCCTCGCTGCCCAGCGGCGCGACCGACACCGAGGCGTCCAGCGCCTCCAGCACGGTGGTGAAGCGCTCGTAGGAGGCCGACAGCTGCTCGCGGATGCGCGTGGGCTCGGTGATGTCGGTCATCGAGGTCATCCAGCCGGTCTGGTGGCCCTTGGCGTCGATCAGCGGCGAGACGTAGAGCCGCGCGTTGAACACCGTGCCGTTCTTGCGCTTCACGCGCACCTGGAAGCCGCCGGGCAGCGCGCGGCCGTGCAGCTCCTCCTCGAGCCGCTCGTTCATCACCTCGCGGTCCGATTCGAGCCAGTAGGGGAAGGGGGGCGACTGGCCGACGAGCTCGGCCTCGCTCCAGCCCGTCATGGCGCAGAAGGCCGCGTTCACGTAGGTGATGCGCCCCTGCAGGTCGAGCACCCGCATGCCGGTGAGCATCGAGTTCTCCATCGCGCGGCGGAAGTTCGTCTCGGCCACCAGGCGCTGCTGCGCCTGCTGGCGGCGCCGGGTGTGGCGCCAGGTGCCGATCAGCATCCAGCTCGTGAGCACGCTGAGCGCGCACACCAGCCAGAACAGGCCGTTGCCGACCACGCCCTGCGAGGTGCGGTAGGCCTGCGCGCGCAGCACCAGCGCATTGCCGACCGGCGAGACCGGCACCTCGTATTCGTTGGTCCGCTCGGGCCAGGGCAGAAGCCGCGTGCCGGCGTCGCGCAGGTTGGCGGTGTTGCCGGCCAGCACGTTGCCCTTGGCGTCGAGCAGCGAGACCGCGTAGCGCGCCTGCACCTCCGAGGGCATGCCGTAGCGCAGCAGGCCGTCGACCGAGAACTCGCCCAGCACCACGCCCGCGAACAGTCCCTGGTCGAACAGCGGGATGTGCAGCTGCAGCATCGCGGTCGGGTCGCCGCCGGCCATCGGTTGCGAGAACACCGGCTGGCGCAGTTCGCGCGCGAGCGCGTAGTTGCTCTCGAGCTCGCCCGGGCGCAGCACGTCGCCGATCAGGTGCTGCTGCGCGGGATGCACGCTCGGCGCCGAATAGCCGGCCCTGAAGCGCCGGCGGTCGTCGATCCAGGTGACGGTCTGGAGTTCGGGGAACTGGCTCACCAGCGATTCGGCGCGGCTCGCGAACTCCACCGGGTCGATCTCGCGGTTGGAGGCATCGCGCGCGAGCCGCATGAGCTGCTCCTGCCGCTCGAGCAGCCGCAGCCGCATGCGCTGCTGGGCGTACTCGACGTCGCGCCGCACCGACTCCTGCTCGCGCTCGAGCTCCTCGGTGCGCAGGTACCAGAAGGCCGAGACGATCGCGGCCAGGAACAGCAGCACGGCCGCGATCGGCGCCAGCATGGCGACGGAATCCTGCAGCACCGGCGTGTGCCCGCGCCACCACCCCCGCCCCCACCACCGGACGGGCGCGGTGAAGGCGCGGCGGGCGACCGCCAGCGGAGAGGAGAAGGGCATCTCGCGAGTTTAGGTGAAGCCCCTTGCCCCGGCGCCGGAAAAGCGGCAGTGACATTGATCGCGGCACGGAATGTGCTGCACTGTCTTTCATTCAAATATCACAATAAGAAATGACCGTGCACTATTTGAAATAGAAGTATTTCTATGAGAAACTCCGCGCGCCCTGCGCCCCCGGCGCACTAAATTACAGCCAGCCACAGCCCTTAAAGGAGAGACAAGCATGTCGGCAAATCCCGAGAACCTCTTCGGTTCCGCCGCGAACGACGCGGATGCCCAGGAGACCCGTGAATGGATGGATGCACTGTCCTCCGTGATCCAGACCGAGGGGCCTGAGCGGGCTCACTTCCTGCTGGAGCAGCTGCTGGAGCATGCGCGCCAGCACAGCATCGACAAGCCGTTCTCCGCCAACACCGCCTACGTCAACACGCTCGAGCCCGACCAGGAGGAGCGCTGCCCCGGCAACCTCGAGATCGAGGAACGGCTGCGCGCCTACATGCGCTGGAACGCGATGGCGATGGTGGTCAAGGCCAACCGCCACCATCCGGCCGAAGGCGGCGACCTCGGCGGCCACATCGGCTCCTTCGCCTCGCTGGCCAACATGTTCGGCGCCGGCTTCAACCACTTCTGGCATGCCGAGAGCGAGAACCACGGCGGCGACTGCCTCTACATCCAGGGCCACGTCTCGCCCGGCATCTACGCCCGCGCCTACCTCGAAGGCCGCCTGACCGAGGAGCAGCTGCTCAACTTCCGCCAGGAAGTCGACGGCAACGGCCTGTCGAGCTACCCGCATCCGAAGCTGATGCCCGAGTTCTGGCAGTTCCCGACGGTGTCGATGGGCCTGGGCCCGCTGATGGCCATCTACCAGGCGCGCTTCCTCAAGTACCTGCACGCCCGCGGCATCGCCAACACCGAGAACCGCAAGGTCTGGGTGTTCTGCGGCGACGGCGAGATGGACGAGGTCGAGTCGATGGGCGCCATCGGCCTCGCGGCGCGCGAGAAGCTCGACAACCTGATCTTCGTGATCAACTGCAACCTGCAGCGCCTCGACGGCCCGGTGCGCGGCAACGGCAAGATCATCCAGGAGCTCGAGGCCGAGTTCCGCGGCTCGGGCTGGAACGTGATCAAGCTGATCTGGGGCAGCAACTGGGATCCGCTGCTCGCGCGCGACAAGGACGGCGCGCTGCGCAAGATCATGATGGAGACCAACGACGGCG
>CBHTTS010000369.1:0-4100 GCA_966095775.1 uncultured Variovorax sp. | reverse complement strand
CGAACTCGAACTCCACGCCGGGCCCGAGCTGCTCGCGCAGCCGCGCGCCCGCCACCTCGGGCTTGCTGATGTGGGCCGGATCGCAGTCCTCGGGCATCTGGTAGTCGATGCGCCAGACGCCGTCGGCCATCAGGTGCTGCCAGACGCCGCGGCCCTCGTTGAACGGCGCGTCGACCCAGGTCCAGCGCTCGGTCGGCAGCGGCTTCCTGAAGCGCACGTCGCTGATGCACCAGCGGTCGGTGCTGCGCGAGGCATGGGCCTCGATGCCGAGCTGGCCGCGGATCGGGCTGTTGGCGCCGGTCGCGTCGATCAGCCGGTCGGCCACGATCGCGTAGCGGCCCGCGGGCGTCTCGACCTCGAGGCGCACGCCGTCGTCCAGGCGCTCCACGCCCGTCACCCGGTTCTTCCAGCGCAGCTCGGTCAGGCCGAGTTCGAGGATGCGCTCGACCAGGAACCACTCGACGTAGAACTGCTGCAGGTTGATGAAGGGCGGCTGCCGCGAGACGCTCGCCGTCTGCAGGTTGAAGCTGTAGACCTCCTCGTCGCCCGAGAAGGTGCGCCCGCGCGACCAGGTGACGCCCTTGGCCGCGATGCGCTCATAGATGCCCAGGCGCTCGAAGATCTCGAGGCTCTTCTGCGCGTAGCAGATGCCGCGCGAGGAGGCGCCGCGCACGCCGACGGTGTCGTCCTCGTCGAGCAGCAGCGCGCGCACGCCGCGGCGCGCGAGGTCGCACGCGAGCGTGAGGCCCGAGGGGCCCGCGCCGACGATCACGATCGGATGGCGCGCGGTTTCGCCGCTCTCGAGCTCGGGCGGCGGCACGAAGGGCCAGCTCGGCAGTTCGTAGGCCGGCGCGAAGCCGTAGCTTTCCTGCGTCATGGGCGTCTACAGCGCGTGCGCGAACTCGGCGATCGCATCGGCCGCCTTCGGCACCAGCTCGGGCTGGCCCGCGAGGTAGTGGTTGCCGCCGACGATGTCGACGTTGCGGATGCGCGCGCCGCCGGCGGCCATCCACGCCTCGCGCGTGCTCGGGAAGGTGGACTGGTCGGCCGTGTAGGTCAGCAGCAGCTTCGGCACCGTGGTGCGCGCGAGGTTGGTCGGCCCGTCGGCCTGCGAGCGCGAGGACCACTGCGAGAGAAAGGCCGTGAGCGAGGTGGTGCGGCCCATCGCGTTGGCCGAATAGTTGACCTGCCGCGCGTCGCCCCAGACGCTGCCGGGCAGCCGGTCGTTGGGATCGAGCGAGAGGTCGACGCAGCGCGGATCGGCGTGCGTGCGGTAGACCACGAAGGCCTGGTCGCGCGGCGCCCCGGGGGTGTCGCGCAGCTGCGCGAGGCGCTGCACGCACCATTGCTCGATGCGGTCGAGCCGGGCCTTCTGCGCGGCCGCGAAGCGCGCCAGGAAGTCGGGTTCGTAGGGCACGCGGTGGCGCGGGTCGTACATGTCGAGCGCGGGGTCGACCGAGAGCGGATCGTGCTCGTCGGTGACCGAGGGGTCGATCCAGTCGCGCATCAGCCGCGTGCGCCCGAGGTGCGCCGCGCACAGCGCGATGCCGTCGACCGGCGGCAGGTCGTCCGGGTGCAGGTGGGTCGGGTCGCCGTCGGGAAAGTGCGTCGCCGTGAGCCGCTCGGCCTGCGCCTGGTAGAAGCTCGCGAGCGCCGCGCCGCCCGAATTGCCGACCAGCAGCACCTTCTCGTAGCCGGCCGCGCGCAGGTACTGCACGCCGGCGCCCAGGTCCTGGATCGCGCGCTCCATCAGCAGCACCGTGTCGTTGCCCACGTAGCGCGAGTTCAGGCCCATGCAGCAGATGCCGCGCTCGGCCAGCGGCGCGATCAGGTAGTGGCCCATGAAGTTGCTGGTCGGGTGCATCACGATGGCCGCGACCTTCCGCGGCCCCGGCGGCGCGCGGAACGCGCCGTAGATGCGCGGGCGCAGCATCTGCAGGCCCGACTGGCTCTCGAGCGCCGCGCCCGGCTTCACGTCGATGACGGCGAGCTGCAGTTCAGCCATGGGCCGCTTCCTTCGCGGCGCGCAGCCCCGCCTTGCGCGCGGTCCAGGCGTCGAGCGCCGCGCGCGCGGTGCGCGCGTGCGCATCCATCTCCGACTGCGGCACCGTCGGCGTCGTGAGCTCGACGCGGATGCCGTTCGGGTCGAAGAAGTAGATCGACTCGATGATGTGGTGGTCGGTCACGCCGAGCACCGGCACGCCGGCGGCCTCGAGCCGCGCCTTGGCCGCGCGCAGGTCCGCCGCCGAATCGACGCGCAGCGCGATGTGGTTGACCCACGCGGGCGTGTTGGGCGAGGGCAGCGCGGCCGTGTCGTCGCCGAGGTCGAAGAAGGCGATGTACGAGCCGTCGCGCATCTGGAAGAAGATGTGGACGTAGGGGCAGTACTCGCCGGTGCTCGGCACGTGGTCGCTCTTGATCACGTGCACCAGCGGCAGGCCCAGCAGGTCCTCGTAGAAGCGGCGCGTCTCCTCGCTGTCGCGGCAGCGCCAGGCGAAGTGGTGCAGTCCGCGCACCGGCGGCGCGGGCGGGGGGGCGGTGGGGGCGGTCGTCGGCATGGCGCGTGTCTCCGTCGGGCCCGCCATTGGGCGACACGGCATCTTATGATGCAATCGAAATTAATTCATCGATTGATGAAATAGACATATGAATCTCACGCTGCGCCAGCTGCGCGCCTTTGCGGCCGTGGCCGAATCCGGCAGCTTCACCGCGGCGGCGCGGCAGCTGCACCTCACGCAGTCGGCGCTCAGCGTGCTGGTGCGCGAACTCGAGCGCGAGATGGGCGTGCAGCTGCTCGACCGCCACACGCGGCGCGTGCAGCTGTCGGAAGCGGGCCGCGAATTCCTGCCGTCGGTGCACCGCCTGCTCGGCGATCTCGCGGGCGCGGTGGCCGGCGTGACGGATTTGCGTGACAAGAAGAAAGGCCTGTTGCGGCTTGCAGCGCCGCAGCTCATGGCCTGCACGCTGATGCCGCGCGTGATGGCGGCCTACCGCGAGGCCTTTCCGCAGGTCGAGCTGCGGCTCGCCGACACCCTGCCCGAGCACCTGCTCGCCGGGGTGCTCGCGGGCGACGTGGAGCTCGCGGTCGGCCAGGACGTGGCGGTGGATGCGGCCATCGAGCGCCGCGTGCTGTTCCGCGACCGGCACTGGCTGATCTGCCCGCCCGACCATCCGTTCGCGAAGCGCCGCAAGGTGCGCTGGCACGAGCTCGCGCCCTACACCTTCATCGCGCCGACGCGCGACTTCCGCCAGCGCGTGCTGCCCGAGCTGGGCCCGGACGAACGCGCGAGCATGCTGCGGCCCGGCACGCAGGAGGTGTCGTACATGACGACCGCGCTCGGCATGGTGGCCTCGGGCCTGGGCCTGACCGTGTGCCCCACCTATTCGGCGCCGCTGGTGCGCGCGCACGGGCTGCAGATGGTGCGGCTCGAGGCGCCCGACTTCCATCGCGAAGTCTGCGTCTACAGCGCCGCGGGGCGCTCGCTCTCGCCCGCGGCGGCGAGCTTCGTCGACATCCTCGAAGGCTTCGCGATGGCGCAGCGCAAGGCGGGCTGAAAGCCTCGAACGCATCCCGGCCGCGCGCGGGGGCGCCCGGGGGCAAACCTACAATGCGGGGCGACCCGTCTTCCACATTTCCAGACCATGAACGTCATTCGATTCACCGACCTCTGCGCGCAGGGCAAGGCCGCCGGCCAGCGCGTTTTCATCCGTGCCGATCTGAACGTGCCGCAGGACGACGCGGGCCGCATCACCGAGGACACGCGCATCCGCGCCTCGGTCCCCTGCATCCGGCTCGCGCTCGACGCGGGCGCGGCCGTGATGGTCACCTCGCACCTGGGCCGTCCGACCGAGGGCGAGTTCAAGCCCGAGGACTCGCTCGCGCCGGTCGCGCGCCGCCTCGGCGAACTGCTGGGCCGCGAGGTGCCGCTGGTGTCGAACTGGGTCGACGGCGTCGACGTGAAGCCCGGCCAGGTCGTGCTGCTCGAGAACTGCCGCGTGAACAAGGGCGAGAAGAAGAACGACGAGGCGCTGGCGCGCAAGCTCGCCGCGCTGACCGACATCTACGTGAACGACGCCTTCGGCACCGCCCACCGCGCCGA
>CBHTTS010000368.1:0-4162 GCA_966095775.1 uncultured Variovorax sp. | reverse complement strand
GACCTGATGGCGCAGCAGGCCGCGCGGCCCGCGCCGCCGACCGTGCCCGCGACCCGCCCCGCCGCGCCGCCGCCCGCACCCGCGCCGACGGCCGTGGCGCGCAACGGCGCCACCGCGAACCGCACCGACCGCATCATCATCGTCGCGCTCGATCCGGGCCACGGCGGCGAGGACCCGGGCGCCATCGGTCCCAACGGCACGCGCGAGAAGGACATCGTGCTGCAGATCGCGCACCGCCTGCGCGATCGCATCAACGCGAGCAGCATCAACGGCAACCCGATGCGCGCCTTCCTCACGCGCGACGCCGACTTCTTCGTGCCGCTGGGCGTGCGCGTGCAGAAGGCGCGGCGCGTGCAGGCCGACCTGTTCGTGAGCATCCATGCCGACGCCTTCACCACGCCCTCCGCGCGCGGCGCGAGCGTGTTCGCGCTGAGCCAGAGCGGCGCCTCGAGCAGCGCCGCGCGCTGGCTCGCGAACAAGGAGAACGAGGCCGACAAGGTGGGCGGCGTGAACGTCGGCAACCACGAGGTGCAGGTGCAGCGCGCGCTGCTCGACATGAGCACCACGGCGCAGATCAACGACAGCCTCAAGCTCGGCGGCGCGATGCTCGGCGAGATCCGCGGCATCGGCGCGCGGCTGCACAAGCCCCAGGTCGAGCAGGCCGGCTTCGCGGTGCTCAAGGCGCCCGACATCCCGAGCGTGCTGGTGGAAACCGCCTTCATCAGCAATCCCGAGGAAGAGGCCAAGCTGCGCAGCACCGCCTACCAGGAAGACCTGGCCGACGCGCTGATGCGCGGCATCCAGCGCTACTTCGCGCAGAACCCGCCGCTGGCGCGCAGCCGTCAGCTTTGAGCGCGCCGCGGCCGCCCTGCTGTCCCACGCCGCGCGGCCCGCACCACCGCACAGGCATGTGCGGCAGGCTCCTACACGGGCGAAGTAAGCCTTTTGACCATCATGTGCCCATCACTCTAGAAAGGTGGACATCATGACGAAGGCACGTATCTGGATCACCGCCGCCGCGGCCACGACGGTCATGGCGCTCGCGGGTTGCGCATCCGGCCCGAACCAGAACCTGGGCACGGGCGTGGGCGCGCTCGGCGGCGCGGCCGTGGGCCATGCGATCGGCGGCAACACCGCCAGCACGCTCGGCGGCGCGGCCATCGGCGGCGTGATCGGCAACCAGGTGGGTCGCAGCGTCGACGAACGCAACTACTACAACCAGCAGACCTACCCGCCGGGCAGCTACTACCCGCGCAACGGTCCGAACTACTGAGCCCGCGCCGGCAGCGGCCGGTCCATCGAGAGCGCGCCCGCGGGCGCGCTTTTTGCGCGCCGCGGGCGCGCTTTTTCATGGGCGCGCGAGGCTCAGGCCTTGGCCCCGAGCTCGGCGCGCGCCTTCTCCGCGCGCGCGGCGCGCCAGGCGCCGAAGATCGCGAGCAGGCCCGGCACGATGATCAGTGCCCAGATGATCTTGTCCAGGTGCTCGCGCACGAACGGCAGGTTGCCGAAGAAGTAACCCGCGGTGACGATGCCGAGCACCCAGATCAGCGCGCCGGCGACGTTGTACATCGTGAACTTCGCGCGGTTCATCTCGGCCACGCCCGCCACGAACGGTGCGAAGGTGCGGATGAAGGGCATGAAGCGCGCGAGGATGATCGTGATGCCGCCGTAGCGCTCGTAGAACGCATGCGCCTGGTCGAAGGCCTTGCGGTTGAAGAAGCGCGAGTCCTCCCACTGGAAGACCTTGGGACCGAAGTAGCGGCCGATGCTGTAGTTGCACTGGTCGCCGAGGATGGCGGCGGCGATCAGGATCGCGCAGGCGAGCGGATAGCTCATGAGCCCCGCGCCGCAGAGCGCGCCGACGATGAACAGCAGCGAGTCGCCGGGCAGGAACGGCATCACCACCGCGCCGGTCTCGACGAACACGATCAGGAACAGCAGCCCGTAGACCCAGGGGCCATAGGCGATGACGAAGGCCTCGAGGTGTTTGTCGACGTGCAGGATGAAGTCGACGAGAAAGCTGATGATTTCCATGGTCGCGGATTATCCTTGCTGCGCGCCGCAGGGCGTTCCATGATGAATTCGGAGATCCCACATGACAGGTCGATACATCCAGCTCGCAGCCCGTGACGGCAGCGGCACCTTCCGCGGTTATCTTGCAGTGCCCGAGGCGGGCAGCGGCCCGGGCCTCGTGATCGCGCAGGAAATCTTCGGCGTCAACCGCACCATGCGCGACGTCGCCGACTACTACGCCGAGGAAGGCTACGTCGCGCTCGTGCCCGACCTGTTCTGGCGCCAGCAGCCCGACGTGGAGCTCGGCTACAGCGAGGCCGACTGGCAGCGCGCCTTCGGCTTCTACCAGGGCTTCGACGAGGCCAGGGGCATGGAGGACATGCAGACCGCGATCGACGCGCTGCGCGCGCTGCCCGAGGTGCAGGACGCCAAGGTCGGCGTGCTGGGCTTCTGCCTCGGCGGCAAGCTCGCCTACCTCGCGGCCTGCCGCACCGACGCCGACGTCTCGGTCGGCTACTACGGCGTGGGCATCGACGCGGCGCTCGACGAGGCCGACCGGATCCGCCGTCCGCTGATGCTGCACATCGCCGAGCTCGACAAGTTCTGCCCGCCCGAGGCGCGCGAGCGCATCGTGCAGACGCTCGGCGGCCGCCCTGGCGTGACGCTGCACGTCTATCCCGGCGTGGACCACGCCTTCGCGCGCGCGGGCGGCGAGCACTTCCACAAGCCCTCGGCGCTGATGGCGCACGAGCGCAGCATCGCCGCGCTCAAGGGCGCGATCGGGCCGCACTACGACCTCTCGGCGCTCTGGGACAAGCACTGCGAATACGAGTTCGCCTCGCGCGACGTCGACGCCACGATGTCGACCATGGTGGCCGAGCCCTACGTCAACCACATCCCGACCATGACCGGCGGCGTGGGCTACAAGGCGCTGCAGGCGTTCTACAGCAACCATTTCGTCAACAGCAACCCGCCCGACACCACGCTGACCTCGATCTCGCGCACCGTGGGCGCCACGCAGGTGGTCGACGAGCTGCTGTTCTCGTTCACCCACACGACCGAGATCCCCTGGATGCTGCCCGGCGTGGCGCCCACGGGCCGGCGCGTCGAGATCCCGCTGCTCGCGGTGATCAAGTTCCGCGGCAACAAGCTCTACCACGAGCACATCTACTGGGACCAGGCGAGCGTGCTCGTGCAGGTCGGCCTGCTCGATCCCGCGCTGCTGCCGGTCGCCGGCGTGGAGACGGCGCGCAAGCTGCTCGACGAGACGCTGCCCTCGAACACGCTGATGCGGCGCTGAAAGGGGTGCCGGCGCCGCGCGGGCGCCCCTTCTAGAATGCGCGCGTGAGTGCCCTTCCCTCCTCCATTCCCGCCCTGTCCGAACGCCGGCCGATCCGCGAGCTGCCCGACGAGCTGATCAGCCAGATCGCCGCGGGCGAAGTGGTGGAGCGCCCGGCCTCGGTGGTGCGCGAACTGCTCGACAACGCGCTCGATGCCGGCGCACGACAGATCACCGTGCGGCTCGCCTCGGGCGGCGTGCGGCTGATCTCGGTCGAGGACGACGGCCAGGGCATCCCGCGCGAGGAGCTCACGGTGGCGCTGCGGCGCCACGCGACGAGCAAGATCGCGAGCCTCGGCGACCTCGAGACGGTCGGCACCATGGGCTTCCGCGGCGAGGCGCTCGCCGCCATCAACGCGATCGCCGAGCTCAGCATCCTCTCGCGCTTCGCGGGCGCCGACGGCGCCTTCGCGCTCGACGGCCGCACGGGCGAGCTGCGCCCCGTGGCGCGCGCCGTCGGCACCACGGTCGAGGTGCGCGAACTGTTCTTCGCCACGCCCGCGCGGCGCAAGTTCCTCAAGACCGACGCCACCGAGCTGGCCCACTGCATCGAGGCCGTGCGGCGCCATGCGCTCGCGCGGCCCGAGGTCGGCTTCGCGGTCTGGCACGACGGCAAGCTGATGGAGCAGTGGCGCGCCGCCGAGCGCCCCGAGCAGCGCCTGGCCGATGCGCTCAGCGACGAGTTCGTCGCGCAGAGCGTCGCGGTCGAGCACCTCGGCGGCGCGGTCCGCGTGTTCGGGCGCGCGGGCATCCCCGACGCCGCGCGCTCGCGCGCCGACCAGCAGTTCTTCTACGTCAACGGCCGCTTCG
>CBHTTS010000367.1:0-4206 GCA_966095775.1 uncultured Variovorax sp. | reverse complement strand
CGGCGATCACGCAGTACTTCTTCAGTCCCGAGGCCTACTTCCGCTTCGTCGACGACGTGCGCCGGCTCGGCCTCGACACGCCGATCGTGCCCGGCATCATGCCGATCACGAGCTCGACGCAGCTCATGCGCTTCTCCGACGCCTGCGGCGCCGAGATCCCGCGCTGGATCCGGCTGCGGCTGCAGAGCTTCGGCGACGACACCGCCTCGATCAAGGCCTTCGGCCTCGACGTGGTGACCGAGCTCTGCGCGCGGCTGCGCGACGGCGGTGCGCCGGCGCTGCATTTCTACACGATGAACCAGTCGGCGGCGACGCTGGCGGTGCTGGAGCGGCTCGACTGATGGGGTGGGGCGCGCGAGCGGTGAGCTCCCTGCGCGTCGCGCTGGTCGCGGCGGCCTGCGCGCTGGCCGGCTGCACCATGCCGCCGGCGACCGAAGGCGCGGCGGACGGCCCCGGCGACAAGGAGGCCAGGCTGCTGCCGCTTCCGCGCAAGCTGTCGGTCCCGCCGGGCGCGGCGCCGCGTTCGAGCGTGCCCTCGGTGCGCTACGACCTCGCGGTCTCGGGCGACGAGCCCGACGACGGCGTGCCTGGCGACGGCGCGCCGCGCGAGATCTTCGAGCGCGGCGGGGCGTCGTGGTACGGCATCCAGTTCCACCGCCGCAAGACCGCGAGCGGCGAGCTGTTCGACATGACGGCCATGACGGCGGCGCACAAGACGCTGCCGTTCAACACCCGCGTCTGCGTGCGCAGCCTCGTCAACGGCAGCGAGGTGCTGGTGCGCATCACCGACCGCGGCCCCTATGCGCAGGGCCGCATCATCGACCTGAGCCGCGCCGCCGCCGAGCGCATCGGCCTGATCGGCCTGGGCATCAAGCAGGTCGCGCTGACGATCATCGACCGCGAGGGCATGCGCTGCGCCGGCGAAGCCGCGGAGCCGAGCGAGGGCCTGCTCGCGCAGGCGCCGGGCGGCGCGTCGGCCAAGCCCTCGCCGGCGCCCGCGCGGCGCACGGTCAGCGTGCCGAAGCGCCGCCGCCGGTAGGCGCGGACTCAGCCGGCCGCGTCGAGCGAGAACGCGGCGTTGCGGTCCTGCCCCAGTCGCTCGACGAGCTGCGGCAGCGCCTCTGCGAGCAGCGGCCTGAGCGTGTAAGGGGGATTGATCAGGAACATGCCGCTCGCGGGCAGGCCCGGGCGCCGGGTCTCGCCGCTCGGCTGGGTGGCGATCTTGCTCGATTTCACCGTGAGCGTGGCATGCAGCCACGGCTTGCCGGCCTTGGTCGCGAGCGTCTTGAGCCGGCGCGGCAGGTCGTGCGCCTCGGGCCGCGGGATGATCGGATACCAGATCGCATAGGTGCCGGTGGCGAAGCGCTTGAGCGCCTCGGCCGCGAAGTCGAGCACGCGGCCGTAGTCGCTCTTGATCTCGTAGCTCGGGTCCATCAGCACCAGCGCGCGGCGCGACGGCGGCGGCAGGAACTTGGTGGCGCTGCCGAAGCCGTCTTCGCGCAGCACCGCGATCTGCCGCCCGGCCTCGAGCTGGGCGATGTTGGCGGCCAGGGTGCGGGCGTCGGTCGGGTGCAGCTCGAACAGCTTGAGCCGGTCGTGCTCGCGCAGCAGGTGCTGCACGATGAACGGCGAGCCCGGATAGATGCGCGCGCCGCCCTGGGGGTTGAAATCGCGGATCACGGCGAGGTAGCGCGCGATCGCGCCCGCGAGCGGGGCGTCGGCCCCGGCCGCCGGCTGGCCCGCCTTGCCGTCCCCGAGCAGCCGCAGGATGCCCTCCGCGGCCTCGCCGCTGGTGCCGGCATAGTCGCCATCGAGGCGGTACAGGCCCGCGCCGGCATGGGTGTCGACCACGGTGAGGGCGGTGTCCTTCTCGAGCAGGTGGTCGAGCGCGGCAATCAGCACCGTGTGCTTGAGCACGTCGGCGTGGTTGCCGGCATGGAAGGCGTGGCGGTAGCTGAACATGGTTCGATGGTAACGGCTCGGGCGGCCGCCGGGCCGGAATTTGCCTGGGAAGGCCGATTCTTCGTATAATCGCGGGCTTCGCAGCGTTTTTGTGGCCCCGCGGCGAAGCGAATTCCACCACCTAAGAGATTCCCACCAGAGGAAAACCGACCGTGGAAAAGGGCCCGCCAAACCCTCTTTCAAGAGAAAAACTCATGACCAAAACGTTCAGCGCAAAGCCCGCTGACGTGACGCACGAGTGGTTTGTGATTGACGCGACCGACAAGGTCCTCGGACGAGTAGCCAGCGAAGTTGCTCTCCGTCTGCGCGGCAAGCACAAGGCCATTTACACGCCTCACGTCGACACCGGCGACTACATCGTCGTCATCAACGCAGCTCAGCTGCGCGTCACCGGCGCCAAGTCGCTCGACAAGGTGTACTACCGTCATTCGGGCTACCCGGGCGGCATCACGGCGACGAACTTCCGCGACATGCAGTCGAAGCACCCCGGCCGCGCGCTGGAGAAGGCCGTCAAGGGCATGCTGCCCAAGGGCCCGCTCGGCTACGCGATGATCAAGAAACTCAAGGTGTACGGCGGCGCAGAGCACCCGCATACCGCCCAGCAGCCCAAGGCGCTGGAAATCTAAGGAGCCTTGAGAATGATTGGTGAATGGAACAACGGCACCGGCCGTCGCAAGTCGAGCGTCGCCCGCGTGTTTCTGAAGAAGGGCTCCGGCAAGATCACGGTCAACGGCAAGGACATCCAGGAGTTCTTCGGCCGCGAGACCTCGATCATGATCGCCAAGCAGCCGCTGGCGCTGACCAACAACCTCGAAGCCTTCGACGTGATGGTCAACGTGCACGGCGGCGGCGAATCGGGCCAGGCCGGCGCGACGCGCCACGGCATCACCCGTGCGCTGATCGACTACGACGCGAGCCTCAAGTCGGTGCTGAGCCAGGCCGGCTACGTGACCCGCGACGCACGTGAAGTCGAGCGTAAGAAGGTCGGTCTGCACTCCGCACGCCGCCGCAAGCAGTTCAGCAAGCGCTGATCCTGCACCACGCGAAAAGCCGCCTCCGGGCGGCTTTTTTCTTTCTGCGCGCCTTGGCGGGGCGGAATTAGTCCCCACTTGCCTTGGGTGCACGGTGCCGCCGCCCTGCCGGCGCGGCGGCATTGCAGTAGCATTGGTTCCATGGGCCGCATGTCCGGCCTCCCTAGGAGTGAATCCCACATGAGCGCTGTTGCCGAAAACATCCAGACCCAGATGCCCGAGCCGATCATCTTCACCGACAGCGCGGCCGCCAAGGTCGCCGACCTGATCGCCGAAGAAGGCAATCCCGACCTCAAGCTGCGCGTGTTCGTGCAGGGCGGCGGCTGCTCGGGCTTCCAGTACGGTTTCACCTTCGACGAGATCACCAACGAAGACGACACGACCATGACCAAGAACGGCGTGTCGCTGCTGATCGACGCCATGAGCTACCAGTACCTGGTCGGCGCCGAGATCGACTACAAGGAAGACCTGCAGGGCGCCCAGTTCGTGATCAAGAACCCGAACGCGACCAGCACCTGCGGCTGCGGCTCGAGCTTCTCGGCCTGATCGACCCGTCCCCCGCGGTGGCGCCCCGAGCAGGACACACGCCGCCGCCTCCCCCTCGAAGCCGCCTCCGGGCGGCTTTTTGCTTCCGGCCGCCGGCCGGACTGCCGAGACGCCGCCATGTCCCCGCCTGATACCGCCGCCACCGCCCCCGCCGCCGACAGCCCCGTGGCCCCCGTCCGCAGAAGCCTGCTGTGGCTCGTGGCGGTCGGCTTCTTCATGCAGACGCTGGACGCGACCATCATCAACACGGCGCTGCCGGCGATGGCCGCGAGCCTCGGCGAAAGCCCCCTTCGCATGCAGTCGGTGGTGGTGGCCTATGCGCTCACGATGGCGATGCTGATTCCCGCCTCGGGCTGGATCGCCGACCGCTTCGGCACCCGGCGCGTGTTCTTCTCGGCCATCGTGCTGTTCGCCCTCGGGTCGGTGCTGTGTGCGTTCTCGCAGGGGCTCGGCCAGCTGGTCGCGGCGCGGGTGGTGCAGGGCCTGGGCGGCGCGCTGCTGCTGCCCGTGGGGCGGCTGGCGCTGCTGCGCACCGTGCCGCGCGGCGAGTTCCTGCAGGCGATGAGCTTCGTCGCGATCCCGGGCCTGATTGGGCCGCTGCTCGGGCCCACGCTGGGCGGCTGGCTGGTGCAGTACGCCTCCTGGCACTGGATCTTCCTGATCAACG
>CBHTTS010000366.1:0-4217 GCA_966095775.1 uncultured Variovorax sp. | reverse complement strand
ATCACCGGCGCGGCCAGCGCCAGCTCGGCACCGGCCCGCGCGCCGGCCACGGAGGCGATCACCTCCGGATCGAGGTAGACCATGCGCCAGCGCCGCGCGCGGCCGCCGAGCGGCCGGCCGTCGTGCACCTCGCCGGGGTTGGTCGCGATCAGGTCGCCCGCGACGGCGCGCACCTCGCCGCGTCCGCTCGCGGAGTCCTGCGCACCGTCGTCCATCAGCCCGATGCCGTGGCCCGCGTGCGAATGGCGCGCGAAGCAGCGCGCGCTCTCGGTCTCGACGGCGTGCACCTCGGGCCAGGGCGTGGCGAGCAGGCGGCAGCGGTGAAGGGCGGCGGCGGGCATCGCGCGCATTCTCGGCGATGCGGCCGCGAAGGCCGCCGCGGCGGCCTTCAGTCGAGCTTGAGGCCCACCGTCTTCACGACCTTCTCCCACTTGCGCGCGTCGGCCTCGACGAGCTTCGCGAATTCCGCCGGGCCCAGCGCGCCGGCCTCCATGCCCATCTTGGCGATCGAATCGCGCACGTTCGGTTGCGCGAGCACGGCGCCGATCTCCTGCGCCAGGCGGCCGACCACGGGCATCGGCGTGCCGCCGGTGGTGAAGACGCCGTACCACGACACCACGTCGTAGCCCGGAACGCCCGATTCGGCGATGGTCGGCACCTCGGGCATCGCGTCGACGCGCTTCGCGCTGGTCACGGCGAGGATGCGCACCTTGCCGGTGTCGGCGCCGGCCTTGGCCGAGGGCAGGCTCGCGAAGGTCAGCTGGGCCTGGCCGCCCATCACGTCCTGCATCGCGGGTGCGTCGCCGCGGTAGGGGATGTGCGTGATGAACACGCCCGCCATGCTCTTGAAGAGCTCGGCCGAGAGGTGCGAGATGGTGCCGTTGCCGGGCGAGGTCACGTTGAGCGTGCCCGGATGCGCCTTGGCGTAGGCGAGCAGTTCCCGCACGTTCTTCACCGGCAGCTCGGCGTTGACCACGAGCGCGTTGGCCGACTTCGCCACCAGCGAGACCGGCTGCACGCCCTTGACCGGGTCGTAGGGCAGCCTGCTGTAGATCGAGGGCGCGATCGCCTGGCCGCCGACCGAGCCCAGCAGCAGCGTCTGGCCGTTGGGCTTCGCGCGCGCCATCTCGGCCGTGGCCACGGTGCTGCCGCCGCCGGGCTTGTTCTCGACCACCATGGTTTCCTTGGTGTTGAGCTGGAACTGCGTGGCGATCAGGCGTGCCATCACGTCGTTGCCGCCGCCGGGTGCGAAGCCGACCAGCATGCGGATGGGGGAGGGCGGCAGGTCCTGGGCGCGGGCCGGGCCGAAGGCCAGGGCCAGCGCGAGGGCCGGCACGATGGTGAACAGAAGGCGCATTTCTCTCAATCCTCGTTGAATGCTGCGGCGCATCGGGCCCGACGCGGCCGCAAGGGGTTAAAGGGCGAGTCTCCGGATGCTCTGCTTGAGGTCCTCGCGGGCCTGGTTGCTTCTGTCGCGGCGCGCGCGGTTGCGTTCGCGGTCGGCCGCCGCGAGGCGTTCGAGCTCGGCCACGCGCTCCTGCACGCGCACCGGCGCGGGGCCGCCGGGCACGAGGCGGCTGTCGACGCTGGCGAGCGGATCGAGGCTGCGGCGCACTTCCTCGTCGCCGAGTTCGAGCGGCCGGCCGAGCTGGTCCCGCGCGGCGCGGTTCAGCATCTCGAGGCCGACCTCGTCGGCGCCGAGGCCGCGGTCCATGGCGTCGCGCACCACGGCGCCCACCACGTGATGCGATTCGCGGAACGACAGCCCGGCGCGGCGCACCAGCAGGTCGGCGAGGTCGGTGGCGGCGCTGAAGTCGCGGCGCACGCGCGCGGCCATCGCCTGCGCGTCGGGCTCGGCCGTGCGTACCACGAGGTCGAGCAGCGCGAGGCAGCGCAGGCATTCCTCGCCGGCCTCCCAGACGCTGCGCATGCCCTCGCGGCTGGCGTCGCCGGTGTGGGTGAAGTTCGCGCCCTTGATGGTGGAGAGCGCCGCGCCCAGCAGGCCGATCAGGTGGCCGGCCTTGCCCTTGAGGTACTCGAGCACGACCGGGTTCTTCTTCTGCGGCATGATGCTCGAGGTGCCGGCCACGCGGTCGGGGAAGTCGATCAGGCCGAACTCGGCCGTGCACCAGACGAAGTAGTCCTGCGCGAAGCGGCTCCAGCCCACCGCGCAGATCGTCATGGCCGAAAGCAGTTCCAGCGCGAAGTCGCGCGAGCCCACCGCGTCGAGCGCGTTCGGCAGCACGGCGCCGAAGCCCAGCAGCCGCGCCGTTTCCGCGCGGTCGATCGCGAACGAGGTGCCCGCGAGCGCGCCCGCGCCGAGCGGACAGCGGTCGATCAGCCGCTCCACCTGCTGCACGCGCTCGATGTCGCGCGTCAGCGCCTCGGCGACCGCCGAGAGGTAGAAGCCGTAGGTGATCGGCTGCGCGGGCTGCAAGTGGGTGTAGCCCGGCATCACGGTGCGCGCGTGGCGCTTCGCGCCCTCGAGCGCGGAATCGCGGACCGTGCCGAGCGCCTCCACCAGCGACAGCGCGAGCTCGCGCGCGCGCAGGCGGTCCATGGTGGCGAGGATGTCGTTGCGGCTGCGCGCCATGTGCAGGTAGCCGCCGACGTGGCTGCCGGCCACCGCCATCAGGTGCGCCTCGTAGTTGAAGTAGGCGTCCTCGATCGAGGGGTCCAGCGGCACCGCGGCCACGCCCTCGGCCTCGATGCGCTCGAGCGCGCGGGCGAGCTGCGCCGCCGGCCCGGCCGGCATCAGCCCGGCATGCCGGAGCATCAGCAGGTGGGCCTGGTTGACGTCGTTGAGCGGCGCGAAGACCGCGGGAAAATCCTTCGCGAGCCGCGGCGCGTAGATGTGCGCCGTGACTTCGGGGGCGGTGCCTTCGGTGAGGCGGCGGCTGACTTTGGAGTTCATGGTTTCCTGAAGCGCACCACGGCCTCGCGCGAGGCCTGTGTCTGCGGCAGCGCGGCGATCTCGCCCAGCGTCACCGGTTTGATCGGAAAGCGCACGCGGTAGCCGCCCACCTCGCGCGGGTGGCGTCCCTGTTCGTCGGCCATGACCTCGGTCACCGTGAGGCCGCAGAAGCGGCCCTGGCACGGGCCCATGCCGCAGCGCAGGAAGGCCTTCAGCTGGTTCGGCCCCTGGCAGCCGATGCGCGTGGCCTCGCGCACCTGCGCGGCCGTGACCTCCTCGCAGCGGCAGACGATGGTGTCGCCCGCCGGCCGCCGGAAGCGCGCCGGCGTGCGGTAGAGCGTCTCGAAGAACTCGCGCCCGCGCGTGGCGCGCGCGAGCGCGGCGCGGTGCGGCGCGGCCTCGCGGTCGCGCCGCGCGGCCACGATCGCGCCCTGCGCGCAGGCCGCATGCAGCGCTGCGAGCCGGCCGTGGTGCTCGGCCGCGACCGCGCCCGCGATGCCGGCGCCGTCGCCCGCGATGGTGAGCTGCGGCACCGAGCTCGCGCCCCAGGCGTCGACCACCGGCTCCCAGCAGTCCTGCCGTTCGTTCCACGCGTGTTCGGCGCCGATCGCGCGCGAGAGCTGCGTGTTCGGCACCACGCCCTGGTGCAGCAGCAGCTGGTCGACCGCGAGCGTGCGCGTCTCGCCCCCGGCCTCGTAGCGCAGCTGCGCGAGGCGGCCGTTCGCGCCGATCGCCTCGAGCGCGCCGACGCCGGCGACCACCGGCACCCGTGCCTTCACTTCGCGCAGCAGCTTCAGGCCCTTGCCGAGGTAGGGCGAGCGCAGGAAGCCCCAGGCGAAGGGCAGCGCCCGGCGCCACTGGCCGGGCATGCCGGTTTCGAGCAGCGCGTGGATCTTCACGCCCGCGTTGAGGTACTGCCAGGCCAGCAGGTACAGCAGCGGCCCCGCGCCCGCGAGCACGGTGGTGCCGCCGGGCACCACGCCCGCGGTCTTGAGCAGGATCTGCGCGGCGCCCGCGGTGAGCACGCCCGGCAGCGTCCAGCCCGGGATCGGGAACGGCCGCTCCTGCGCGCCGGTGGCCAGCACGATGTGGCGGCAGCGCAGCAGCCCGCCGGTGCGCTCGGCGGCCTGCGAGTACGCGACCTCGAAGCGGCCGTCCTCGCCGCAGCTCACGGCCCAGACCATCGCGCCGGCGACATGGCGCGCGCCGCGCGCCGCCCACGGCGCCCCCACGACCCGGCCCTGCCCGATCTACGCGCCGACGAAACCCCGGGGCAACACCCCCCGGCAGCCCACCCCCCGCA
>CBHTTS010000365.1:0-4238 GCA_966095775.1 uncultured Variovorax sp. | reverse complement strand
GCGAGCCTCGCGGTCACTGCCGGCGCCGCGACGCGCGCGATACGCGACGAGAGCAGGCAAGCCTTGGCTTACGGTGCCGACCCGCTGCAGGCGGTGGATTACTGGCCCGGGGCCGGGGGGGCGGGGCCGGGGGGGGGGGGGGGGGACGGCCGGGGCGGGGGGGGGGGGGGGGCGCGGGGGGGGTGGGGGGGGGGCCCCCCCACGCCGGCGAAACGGCGCGCGCAGATCCTCAAGCGCTGGAACGACCTGCTCGTCGCGCACCGCGAGGACCTCGGCCGGCTGGTCTCGCGCGAGCAGGGCAAGCCGCTCGCCGAGGGCATCGGCGAGATCGACTATGCGGCGAGCTACGTCGAATGGTTCGCCGAGGAGGCCACGCGCGCCAACGGCGACGTGATTCCCGCGCCGGTGCCGGGCCGGCGCATGTTCGCGCTGCGCGAGCCCGTGGGCGTGGTGGCGGCGATCACGCCGTGGAACTTCCCGGCCGCGATGATCGCGCGCAAGATCGCGCCCGCGCTCGCGGCGGGCTGCACCGTGGTCTGCAAGCCGGCCGAGGACACGCCGCTGACCTCGCTCGCGCTCGTGGCGCTCGCGACCGAGGCCGGCGTGCCCGCGGGCGTGCTCAACATCGTGACCGCCTCCCGCGAACGCACGCCCGAGGTGGTGGACGCCTGGCTCGACGACGCGCGCGTGCGCAAGATCACCTTCACCGGCTCGACGCCCGTGGGCAAGCATCTCGCGCGGCGCTCGGCCGACACGCTCAAGAAGCTCTCGCTCGAACTCGGCGGCAACGCGCCCTTCATCGTGTTCGAGGACGCCGACCTCGACGCCGCGGTCGACGGACTGATGGCCGCCAAGTTCCGCAACGGCGGCCAGACCTGCGTCTGCCCCAACCGCGTGTTCGTGCACGAGGCCGTGCACGACCGCTTCGCCGAGCGGCTGGTGGCCCGCGTGGCGGCGTTGCGCGTCGGGCCGGCCTCGGCCGCGGACTCGCAGATCGGCCCGATGATCAACGCCCGCGCGGTCGAGAAGATCGAGCGCCACGTGCAGGACGCGCTCGCGCGCGGCGCGCGCGTGCTCACGGGCGGCGACCGGCTCGCGGCGCTCGGCCCCCACTACTTCGCGCCCACCGTGCTCGCCGATGCCGACGCCACCATGGCCTGCGCCTGCGAGGAGACCTTCGGCCCCGTGGTGCCGCTGACGCGCTTCGCCGACGAGGCCGAGGTGGTCGCCCAGGCCAATGCCACGCCCTTCGGCCTCGCGGCCTACTTCTATGCCCGCGACGTGCGCCGCATCTGGCGCGTGGCCGAGGCGCTCGAGGTCGGCATCGTCGGCATCAACGAGGGGGCGCTCGCGGCCGAGGCCGCGCCCTTCGGCGGCGTGAAGGACTCGGGCTACGGCCGCGAAGGCTCGGTGCACGGGCTCGACGACTACCTGTACACCAAGCACCTCTGCCAGGGCCAGCTCGACTGAGCCCGCACCTCCTCGAACAAGGACCCCGCCATGCCCGTCCACAACCCCTTCAAGGCCGCCTTGGCCGAACGCCGGCCGCAGGTCGGCCTCTGGCTGTCGATGGCCGACCCGTACATGGCCGAGGTCAGCGCCACCGCCGGCTTCGACTGGCTGTTGATCGACGGCGAGCATGCGCCCAACGACCTGCGCTCCACGCTGGCCGCGCTGCAGGCGGTGGCGCCCCATTCGGCGCAGCCGGTGGTGCGCGCGGTGCAGGGCGAGACCGCGCTGATCAAGCAGTTGCTCGACATCGGCGCGAAGAACCTGCTGGTGCCGATGGTCGACACCGCCGAGCAGGCGCGCGCGCTGGTCGCGGCCACGCGCTATCCGCCGCTCGGCGTGCGCGGCGTCGGCAGCGCGGTCGGCCGCGCCTCGCAGTGGAGCGGACGCGCCGACTACCTCGACGTCGCCGACGACGAGGTCTGCCTGCTGGTGCAGGCCGAGACGGTGAAGGCGCTCGCGAACCTCGAGGCGATCTGCGCCGTGGACGGCATCGACGGCGTCTTCATCGGCCCGGCCGACCTCGCCGCCTCGATGGGCCACCGCGGCCGGCCCGGCCACCCCGAGGTGCAGGCCACGATCGAATCGGCGATGCGCACCATCGTCGCGGCGGGCAAGGCCGCAGGCACGCTGACCTCCGATCCCGCGCTCGCGCGGCGCTACCTCGCGCTGGGTTGCACCTTCGTCGCGGTCGGGGTGGACCTGCTGCTGTTCGCGGGCGCCGCGCGGCGGCTGGCGGCGGACTTCAACGGCCGGGCGCCCGCCGCGGACGATGCGCCGCGCGCGGCCTACTGAGCGCGCGCAGCGAGGCCGGGCGCTCGCGCAGCGGGTGCATGGAACTGCACCTGCCGCGCCGCCCGCGCCCTGAGCTGCCCGCATCCCGCATCGACGTCCTGCCCCGCCGAGTTGCGCAGCTTGGTGAGGATGCCGCGCGCGTGCAGCGTGCGCGCGATCTGTTCGCAGCGCGCCCAGGCGGGCCGGCTGAACCCCACGCCCTCGACCGCGTTGAACGGGATCATGTTGAGCACGCCGTACTTGCCCGAGAGCAGCCGCACGATGCCCTCGATCTCGTCCTCGCCGTCGTTCACGCCTTCGAGCAGCGTCCACTGGTACTGGATCGGGTAGCCGCTGGCGCGCGCATAGCGCTCGCCGGCTTCGACGATCTCGTCGGGCGTCATCGCGGGCGCGCGCGGCAGCAGCTCGCGGCGCAGCTCGGCCCGGGTCGTGTGCAGCGACAGCGCGAGCGCGGGCTTCACGCGCCCCTGCGGCAGCCGCTCGAACACGCGCGGATCGCCCACGGTCGAGAACACGATGTTCTTGTGGCCGACGTTGCCCACGGTGCCGAGCAGCTCGATCGCCTCCATCACGTTGTCGAGGTTGTGCGCGGGCTCGCCCATGCCCATGAACACCACCCTGCGCACCGGCCGGCGCGCGCGTGCGAGCGCGACCTGCGCGATCATCTCGGCGCTGCCGACCTGACGCAGCAGCCCGTCGCGGCCGGTCATGCAGAAGCGGCAGCCGACCGCGCAGCCGACCTGCGACGAGACGCACAGGCCGCCGCGCGGCAGCAGCACGCTCTCGACCGTCTGGCCGTCGGCGAGCGCGACCAGCAGGCGCTCGGAACCGTCGGCGCCCGGATGCGCGGCCTGCACGCGCGCGAGCGCGGCGAGCTCGGCCTCGATCGCCGGCAGCTCGGCCATGAGCGCGGCCGGAAAGAAGCTCTGCGGCTTGCGCCGGCCGCTCTCGCGCGGCAGCGCGTGCGACCACAGGCGCAGGATCCGCTGCTCGTGGCTCGGTCCGGCACCCGCTGCGCGCAGGCGGTGTTTGAGTTCGGTGATTCGCATCGGAAGCCGTCGATTGTGCCCGGCCGCGCCCTCCCGGGCGGCCGCGCGCGGCGCCGGGCGGCGTAGCCATCCTCGCGGCAGGGTGATGCGCCGCGTGCGAACGAGACGCTCATAATGCGGGGCGGCCAAGCCAGGGGCCGCCGGACATCATCCTTCCTGGCCTTCACGGGACGACACCATGAGCGCTTTGCACATGTTTCTACCGGTATCCGAGCCAGCACGCAGCGAGACCCTCGCCCAGCTGCTCAAAACCCACCACATCCCCCGCCACCTCGTCCGAGGCATCGCGCTCAGGAAACAGGCCGAGCGCGAGGCGGCCGCCAGGCTCGTCGGGCCGTTGCCGCAGCCGCAGATGCTCGCGGGACAGCCGGGCGCGGGATCGATCGCGCCGAAATGATCCGCGCGGCGCCCGCCGCCGCGGCGGGATTCGCCGTTTCCAGCGCCGCAAAGAAAAACGGGCTGGAGCTTGTGGCTCCAACCCGTTGTTCCATCTGACGATTTTGGTCGGTGTGAAAGGATTCGAACCTTCGACCCCTTGCACCCCATGCAAGTGCGCTACCAGGCTGCGCCACACACCGAAGCCAGCGATTATAGCCGGCAGAATTCACCGTCCGACGGTCAGAAGCTCACGAATTTCAAAAAGCTCGCGCCGCAGGTGGACGAGTTCGATCGGATCGATCACCGCTGCGGCGCGCGGCGCGGGGTTCGGCTGCACTTCCTCGTCCTGGTGGATCGCGGCCTCGAAGGCTTCCTGGTCGATCTCGACGGCCTCCATGCCCTCGAGCGGGACCACGCCGGCCTTGCGGCGCTCGCGCTCGCCCTGCGCGAGTTCCTGCAGCTTGTTGCGCGCGCCGCTGATCGTGAAGCCCTGGTCGTAGAGCAGGT
>CBHTTS010000364.1:0-4316 GCA_966095775.1 uncultured Variovorax sp. | reverse complement strand
TCGGTCAGGTAGTGCGGCAGCAGCAGGATGCCGTGCGCGCCGGCCTTCTCGGCCGCCTGCGCGCACTCGATCGCGAAGCGCGTGGGGCCGCCCGCGCCCCCGATGATCGGCACCACGCCGCGGCAGGTGTCGACCGCGGTCTTGATGATGCCGGGGTACTCGGCGCCGCTGAGCGAGAAGAACTCGCCGGTGCCGCCGGCCGCGAACAGCGCGCTCGCGCCATAGGGTGCCAGCCATTCGAGGCGCTGCTCGTAGCCCTTCTTGTTGAAGTCGCCGTTGCTGTCGAAGTCGGTCAGCGGGAACGAGAGCAGGCCGGAGCCCATGATGGTCTTGAGTTCTTGCGGATTCATAGGAAGAGACGTGAGGAAAGGAATGAAGAAGGAATCGAAATGAGGCGGCTGCGCGCGGTGCTCAGTCCAGCTTGATGCCGGCGTCGGCCACCACCTTGGCCCAGCGCGCGCGCTCCTTGTTGAAGAACTGCTCTTCCTCGGCCGGCGCCATGGTCACGACCTCGGCGCCCTGTCCCGCGAGCCGCGAGCGGATCTCGGCCGAGCGGATCACGGTGATCAGCTCCTTGTTGAGGCGCTGCACGATCGCGTCGGGCGTGCCCCTGGCCACGCGCACGCCCTGCCAGGTGCCCGACTCGAAGCCCGGCACGCCCTGCTCCGCGATGGTCGGCACCTCGCCGATCAGCGGCATGCGCGTGCCCTTCGAGACGCCGAGCACCTTGAGCTTGCCGCTCTGCACGTGCGGCAGCGTGGCGAGCATGCCGTTCATGAGGATCTGGGTCTGGCCCGCGACGGTGTCCTGCACCGCCTGCACGCCGCCCTTGTAGGGCACGTACTGCCAGCGCGCGCCGCTGGCGCGCTCGAGCGCCACGCCCGCGAGGTGCGGCGCGCTGCCGGTGGCGGTGACGGCGAAGTTGACGTCCGACTTCTTCGACAGCGCGACGAGCTCCTTGAGGTTGCTCGCCTGCACCGAGGGATGCACCACGAGCAGGTGCGGCGAATACGCCAGCATCGTCACGCCGCGCAGGTCCTTCGAGGGATCGAACGCGAGCCGGGTGTAGACCGAGGGGCTGATCGCGAGCGCGCCCACGTCGCACAGCAGCAGCGTGTAGCCGTCGGGCTGCGACTTGGCGACGAAGTCGGCGCCGAGGTTGCCGTTGGCGCCGGGCTTGTTCTCGACGATGACCGGCTGGCCGAGCGCGGCCGACAGCGGCTGGCTGATCGAGCGCGCGATGATGTCGGAGGAGCCGCCCGGCGGATAGGGCACCACGATGCGCACGGGCTTGGCGGGCCAGGCATCGGCCGCTTGCACGCCGCTCGCCGCGAGCAGGCCGGCACCGGCGGCGCCGAGCATCAGGTCACGTCTTTTCAAGCTCATTCAGGTCTCCTGCGGGTTTTGTTGTCAGTCATCGTACAACTACGGACGACGCTTGTCCAGCCGCGGACCCGAAATTCCTCAGGCCGACGGCGGCGTCGCTTCGCCGGCCGCCTTCTGCGCGGCCTCTTGCGCGAGGCGCAGGCGCTCGCGGCTGTTCGTCAGGTGGATGCGCATCGCCGCGCGCGCCGACTCGGGATCGCGCCGCGCGATCGCGGCATAGATCTCCTCGTGCTCGCGGTTGACGCGGCTCAGGTACTCGCCGCGCCGGTCGTAGTTGCGGATCGCGGTGATGCGGGTGCGCGGAATGATCGTGGTGCCGAGGTGGCTCATGATGTCCGCGAAGTACGGGTTGCCGGTCGCCTGCGCGATCTGCAGGTGGAAGCGGAAGTCGGGCGCCACCGTGTCCCCGGCCGCCGACACGTTGCGCTCGAAGTCGTCGAGCGCCTGGCGCATCGCGAGCAGATGCTCCTCGGTGCGGCGCGTGGCCGCGAGGCCTGCCGACTCGGTCTCGAGGCTGATGCGCAGCTCGAGCACCGCGAGCACGTCGACCGAGGTCGCGATGTCGGCCGAGTCGAGCCGGAACATGCCCGGCGCGCGCGGCTGCAGCACGAAGGTGCCGACGCCGTGGTGCGTTTCGACCAGGCCCGCGGCCTGCAGCTTCGAGAGCGCCTCGCGCACCACGGTGCGGCTCACGCCGAAGCTCTGCATGATGGCCGACTCGGTCGGCAGCTTGTCGCCGGGGCGCAGCTGCTGGCTGCGGATCTTCTCGCCCAGGTCCTCGACCAGGCCGTGCGCGAGGCCGCGCCCGCGCGGCCGGGGCCGCCCGGCGAAGGCCACGGCAGGAGCGGATTCGCCCGCCGCCTCGGGAATTGCGGGATTACCCGTAGTCGTCTGGACCATGCGCAAGATAATAATCCGCTCTTAGTTGTACGACAACAGATAACTTAACACTTCATCCCGTCCCCGCCGGCGGCCGTTCCAAGATGTCGACACCCGAATCCCTCTCCCCTCCCCCCCTGCGGCGACTGCTGCTGACCGGCGCGGCCGGCGGCCTCGGCAAGGTGCTGCGCGAACGCCTGCGCCCCTCTGCCGCCGTCCTGCGCCTCTCGGACATCGCGGCGCTGGCGCCGGCGCAGGGTCCGCACGAGGAGGTCGTGCCCTGCGACCTCGCGGACAAGGCCGCGGTCCATGCATTGGTCGAGGGCTGCGACGCGATCGTGCACCTCGGCGGCGTTTCGGTCGAGCGCCCGTTCGAGGAGATCCTCGAGGCCAACATCAAGGGCGTGTTCCACATCTACGAGGCCGCGCGCCGCCACGGCGTCAAGCGCGTGGTGTTCGCGAGCTCGAACCACGTGATCGGCTTCTACAGGCAGAGCGAGCGCATCGACGCCCATGCCGCGCGCCGCCCCGACGGCTACTACGGCCTGTCGAAATCCTTCGGCGAGGACGTGGCGCAGTTCTACTTCGACCGCTACGGGATCGAGACCGTCAGCATCCGCATCGGCTCCTCGTTCCCCGAGCCCGCGAACCGCCGCATGATGAGCACCTGGCTCAGCTACCGCGACCTGACCACGCTGATCGAGAAATCGCTGTTCACGCCCGGCGTGAAGCACACGGTGGTCTACGGCATGTCGGCCAACCGCGACGTCTGGTGGGACAACAGCGCGGCGGCGCACCTGGGCTTCGTGCCGCAGGACAGCTCCGAGGTGTTCCGCGACAAGGTCGAGGCGCAGCCGCAGGTCGCGCCCACCGATCCGAACGCGATCTACCAGGGCGGCGCCTTCACGGCCCAGGGCCCCTTCGGCGACGCCTGAGCCCGCCATGCAGGCCGAACTGGTCCTCGACGCGCGCTGCGCCACCGGCGAAAGCCCGGTCTGGCGCGCCGGCGAAGAAGCGCTCTACTGGGTCGACATCCCGGCGCGCCACCTGCACCGCCTGCATGCGCCGAGCGGCAGGCACGAGCGCTGGACCGGCGGCGAGATGCTGGCCTGCATCGCGCCGCGCGCGGGACATCCGGGCGAATGGATCGCGGGCATGGAAAGCGGCCTGTTCGCGGTCGCGCCGCGCGACGACGGCACGCTCGCCGCGGCCCCGCTCGCGAGCGTCGCGCACGCCGAGGCGGGCATGCGCTTCAACGACGGCCGCTGCGACCGCCAGGGCCGCTTCTGGGCCGGCACGATGCAGATGGACATGGCCGCGGGCCACGCCGTGGGTCGGGTCTACCGCTACCAGGCCGACCTGCACGCGGAGGTCGCGCTGCGCCCGCAGCTCGACCGCCTGCTGGTGCCCAACGGCCTGGCCTTCAGCCCCGACAGCCGGACCATGTACCTGTCCGATTCGCACCCCGACGCGCAGCTGGTCTGGGCCTTCGACTACGACATCGACACCGGCACGCCGCACCGGCAGCGCGTGTTCGTCGACATGAAGCCGCTGCCGGGACGCCCCGACGGCGCCGCGGTCGACGCGGACGGCTGCTACTGGATCTGCGGCAACGACGCCGGGCTGGTGCACCGCTTCACGCCCGAGGGCCGGCTCGACCGCTCGCTCGCGGTGCCGGTGAAGAAGCCCGCGATGTGCGCCTTCGGCGGCGCGCAGCTCGACACCCTCTACGTCACGTCGATCCGCCCCGGCGGCGACCTGGCCGACCAGCCGCTCGCGGGCGGGGTCTTCGCATTGCGTCCCGGCGTCAAGGGTCTTGCAGAACCCGAATGCCGCTTCTGACCGCTTTTCAACCACCACAACCCGAGGAAGACAAATGAAATACACACGCCACCTGATCGCGCTGGCAGCCGGCCTGTGCGCGCTGGCCGCCCAGGCGGTCGAGTTCCGCTCGGCCGACGTGCACAACAGCGACGACTACCCCACGGTCGCGGCCGTCAAGCACATGAGCGAGCTGCTCGAGAAGCGCAGCAACGGCAAGTACAAGATCA
>CBHTTS010000363.1:0-4362 GCA_966095775.1 uncultured Variovorax sp. | reverse complement strand
CTCCCATCACACGCATCCCGGGTGTGAACAACCTCCTGAGACTCAACACCTAGCGGCGCTCAGAGCGGCGGCAGCGGCCGCGAGGAAGACCGCCGCGCGCGGCGTTCGCGCCGCGGCGCCCCCGCGGGCTTGTCGGGCCCCTCCTGGCCGAAGGCCAGCGTCTGCCGCACGCGCTCCACGCCGCCGGGCGTGACCGTGCCGCCCGCGGCCTTCTCGAGCTGCTCGACCATGCGCGCGATGCGGTCGGCGACGTTCTCGTTCGAGAGCTTCTCGCGGAACAGCTCCACCATGAGCGGGAAGGCGAACGGGGTGGGCCGCTCGAGCGCGCGCAGCACCAGCTGCTGGCCCGCCATGCGCGCGAGGCTGGCGCGCAGGCGCCCGAGCTCGAGCTCCTGCGCGAGCAGCTCCTGCTCGGCCTGCAGCAGCAGCCGGTTGGACGGGTCGTACTTGCGGAACACCTCCCAGAACAGCGACGACGAGGCCTGCAGCTGGCGGCTGCTGCGCCGCTCGCCCGGGTAGCCCTGGAACACCAGCCCCGAGACGCGCGCGATCTCGCGGAAGCGCCGCTGCGCGAGCTCGCCCGCGTTGAGCGAAGCCAGCACCTCGTGCAGCAGCTCGGCATCCGCCGCTTCGCCCTCGGGCAGCCGCAGCACGCGCGGCAGCAGCGCGGGCCAGTCGACCGGCAGCGCGCTCAGCAGCTCGAAGCCGTAGTCGTTGACTGCGATCGAAAACGTGCGCGCCTCGTGCTGCGCCACGCGCCACGCGAGCAGGCTCGCGAGCCCCATGTGCACGTGCCGGCCCGCGAACGGGTAGAGGAACAGGTGCGAGCCTTCGCGCGTGGTGAGCGTCTCGGCCAGCAGCGTCTGCGGCGTGGGCAGCGCCGACCATTGCTGCTGGATCTCGAGCAGCGGCCGCACGCACTGCAGCTCGGGCGAATCGTGGCGCCCCTCGCCCGCGAGCGCGAGCTGCTGCACCACCGCGTCGGCCAGCGTGGTCGACAGCGGCATGCGCCCGCCGTTCCAGCGCGGCACCGCGGCGCGCCGCGTCGTGGCGCGCCGCACCCAGGCCGTCATGTCGTGGATGCGCACCAGCTCGAGCAGCCGCCCGCCGAAGAGGAAGCAGTCGCCGGGCTTCATGCGCGCGACGAAGCTTTCCTCGACGCTGCCGATGCGGCCGCCGCCGAGGTACTGCACGGCCATGCTCGCGTCGCTCACGATGGTGCCGATGTTCATGCGGTGCCGGCGCGCGAGCCGCGCGTCGGGCACGCGCCAGACGCCCTCGGCATCGGGCACGGCGCGGCGGTAGTCGGGGTAGGCCGCGAGCGAGGGGCCGCCCTGCGCGACGAAGTCCAGGCACCAGGCCCAACTCTCGCGCGAGAGCCCCGCGTAGGCCGCGGTGCCGCGCACCTCCTCGTACAGGTCGTCGGGCCGGAAGCCGCCGCCGAGCGCCACCGTCACGAGGTGCTGCACGAGCACGTCGAGCGGCTGCTGCGGCGAATGGCGCGCCTCGATGTGGCCGGCCGCGATCGCCGCGCGCGCGGCCGCGCCCTCGACCATCTCGATGCTGTGCGTGGGTACGAGCGTGATGCGCGAGGGCCGGCCGGGCGCATGGCCGGAGCGGCCCGCGCGCTGCAGCAGCCGCGCCACGCCCTTGGGCGAACCGATCTGCAGCACGCGCTCGACCGGCAGGAAGTCCACGCCGAGGTCCAGGCTCGAGGTGCAGACCACCGCCTTGAGCTCGCCGTTCTTGAGGCCGAGCTCGACCCACTCGCGCACCGCGCGGTCGAGCGAGCCGTGGTGCAGCGCGATGCGGCCGGCCCAGTCGGGCCGCGCCTCGAGCATCGCCTGGTACCAGATCTCGGACTGCGAGCGGGTGTTGGTGAACACCAGCGTGGTGCTGCTCGACGCGATCTCCGCCAGCACCTGCGGCAGCATCGTGAGGCCGAGGTGCCCGCCCCACGGAAAGCGCTCGGCGCGCCCGGGCAGCAGCGAATCGACCACCAGCTTCTTCGGCACCGCGCCGCGCACCAGCACGCCGTCCTCGCGGCCGAGCAGCGCATGCATGGCCTCTTCGAGGTTGCCCAGCGTGGCCGACATGCCCCAGACCGCGAGGCCGGCGTTCCAGCGCCGCAGGCGCGCGAGCGCGAGCTGCACCTGCACGCCGCGCTTGTTGCCGAGCAGCTCGTGCCATTCGTCGACCACCACCATGCGCACGTGGCCGAGCACCTCGTGCGCATCGGCGCGCGCGAGCAGCAGCGAGAGGCTCTCGGGCGTGGTGACGAGCGCCGTGGGCAGCCGCTCGTTCTGCGCGCTGCGCTCGGCTGAGGAGGTGTCGCCGCTGCGCGCGCCGGCGCTCCAGCGGTGCAGCTCGGGGCCGAGCGCGTCGAGCGGCTGCTGCAGCGCGCGCAGGGTGTCGGCCGCGAGCGCGCGCATCGGCGTGATCCACAGCACCGTGAGCGGCGGCGCGACGGTCTTGCCGCCGCGCGCGGGCGCCGGCGCGGCCGACGAGAAGGCCTGCAGCGCGCCGAGCCACACCGCATAGGTCTTGCCCGCGCCGGTGGTCGCATGCAGCAGGCCCGACCGGCCTTCGGCGACCGCCTTCCAGACCTCGCGCTGGAACTTGAACGGCTTCCAGCCGCGCTCGGCGAACCAGGCGTCGAGCGCGGCCCTGACCATCCTGGCGAGCGGCGCGCTCATGCCGGCAGCAGCGCAGCGAGCGTCTGCAAGGTGTCGGCCTCCTCCACGGGCTTGTCCTCGCGCCAGCGCAGCATGCGCGGAAAGCGCACCGCGATCCCGCTCTTGTGGCGCGTGCTGCGCGCGATGCCCTCGAAGCCGAGCTCGAACACCAGCGTCGGCTCGACGCTCTTCACCGGGCCGAAGCTCTCGATCGTGGTGCGGCGGATGATCGCGTCGACGCGCGCCATCTCGGCGTCGGTGAGGCCCGAGTAGGCCTTGGCGAAGGGCACGAGCTTGCGGCCTTCCTGGCCCGGCGGGCCGTCCCAGACGGCGAAGGTGTAGTCGCTGAACAGGCTCGCGCGGCGGCCGTGGCCGCGCTGCGCGTAGATCAGCACCGCGTCGACGCTGAGCGGATCGATCTTCCACTTCCACCACACGCCCACGTCCTTGGTCCGGCCCACGCCGTACTGCGCGTCGCGGCGCTTGAGCATCATGCCCTCCACGCCCATGCTGCGCGCGGCCTCGCGCTGGCGCGCGAGGTCGTTCCAGTCGGGACCCGTGAGCATCGGGCTCGGCAGCAGCGCCGGGTGCCGCAGGTCCGCGACCAGTTCGTCCAGCAGCGCGCGGCGCTCCCACTGCGGCAGCGCGCGCAGGTCGCGCCCTTCCCATTCGAGGATGTCGTAGGCCAGCAGCACCACCGGGATCTCGCGCAGCAGCTTCGGGCCCAGCGTCTTGCGGCCGATGCGCTTCTGCAGCTCGGCGAAGGGCTGCACGCGGCCTTCGCCGCCGGGGGAAGCCTCGTCCCGGCGCCAGACGGCGATCTCGCCGTCGAGCACCGTGCCGTCGGGCAGCGCGGCGCCCATCACCGCGAGCTCGGGGAAGCGCTCGGTCACGAGCTCCTCGCCGCGCGACCAGAGCCAGACCTCGCCCGCGCGCTTCACGAGCTGCGCGCGGATGCCGTCCCATTTCCATTCGACGATCCAGTCCGCGGGCGGCCCGAGCGCGGACTCGAACTCCGCCAGCGGCAGGTTGAACGGATGCGCGAGGAAGAAGGGATAGGGCTGGCCGCTGGTCTTCTGCACCTGCTCGGCGTCGGACTCGGGCGCGATCAGCGCGCGGTAGTCGGCCGCGCGCGGGCGGCCGCCGATGTGGGTGTAGCCCATGAGCCGCTGCGCCACGCGCTTGGGATCGATGCCGCCGACCGCCGCGAGCGCCTGCGTGACCTGCAGCTTCGAGACGCCGACGCGGAAGGCCCCGGTGATGAGCTTGAAGTACACCAGCCGCTCCTCGGCCGCGAGCCGGCGCCATTGGGCGCGCAGCCGCGCCGGCAGCTCGTCGGGCGCGGACCTGCCGGCCTCGCGCAGCGGCAGCAGGTGCTCCTCGACCCAGCGCGCGAGGCCGAGGTCGTGCGCCTCGGTGGGCGGCGGCAGCAGCAGCGCGATGGTCTCGGCCAGGTCGCCGACGGCATCGTAGCTTTCGTCGAACAGCCACTCGGGCAGCCCCGCGGCCTCTTGCGCGAGCAGCCGCAGCAGCTTGGTCGGCACCAGCTGGCGCGGCTTGCCGCCCGCGAGGAAGTACACGGCCCAGGCCGCGTCGGCCGGATCGGCCTCGCGCAGGTAGCGCTGCAGCGCGGCCTGCTTGGCGAGGCTGGAGGTGCTCGCGTCGAGCTCGCGGTAGAGCGCGGCGA
>CBHTTS010000362.1:0-4379 GCA_966095775.1 uncultured Variovorax sp. | reverse complement strand
AGAACCCGGGCGCCACCAACGTGCTGCGCTCGGGCAACAAGGGCGCGGCGCTCGCCACCCTGCTGCTCGACGCCCTCAAGGGCTGGCTGCCGGTGTTCCTGATCCGGCATTTCGGCGCCGCATGGGGCCTGGGCGAGGGGGTGGCCGCGCTCGCGGGCCTGGCGGCCTTCCTCGGCCACCTCTATCCGGTGTTCTTCGGCTTCCAGGGCGGCAAGGGCGTGGCCACGGCCGCCGGCGTGCTCGTGGGCATTGCGCCCTGGCTCGGGCTCGCGACCGGCGCGACCTGGCTGATCATCGCGATCTTCTTCCGCTATTCGTCGCTGTCCTCGCTGGTGGCGGCCTTCTTCGCGCCGGCCTACTACCTGATCGGCGGCAACATCGCCTGGCCGCTCGACCGCACGGTGCTGATCGCGATCATCGTCATGAGCCTGCTGCTCGTCTGGCGGCACCGCGAGAACATCCGCCGGCTCGCGGCCGGCACCGAGTCGAAGCTCGGCGCGAAGAAGAAGAACTGAAAGAGAGAAGGAAAAGACCATGGCTTCCATCACCCGCTACCACGTCGGCCCGCGCCTGTCCGAGACCGCCGTGCACAACGGCACCATCTACCTCGCGGGCCAGGTGCCCGACGACACCAGCGCCGACATCCGCGGCCAGACCGCGCAGGTGCTCGCGATGGTCGACCGCCTGCTGGCCGAGGCCGGCAGCGACAAGACGCGCATCCTGATGACGCAGATCTTCCTGGCCGACATCGCCGACATCTCGGCGATGAACGAGGTCTGGGACGCCTGGATCCCGGCCGGCCACACGCCGCCGCGCGCCACCGTGCAGGCCAAGATGGCCAATGCGGCCTACAAGATCGAGATCGTGGTCACCGCCGCCCAGGCCTGAGCGCAAGCGCCCGCATCGGGGGGCGTCTCAGTACCGCTTCTCCAGGACCATCTGGTCCGCGTCGCGGCGCATCGAGAAGCGGTTGATGAAGCTGTTGCCGAGCAGCACGAAGGGCATCGGCTGCTGCGAGACGATGGCGTCGATGTCGTAGACCTCGACGTCGCCCACGCGCACCGACTGCAGCCGCAGCCGGTAGCCCATGGCGACGCCGTTGGCGGTGCTCATCTGCACCCGCTGTCCCTTGCTGTAGTCGAGCCCGATGCGCTGCGCGTCGGCGGCCGAGAGCGCGACCGTGGTCGCGCCGGTGTCGAGCATGAAGGTGACGGGGCGGCCGTTAATCGCGCCCTGGGTCATGAAGTGCCCGCGGCTGTCGGCCGGCAGCACGATGCGGTTGCCGCCGCCCGAACCGCCGCCGCCGCCGATGCTCACCGGCGTGTCCATGCGCAGCGTGGCACGCTTGCCGCCCGATTCGACCACCGCCTGTTCGCCCTGCAGCGACACCAGCCGCACGCCCTGGAAGGTCTCGCCGACCGCGACCGTCTTCGGCGGCGCGCCGTTCACGATCAGGATCGCGCGGCTGCCGATGGTGCCGGTCAGCATGACCGAATCGGCCGCCTGCGCCGCGGCGGTACCGGCGAACAGCGCCGCCGCGGCGAGAAGGGCCTTCATTTCAGTCGCGGAAGTTGTTGAAGGTCAGCGGCAGGTCCGGCACATCCTTCTTGATGAGCGCCATCGCCGCCTGCAGGTCGTCGCGCTTGGCGCCGGTCACGCGCACCGCGTCGCCCTGGATCGCCGCCTGCACCTTGAGCTTGCTGTCCTTGAGGATGCGGGTGATCTTCTTGGCCTGCTCGCTCTCGATGCCGCTCTTGATCTTGACGACCTGCTTGACCTTGTCGCCGCCGATCTTCTGCACGTCGCCCTTGTCGAGAAAGCGCACGTCGACGTTGCGCTTGGTGAGCTTGTTGCGCAGGATGTCCTCGACTTGGACGAGCTGGAACTCGGCATCGCCGATCATGGTGATTTCCTTGTCCTTGAGCTCGACGGCGGCGGCCGTGCCCTTGAAGTCGAAGCGCGTCGCGATCTCCTTGGCGGTGTTCTCGACCGCGTTCTTCACTTCGGGCAGATTGGGTTCGCAGACGGTGTCGAAAGACGGCATGGACTCTCTCTCCTGATTCACGGTAGCTGGATGCGACAATTCTCCCATGATCGTGGAGAACAACGTCCCGCTGCAGCCGTACAACAGCTTCGGCATCGCCGCGCGCGCGCTGCACATGGCGCGCATCGCGAGCGAGGCCGACGTGGCCGCGCTGCGGGCCGACCCGCGCTGGCGCGACGCGCCGCGCTTCGTGCTCGGCGGCGGCAGCAACATCGTGATCACGGGCGACGTGAAGCCGCTCGTGCTGAAGGTCGAGATCAAGGGGCTGCGGCTGGTCGAGGAGACCCCGCGCGCCTGGATCGTCGAGGCCGGCGCGGGCGAGATCTGGCACGACGCGGTGAAGTGGATGCTCGACCACGGCTATCCGGGCCTCGAGAACCTCGCGCTGATCCCCGGCACCGTGGGCGGCGCGCCGGTGCAGAACATCGGCGCCTACGGGGTCGAGCTGCAGGACCGCTTCGATTCGCTCGACGCGATCGACCTCGACACCGGCCGCAGCTTCACCCTCGATGCCGCGCAATGCGCCTTCGGCTACCGCGATTCGGTGTTCAAGCACGTGAGCGCGGGGCCGAACGACTTCGGACTGTCGGGCCGGGCGCTGATCACGCGCGTGCGCTTCCGGCTGCCCAAGCCCTGGAAGCCCGTGGTGGGCTACCTCGACCTCGAACGCAAGATGGAGGAAACCGGCAACTTCACGCCGAGCCCCAACGACGTGTTCGACTGGATCTGCGCGATCCGCCGCGCCAAGCTGCCCGACTGGCGCGTGCTCGGCAACGCCGGCAGCTTCTTCAAGAACCCCACCGTCACGCCCGAGCAGTGCGCCGACATCATCGCGCGCGATCCGAAGATCGTGCACTACCCGATGGACGACGGCAGCATCAAGCTCGCGGCTGGCTGGCTCATCGATGCCTGCGGCTGGAAGGGCAAGTCGGTCGGCAACGCCGGCGTCTACGAGAAGCAGGCGCTGGTGCTCGTGAACCGCGGCGGACTCGAGAACCCGGTCACGGGCGGCGAGGTGATGACGCTCGCCAAGGCGATCCAGACGAGCGTGTACGAGCGCTTCGGCATCCGGCTCGAGCCGGAGCCGGTGGTCGTCTGACCCGATGGAACTGGACTTCCTGCACCTGAATTTCCGCCGCCGCATCGCGGCCCTGGTCTGGGCCCGGCGCGCGGTGCTGCTCGCGGGCGCCGCGGCGGTGGTGTTCTTCTTCGTCCGCCGGGGCTGGGCGATGCTGCCGCTGGTGCTGGCCGCGTGGGCGCTGGCGGGTGCGCTCGGCTACATGCAGGCGAGCCTGCGCCGGCAGTTCATCCGCGAGGCGCGGCTGCCGCCGTTCCTGCTCGGCAAGCTGATGGCGGCGCACCCGGGGCTCGGCCCGCGCGATGCCGAGCTGGTGCTGCGCGGCCTGCGGCAGTTCTTCATGGCGCACCTGCGCAGCGGCCGCAAGTTCGTGGCCATGCCTTCGAAGGTGGTCGATACGGCCTGGCACGAGTTCATCCTGCACACGCAGGGCTACCAGCTCTGGTGCCAGGCTGCCTTCGGCGGCATGCTGCACCACAGCCCGGCCGAGGTGCTCGGCCGCGACGCCCGGCGCAACGACGGGCTGCGGCGCAGCTGGTACTGGGCGTGCAAGGAGGAGAGCATCGATCCGCGCAGCCCGGCGCGTCTGCCGCTGCTGTTCGCGCTCGACGCCAAGTTCGGCATCCCGGGCGGCTTCGCCTACGTGCCCGACTGCCGCGACATCGACCGGCGAAGCGGCTCGGATGCCTATTGCGGCACCAGCTTCGGCGCATCGTCGTCCTCCGACGGCGGCAGCGCGGGCGATGCCGCGGGCTTCGGCGGCAGCGAGTCGGGCGGCGGCGGGGGCGGCGGCGGAGGCGGTGATTCCTCCTCCGGCGGCGACGGCGGCGGGTGCGGCGGCGGCTGCGGAGGCGGCGGCGGGGACTGAGCGCCGCCTGCGGCAGGCAAAAAAAAACGGGCCCCGAGGGCCCGTTTCTCATGGCCGCGCAGCGGCCGCGATCACTTGGCGTCTTCGTCGTTCGCGAGCTTGGGCAGCGAGGCGCCTTGGCTGGCCGACAGAAGGCCGGTGCGCGTGTAGATCGCCAGCTTCTCGCGCGTGTCGACGATGTCGAGGTTGCGCATGGTCAGCTGGCCGATGCGGTCGAGCGGCGTGAAGGCGCCCTCGACCTTTTCCATGCTCAGGCGCTCGGGCTTGTAGGTGAGGTTGGCCGACTCGGTGTTGAGGATCGAGTAGTCGTTGCCGCGGCGCAGCTCGATGGTCACCTCGCCGGTGATCGCGCGCGCCACCCAGCGCTGCGCGGTCTCGCGCAGCATGAT
>CBHTTS010000361.1:0-4463 GCA_966095775.1 uncultured Variovorax sp. | reverse complement strand
CCGCGAGGAGAGCTTCCACCAGCGCCAGGGCTTCGAGTCGCTGCTGACCATGATGACGCACGGCACCGCCTCGCAGAAGGCGATGGTGCAGGACGCGGTCGACCGCTGGTGGTGGCCGTCGCTGATGATGTTCGGCCCGCCCGACGACCAGTCGCCCAACAGCGCGCAGTCGATGCGCTGGGGCATCAAGCGCTTCAGCAACGACGAGCTGCGCCAGAAGTTCGTCGACGCCACCGTCGAGCAGGCGCGCATCCTCGGCGTGACGCTGCCCGACCCCGACCTGAAGTGGAACGAGGAGCGCCAGGCGCACGACTTCGGCTCCATCGACTGGAGCGAGTTCTGGCGCGTGGTGGGCGGCGACGGCCCCTGCAACCGCGAGCGGCTGCAGGCCCGCGTCGACGCCTGGGAGGAAGGCGCCTGGGTGCGCGAAGCCGCGCTGGCCCACGCCGAGAAGCACGCATTCAAGGAAGCAGCATGAGCACCCCATCCAAGAACGAGTGGCCGCTGTGGGAAGTGTTCGTCCGCAGCAAGGCGGGCCTGGACCACAAGCACTGCGGCAGCCTGCACGCGGCCGATCCGAAGATGGCGATCCAGATGGCGCGCGATGTCTACACGCGGCGCCAGGAAGGCAGCAGCATCTGGGTGGTGCGCTCGGACCAGATCGTCGCGAGCGACCCGGGCGACAAGGACATGTTCTTCGATCCCGCCGAGGACAAGGTCTACCGCCATCCGACCTTCTACGCGCTGCCCAAGTCCGTCGACCACATGTGAGCGGCCGCCCATGCAAGCATCGATCACACTGAACCGCACGCCCGCCGTGCAGTACCTGCTGCGCATAGGCGACACCTGCCTCGTGCTCGCGCAGCGCCTCGGCGAATGGTGCGGCCACGCGCCCGTGCTCGAGGAGGACATCGCGATGGCCAACATCGCGCTCGACCTCGTCGGCCAGGCGCGCGCACTGCTCACGCACGCGGGCCGCCTCGAGGGCGAGGACCGCGCATACCAGGCCCACGACGAGGACCAGCTCGCCTTCCTGCGCGACGAGCGCGACTACTTCAACCTCACGCTGGTCGAGCTGCCGCGCGGCGACTTCGCCTTCACGGTGCTGCGCAACACCATGGTCTCGACCCTGCTCAAGCTGCTGTGGCAGCGCCTGGCCGCATCGGGCGACGCCGAGGTGGCCGCGATCGCGGGCAAGGCGGTCAAGGAGGCGCGCTACCACCAGCAGCATTCGGCCGACTGGGTGGTGCGGCTCGGCGACGGCACGGCGGAATCGCGACGTCGCACCGAGCGCGCGCTCGCGCAGCTCTGGCTCTACATGCCCGAATTGTTCGAGCACGATGCGGTCGACGAGGCCGCGAGCGCGAGCGGCCTCGGCCCCGCATGGCGCGAGCTGCGCGAGCCCTGGCTGGCCGAGATGCGGCAGGTGCTCGACGCCGCCGGCCTCGAGATGCCCAAGGAGGCGGCCTTCCGCAGCACCGGCCGGCAGGGCGTGCACAGCGAGCACATGGGCTACATCCTGGCCGAGATGCAGTTCCTGCAGCGCAGCCATCCCGGAGGCGTGTGGTGAACACGCCCGCCATGGCCTCGCGCGCCGACGCGGCCTGGGCCGTGCTGCGCGAGGTGCCCGACCCCGAGGTGCCGGCCGTCTCGGTCTGCGAGCTCGGCATCGTGCGCGAGGTGATCGAACGCGACGACGGCCTCGAGGTCGTGCTCACGCCGACCTACTCGGGCTGCCCCGCCACCGAAGCGATCGAGCGCGACGTGCTGGACGCGCTCGCGCGCGCCGGCCTCGGCCCCGCGCGCGCCACGCTGCGCCGCGCGCCGGCCTGGTCGAGCGACTGGATCAGCGACGAGGGCCGCGCCAAGCTCAAGGCCTACGGCATCGCGCCGCCCGCGCACCTGTCGGCCGAGGCCGCCGCGAACACCGCGGTGCCGATCCGCCTGTTCGGCCGCATCGGCGGCGAGCGCATCGCCTGCCCGCGCTGCGAGAGCGAGCGCACCGAGCGGCTCTCGGCCTTCGGCTCCACCGCCTGCAAGGCGCTCTACCGCTGCCTGGCCTGCCGCGAACCCTTCGAACATTTCAAACCCATCTAGATGAGCACCCTCTTCCATCCACTGCGCGTGAAGGCGGTCGAGCCCGACACGCCCGAGGCCGTGATCGTCTCGTTCGAGGTGCCGGCCGACCTGCGCGAGGTCTTCGGCTTCACGCAGGGCCAGTACCTGACGCTGCGCAGCGAGATCGACGGCCAGGACCTGCGCCGCTCGTACTCGATCTGCGCCGGCCTCGACGACGGCGAGCTGCGCGTCGGCGTGCGCAAGGTGCGCGGCGGCGTGTTCTCCAACTGGATCAACGAGCAGCTCAGGCCCGGCGACACGATCAACGTGATGGCGCCGCAGGGCCGCTTCTTCGTGCCGATCGAGCCGCAGGCGCGGCGTCACCACGTCGGCATCGCGGGCGGCAGCGGCATCACGCCGATCCTCTCGATCATGAAGACCGTGCTCGCGCGCGAGCCGATGAGCCGCTTCACGCTGATCTACGGCAACCGGCAGCTGCAGTCCACGATGTTCAAGGAGGAGATCGAGGACCTCAAGAACCGCTACATGACGCGGCTCGTGCTGCACCACGTGTTCTCCGACGAGCCCACCGAGTCGCCGCTCGGCGCGGGCCTGATGGACCGCGGCAAGATCGGCGAGTTCCTGCGGACCGTGCTGCCCGCCGCCGGCATCGACCACGTGTACGTCTGCGGCCCGTTCCAGATGAACGACGAGGCCGAGGCCGCGCTGCTCGCCGCGGGCGTGCCCGAGGACCGTATCCACATCGAGCGCTTCGGCGTCGCGCTGCCCGCGGCGGGCGCGCAGGCGCAGGTCGGCGCCGTGGTGCACGAATCGAAGCCCGGCGACGCCAAGCAGGCGCGCATCACCATCGTGCGCGACGGCCTGCAGCGCGAGATCGCCTTCACCGAAGGGCAGCCGAGCATCCTCGACGCGGCCTCGGCCGCGGGCCTGGAGGTGCCGTTCTCCTGCACCTCGGGCGTGTGCGGCACCTGCCGCGCCAAGCTCGTGGCGGGGGAAGTCCGCATGGAACGCAACTTCGCGCTCGACAAGAATGAAGTGGCCGCGGGTTTCGTGCTGACCTGCCAGGCGCATCCGCTCACCGAGCGCGTCACGCTGTCCTTCGACGAGCGATGAACGCGCCGGCACCCGCCCCCAGAACGATTTTTCAACCGGAGACAAGACCAATGACATCCTTCTTCAAGCCCCTGCTGGTCGCCGCGCTGTGCGCCACCGCCGCCCTCGCGTGGGCCGACGTCAACGTCGGCGTCACGCTCTCGGCCACCGGGCCGGCCGCCTCGCTCGGCATCCCCGAGAAGAACACGATCGCGCTGATGCCCAAGACCATCGCGGGCCAGAAGATCAACTACATCGTGCTCGACGACGCCTCCGACACCACCGCGGCCGTCGCGAACACGCGCAAGCTGATCGCCGAGAACAAGGTCGACATCGTGCTCGGCTCGACCACCACGCCCAACTCGCTCGCGATGATCGACGTGGTGAGCGAGGCCAAGACGCCGATGATCTCGATCGCCGCGTCGGCGCGCATCGTCGAGCCGATGGACGAGAAGAAGAAGTGGGTCTTCAAAACGCCGCAGAACGACATCATGATGTCGCTCGCGATCGCCGAGCACATGGCGGCCAACGGCGTGAAGACGGTGGCCTTCATCGGCTTCTCCGACGCCTACGGCGAAGGCTGGGCGCAGGAGTTCGCGAAGGCGGCCGACCTGAAGAAGCTCAAGATCGTCGCCAACGAGCGCTATGCGCGCACCGACACCTCGGTCACCGGCCAGGCGCTCAAGATCATGGCCGCGAAGGCCGACGCGGTGCTGGTCGCCGGCTCGGGCACGCCGGCCGCGCTGCCGCAGAAGACGCTCAAGGAGCGCGGCTACACCGGCAAGATGTACCAGACGCACGGCGTGGCGAACGCCGACTTCCTGCGCGTGGGCGGCAAGGACGTGGAAGGCACGCTGCTGCCCGCGGGCCCGGTGCTCGTGGCCGAGCAGCTGCCGGCGAGCCATCCGGTGAAGAAGTCGGCCCTGGCCTACGTGAGCGCCTACGAGGCCGCGCACGGCAAGAACTCGGTCTCGACCTTCGGCGCCCACGCCTGGGACGCGGGCCTGCTGATGACCTCGGCCGTGCCGGTCGCGCTCAAGAAGGCGCAGCCCGGCACGCCCGAGTTCCGCGCCGCGCTGCGCGACGCGCTCGAGCAGGTCAAGGAAGTGTCGGGCGCGCACGGCGTTTTCAGCATGACCGAGAAGGACCACCTCGGCCTCGACCAGCGCGCGCGGGTGATGGTGAAGATCGAGAAAGGCGACTTGAAATTACAGACCTGATGACTGACTCCCTCCCCCGCTGGGGGAGGGCCGGGGTGGGGGCACGCGGCCGCCGAACGCCGCGCCGCCTTC
>CBHTTS010000360.1:0-4495 GCA_966095775.1 uncultured Variovorax sp. | reverse complement strand
CGTGCAGCGTCATGCCGCCCGAGCCGTCGTCGTTGACCTTGAGCCAGCGCTCCTCGACGATGCGTCGGCTGCGGTCGTCCAGCGCCTCGAGTGCGGTCGCGATGCCGTCGCTCGAGAGCCGGTCGCGCTGTTGCGATTCGAGCAGGGCGGTCGGCTCCTGCGTCGCATCGGCGAGGTAGGCGATCGGGCCGAAGGCTTCGTCGCCGTCGTCCGAGGGACTCGGGTCGAGCAGCACGTCGCCGCCCGCGAGGCGGGTTTCCATCTCGAGCACTTCCTCGGGCTTGACGTTGAGCCGGGTCGCCATCTGCGACACCTCGTCGGGGCTCAGCGTGTCGCGGTGCGTGCCGTTGTCGGCCGCGGCCGAGTCGGCCTTGAAGCCCTGCTTCATCGAGCGCAGGTTGAAGAACAGCTTGCGCTGGGCCTTGGTCGTCGCGACCTTGACCATGCGCCAGTTCTTCAAGATGTACTCGTGGATCTCGGCCTTGATCCAGTGGATCGCGTAGCTCACGAGCCGCACGCCCTGGTCCGGGTCGAAGCGCTTCACGGCCTTCATGAGGCCGACGTTGCCCTCCTGGATCAGGTCGCCGTGCGGCAGGCCGTAGCCCAGGTATTGGCGCGAAATGGAGACCACGAGACGCAGGTGCGAGAGGATCAGCGCGCCCGCCGCTTCGAGGTCGTTGTGCTCGCGCAGACGGCGTGCGTAGCCCTGCTCTTCCTCGAGCGTGAGCATCGGCAGGCGGTTGGCGGCCGAAATATAGGCATCCAGGTTGCCCAGCGGAGGCACCATCGACCAGGGATTGGCGACGGCGAGCTGGTTGGCAGAGACTCCAGACAGCGTGGTCATCAGGGGAAACTCCTTTGTATTGGGCATGTTAGCACTCGATTAGAGAGAGTGCTAAGCCAAGGGTTCCCTACAGTCTCTATCGCGTCGATAGCCGGAATTGTCGGCAGCCGGGTGCGCCGGGGCGCGGCAGCGTCCGACGCCGGGCTCACCAGCGGATACCGAGGCGCTGGAAAAGACGCGAAAGTACGAACAGAGGCCCGACCCAGAGGTATTGGATGTCCTCGAAGAACGAAGGTTTCCTGCCCTCGATCTTGTGCCCGATGAACTGAAAGACCCATGCCACGACGAAGATGGCGGCGGACAGCGGCAAAACAAGGCTGCCCATCGCATGGACCGCGCCGAGCAGCAGCGCGGTGCCCGCCAGCATGGTCAGGAAGAAGGCCGGCGAGCGCAGGGTCGCGTAATAGACGAGGCTGGCCGCGACGAAGGCATAGGCCACCCAGGGATGCAGCGCGAACAGCAGCCCCACGAGGCTCAGCATGATGGCGGGGATCGCGACGAAATGGATCCGCTCGTTGGTCGGGTGGCGGTGGCTTTCGCCGTAGTGGGCGAGCAGGCGGTCGACCTTGCGGTCGCCCGCGGCGAGGGGGGCGTCGGCGGTGTGCAGCATGTCCTGTCTCCGGAAAAAGCGCCTGTGTTCGGCGATCGCCCGGATGGTGCGCCTCGCCGCGGCCCTTGGCAAGTGCTATTAGAACAATAGCATTCATCGCATGCCGCCCGGGCGTCCGCCCATGACTTAGGACACTGTCGCGCGGGCGCGCCGTCGCTAAGATCGGCCGCGTGGCCCCGTTCGAATCACCGTCCTCCGACCCGCCGCCGTCCCCCGGGAACGAGGCCGGCGCGCCGGCGCGCACGCCGGGCGCGATCCTGGTGGTCGACGACCATGACCTGCTGCGGCTCGGCGTCTGCGCCCTGGTGCAGGCCCAGGCCGCGTCGGACGGCGCCAGCCTGGAGGTGTTCGAGGCCGGCACCATCGCCGACGCGCTGGTGCTCTACGGGCGCCACCAGGCGTCGATCGGCCTGGTGCTGCTCGACCTGGCGCTGCCCGACGCGCGCGGCCTCGGCGGGCTCGCCGAGTTCCGCCAGCGCTTTCCCGCGGCGCGCGTCGTGGTGCTCTCGGGCACCGGCAACACCTCGCTCGCCCAGGGCGCGCTGGCGCTGGGCGCGAGCGCCTTCCTGCCGAAGTCGGCGGACCTGAAGGAGGTGGTGGGCTTCATCCGCGCCTGCGGACTGCTCGGCGCCGACGGCGCCGGAATGCCGGACCTCGCCGCGGCGGCGCCGAAGCCGCCGGTCGCCGCGCCGGGCCACGCCAGCGCCTGGCAGGAGCTCACGCCGCGCCAGATGCAGGTGCTGCAGTGGGTGCTCGAGGGCAAGGCCAACAAGGAGATCGCCCAGCTCGCGAACCTCAGCGAAGGCACGGTGAAGAACCATGTCTCGACCATCCTCCTGCTGTTCGGCATGCGCTCGCGCGCGCAGCTGATCAGCACCCGGCATGGCGCCCCGACGCCGCGCCGCCGGGCGGCCCGGCGGCCGACACGGTGCTGGGCCAGCGGGTGCTGCGCGAGCACCTGCTGTCGGTCTACGACACCTACAGCGCCTCGACGCTCACGCACCTCGCGTTCGTGGTGGTGTTCGGCTGCATCATCTTCTCGCAGATCGGCGATGCGCGCCTGCTGTTCTGGATGGGGGCCCTCGCGCTGGCCGACGTCTACGTCTTCTTCACGCCGCGCTGGAATCCCTCGCGGCCGGCGGCCGAAAGCCCGTACTGGGCGCGCAAGATCACCCGCCTGGTCACGCTCGTGAGCATGGTCACCGCGGTGGTGCCCTGGCTCATCGTGCCGAGCGGCAACCTGCCGATGACCTCGCTGCTGATGGCGGTGATCGTGGGCAGCTGCGCGCGCGCCGCGCAGTCGCTCTGGCCGCTCAAGGCCGCGCTCTTCGGCTACACGCTGCCGATGTCGCTCGGCCTGATCGCCGCGCTGGCCTGGCAGGGCGACGGGCTGCACCTGTTCCTTGCCGCCGCGGGTGCCGCCTACCTCATGCTCACGCTGCATGCGGGCATCCGCCAGCACCGGCTGCTGACCGAATCGCTCATGCTGCGCTTCGAGAACGAGGCGCTCGCCGGCCGCCTCGGCGAGCAGATCGCCGCCACCGAGCGCGCGAGCAAGGAGAAGAGCCGCTTCCTGGGCGCCGCGAGCCACGACCTGCGCCAGCCGCTGCATGCGATCGCGCTGTTCGGCGCAGCGCTCGAGAACGAGCTGCGCGGCCGGCCCGAGCGCCGCAATGCCGAGCGCCTGATGCGCGCGGTCAACGCGCTCGGCGCCTCGCTCGACACCATGCTCGACATCTCGCGGCTCGACGCGGGCGTGATCGCGCCCGTGTTCCAGCCGGTGCAGCTCGACGCGCTGTTCCTGCCGCTCAACCACACCTTCTCGGCGCAGGCGGAGCAGAAGCAGCTGCAGCTGCGCGTGCGCGCGAGCGGCCTCTGGGTGCGCAGCGATCCGCAGCTGCTGCACCGCATGCTGTCGAACCTGATGGACAACGCGCTCAAATACACCCAGCAGGGCGGGGTCACGGTGACGGCGCGCGACCGCGGTGGATCGGTCTGGATCGAGGTGCGCGACACGGGTGTCGGCATCGCGCCCGAGCAGTCGGCGCGGATCTTCGAGGAGTTCTACCAGATCGACAACCCGGGCCGCGACCGCTCGCGCGGGCTCGGCATTGGCCTGTCGATCGTGCAGCGGCTCTCGCGCCTGCTCGGCCATCCGGTGCAGATGCATTCGCGTCCCGGGCGCGGCACCCATTTCCGCGTGGTGCTGCCCGCGGTGCGGATGCCGCAGGCCGCGACGCGCGTGCCGGCCGCCTACCCGCTGCCCGGCGCGGGCGAGGCCGAGCGATCGCCTCAGCCGCTGCACCGCGAGGAGACCGGCGCCGCGCCGACCCGCCTGCCGGCGCGCGTGCTGCTGCTCGACGACGAGCAGGAGATCCGCGAAGCCATGGCGGGCCTGCTGCGCTCCCACGGCATCGAGGCGGACCCCGTGCCCGACGAGCAGGCCGCCGCCGAGGCGCTGCGCCGCGCGCGCGCCGAGGGCCGGCCCGTCGAGCTGCTGCTGTGCGACTACCGCCTGGGCGAGGGCGCCGACGGGCTCGATGCCGGCCTGCGGCTGAGCCGGCAGGGCGGCGGCGGCGGACGCGTGCTGCCGCTGCTGCTGATCACCGGCGAGACCTCGCCCGCGCGGCTGCAGCGCGTGCGCGAGTCGGGCGTGCCGGTGCTGTTCAAGCCGGTGGTCGCCGCCGTGTTGCTGCGCGCGATGGGCGAGCTCGTCGCCGCGGCGCGATCGACGGCGAGCGCCGCCGAGGCCGGCGCCTGAATCCTTTGGTACGTGCGGCGCGCGCATCCGCGGCACTGGCTGCGCCGGTCGTGACTTTCGACACTGGTGGGCATCGGCCCGGGCCCGTACCTTCGCGTCCTCGCACCAGCGCGGCCGGACAGTCCCGGTCCGTGCCGGAACCATCGACTCAGGGAGGATCCCAGTGACATTCAAACCCGCGGCCGTGGCCGCAGCCGTAGCGGCAGCCATTGTTCTCACAGCCTGCGGTGGAGGAGGAGGCGGCGGCGGCCGCGGGGCCGCGCCCGGCCCCGCGCCCCGT
>CBHTTS010000359.1:0-4506 GCA_966095775.1 uncultured Variovorax sp. | reverse complement strand
AGGTGGTGAGCGAGAAGTCGATCTGCGCCTCGCGCTCCTTGTTGTGCGTGAGGCCCGCGGCCACGAGGTCCACGTGGCCCTGCTGCAGCTCGGGGATGCGCGCGGCGACCGCGATCTGCTTGAGCACCGGCTTGACGCCGATCTTCTTCGCGATCGCGTTCACGAGGTCGACCTCGTAGCCCACGATCCGGCGCGTCTTGGGATCGATGAAGGTGGCGGGCTCGTCGGTGCCGAGCACGCCGACCACGAGCTCGCCCTTCTTCTTGATGTCGGCGAGCTGGTCGGCATGGGCGGCGATGCCCGTCAGCAGGGCGGCGGCCGAGAAGGCGGCGGTCAGCAAGGTGTGGCGCATGGTGGGGTCTTTCTTCTCCGGGGTGGATCGTCGAGGCGCGAACCCTATCAACAAAACCGCGGATTATGAAATCGCGAATCGACATATGCATATGGCGCAGCCCATGGGCCTGACGGCGGAATGGTCGACGAGGGATACTCCGGCCATGCAGATTCACGAAAAGCCTCCGTTCGACACCCCCTTCGAATGGATCGGCGGCGAGCCCAAGGTGCAGGCGCTGGTCGACCGCTTCTACGACCTGATGGAACTCGAGCCCGCCTACGCGCAGCTGCGCGCGGTGCACGGGCCGAGCCTCGAGAACGCGCGCCAGCGCCTGTTCTGGTTCCTCTGCGGATGGCTCGGCGGTCCGCAGCACTACACCGACCGCTTCGGCCATCCGATGCTGCGCGCGCGCCACCTGCCCCAGAGCATCGGCGGCCACAGCATCGGCATCCGGGAACGCGACGAGTGGCTCGCCTGCATGGACCAGGCGATGGTCGAGACCGGCGTGCCCGAAGGGCTGCGCGCGCGGCTGCGCGATTCCTTCTTCCAGACCGCCGACTGGATGCGCAACCGCAACGGCTGACGGCAACGATTTCCGCGACTTCTTCCGAAAGACTCTCTTCCCATGAATTCCATCGTCATCATCGGCGGCGGCCATGCCGCGGCCCAGCTGTGCGCGGGCCTGGCCGAAGCCGGGCAGGGCGCGCGCGTCCATCTGGTCTGCGAGGAGGCCTGCGAGCCCTACCACCGGCCGCCGCTGTCCAAGGCCTTTTTGAAGAGCGCGGACGAAAGCACGCAGCCGCACAAGGCTGCCGACTGGTACCGCGAGGCGGGCATCACGCTGCACCTGGGCGACGCGGCCGTGGCCATCGACCGCGAGGCGCACACCGTCACGCTGCGTTCGGGCGCGATCCTGCCGTGGCAGCAGCTGGTGCTGGCCACCGGCACGCGCGCACGCCAGATGCCCGACCTGAAGCCGGGCCTGGAGAACGTCGCCAGCCTGCGCGCGGCCGACGAGGCGCATCGCCTGCGCACGCGGCTCGCGGCGGCCGAGAAGGTGACGGTGCTCGGCGGCGGCTTCATCGGTCTCGAGGTGGCGGCCACCGCCAAGGCGCTCGGCAAGACGGTGCAGGTCATCGAGAGCGCGCCGCGCCTGCTGGGCCGCGCCGTGTCGCCCGAGCTGTCGGCGCACGTGCTGGCCACGCATCGCGCGTCGGGCATCGAGATCGTGCTCGGCGCGCGGACCGGTGCCTTCGAGATCGAAGGCGAGCGGCTGGTGTCGATGCAGGTCGACGGCGCCAGGCAGCCGGTCGACCTGCTGCTGCTGGGCATCGGCGCCGTGCCCGAGACCGCGCTCGCGCAGGCGGCGGGCATCGAGTGCGCCGACGGCATCGTGGTCGACGCCCACATGCAGACCAGCGCCGAGGGCATCCTCGCGGTGGGCGACTGCACGCGCTTTCCCGACCGCCGCGCGGGCCGTGCGCTGCGGCTCGAATCGGTGCAGAACGCGAACGACCAGGCGCGCACCGCGGTCGCCACGCTGACCGGCGCGGCGCGCGCGCACGACGCGGTGCCGTGGTTCTGGTCCGACCAGGGCAGCCTGCGGCTGCAGATGGCCGGCCTGATGCCGGCCGAAGGCACGCCGGGCCTTTCGAGCGTGCGCCGCGCGGGCCCGAAGCCCGACGCGTTCTCGCTGTTCCACTACCTGGGCGGCGAGCTCGTGTGCGTGGAGTCGGTCAACGCACCGGTCGACCACATGATGAGCCGCAAGCTGCTCGAGGCGGGCCGCAGCCCGGCGCCCGAGGTGGTGGCCGATGCCGCCGTGCCGCTCAAGAACCAGCTCTAGCCGCGCTTCGCGGGCGCCAGCAGCACGACCAGCGCGCCGGCCCCGCCCTCGGCCGGCTTGGCCTGCACGAAGGCGATCACCTCGTTCTTCTGGATCAGCCAGCGCTGGGTCTTGGTCTTGAGCACCGGCTGCCGGCCCGGCGAGCCGAGGCCCTTGCCGTGCACCACGCGCACGCAGCGCAGGCCCTGGCGGTAGGCGTTGCGGATGAAGCCGCCGAGCGCCTCGCGCGCCTCGTCGCTGCGCATGCCGTGCAGGTCGATCTGGGCCTGGATGCTCCAGTCGCCCTTGCGCAGCCGCGCGGTCACGTCGGTGCCGATGCCGGGGCGGCGGAAGCTCATCGCGTCGTCCACGTCGAGCAGGGTGGTCACGTCGAACTCGTCGGACAGCGATTCGCGCAGCACGCGCTGCTCGTCGAGCTGCTGCTGCACGGGGATCGGCGCGGGCGGCTCGGGCGCGAGCGCCACCACCGCCTTGCGCTTGAGCGGCGCGGTCGCGCCGACGGCGCGCGTGAACAGGTCCTTCTCGGCCGCGCGCCGGCGCTCGGCCGCGGCCTTGGCCGCCGCCTCGGCGGCCTCGCGCTCGCGCGTCTCGGCGAGCTGGCGCTGCACCTGCTTCAGGTCCGCGAGGTCCTTGAGCGGCGCCTTGCGCGCGTCGCGGTCGGCGGCCTTGCGCTGCGGCATCAGAGCACCCCCTGCTCGGCCATCGAGAAGCTCTGGCCCGCGCTCACGATCACGTGGTCGAGCACGCGCACGTCGACCAGCGACAGCGCGGCGCGCAGCGTCTGCGTGAGCGATTCGTCGGCGCGCGAGGGCTCGATGCTGCCGCTCGGGTGGTTGTGCGACAGCACCACCGCCGCGGCCTGGTGGTGCAGCGCCCGCACCACCACCTCGCGCGGATAGACGCTGGTCTGCGTGAGCGTGCCGCGGAACAGCTCCTCGAGCACGATCAGCCGGTGCTGCGCGTCGAGGAACAGCACCGCGAACACCTCGTAGGGGCGCGCGCCGATGTGCATCTGCAGGTACTGCTTGACGGCCTCGGGCGAGTCGAACACCGTGCGCTCCTTCAGGCGCTCGGCCATCGCGCGGCGCGCGAGTTCGAGCACCGCGACCAGCTCGGCGCGCTTGGTGTCGCCGCCCATGCCCTTGACGGCCTTGAGGTCTTCGGCGCGGGTCTGCAGCAGCCCCGAGAGGCCGCCGAAGCGCTCGAGCAGCTCCTGCGCGAGCTGCAGCACGTTCTTGCCCGCGACGCCGGTGCGCAGCAGCACCGCCAGCAGCTCGGCGTCGGCCAGCGCCGCGGCGCCGCGCGCGATGAGCTTCTCGCGCGGGCGGGCATGGGCGGGGAGATCCTTGAAAGCCATCGCAAAAACCGGTGAAACCTGGGGAAGAGCGGGTGGAAGCCCCCGCTCCGTAAAATGCAGTCCAGTTTATCGGGACACCCCTCCTGTCTTTGCCCACCTCCGCTGCATCCATGTCCCACGTCGTGAATTCCGGCTCCTTCCTGACCCTGCACTACCGCCTCGCGGGTCCGGCAGGCGACATCATCAACACCTTCGCCGACAAGCCCGCGACCCTGTCGCTCGGCACCGGCGAGCTCTCGCCCGCGGTCGAGCAGCGGCTCATCGGGCTCGAGGAGGGCACCCACACCACCTTCGAGCTGCCCGCCGGCGAGGCCTTCGGCGAGCGCAACCCCGAGATGCAGCAATGGGTGGCCCGCAAGCTGCTCGCGCAGATGGGCGATCCCGACGAGCAGTACGCGGTCGGCGACGTGGTGCAGTTCCCCACCCCCGACGGCAGCGGCAGCTACGCGGGCGCGGTGGTCGAGTCGAACGAGACCGCGGTGCGCTTCGACTTCAACCATCCGCTGGCCGGGCAGCCCGTGACCTTCGAAGTCAAGCTGATCGGGGTGCTATGAGCTCCACCGTCTCGGAAGTCATCCTCGCCGAGCCGCGCGGCTTCTGCGCCGGCGTGGACCGCGCGATCGAGATCGTCGAGCGCGCGATCGCCAAGTTCGGCGCGCCGATCTACGTGCGCCACGAGATCGTGCACAACACCTACGTGGTCAACGAGCTCAAGGCCAAGGGCGCGATCTTCATCGAGGACCTGGCCGAGGTGCCGCCGGGCGCGACGCTGGTGTTCAGCGCCCACGGCGTGAGCAAGGCGGTGCAGCAGGAGGCGCGCGACCGCGGCTTCGAGATCTTCGACGCCACCTGTCCGCTGGTGACCAAGGTGCACGTCGAGGTCGCCAAGCTCGCGAAGGAGGGCTACGAGTTCATCATGATCGGCCACAAGGGGCATCCCGAGGTCGAGGGCACGATGGGCCAGCTCTC
>CBHTTS010000358.1:0-4519 GCA_966095775.1 uncultured Variovorax sp. | reverse complement strand
TCAGGATGCGGTGCACGTCGGCCACCATGCTGGCGATCCAGCGCATGTTGAAGTCTTTGCCGCGCGGACCTTCCTTGCCGGCCAGGCATTCGTCGATGTAGCGCTTCACCGGCTCGTCCCAGTGGCGCATGTTGCTCATGTTGATCGCGAATTCCTTGGTGTCGGCCGGGATCTGGATGTCTTCCTGCGTGAGCACGAAGCTGCCCTGCTCGCGGTCGAGCGTGAACATCGCGACGCCGTTGCCCACGGTGAGCACCAGCGTGGTCTGCGGGCCGTAGATGCAGTAGCCGGCCGCGACCTGCTGGGTGCCGGGCTGCAGGAAATCGGCCTCCTGCACGCCGGGACTGTCGTCGGGCTTCTTGAGCACGCTGAAGATGGTGCCGATGCTGACGTTGACGTCGATGTTGCTGCTGCCGTCGAGCGGGTCGAACATCAGCAGGTACTCGCCCTGGGGATAGCGGTTGGGCACGACGTAGATGCTGTCCATCTCCTCGCTGGCCATGGCCGCGAGGTGGCCGCCCCATTCGTTGGCCTCGATCAGCACCTCGTTGGCGATGATGTCGAGCTTCTTCTGCACTTCGCCCTGCACGTTCTCGCTGTCGGCCGAGCCGAGCACGCCGCCGAGCGCGCCCTTGTTGACGGCCTGGCTGATGCTCTTGCAGGCGCGCGCCACCACTTCGAGCAGCAGCCGCAGCTGGCCGGGGATGAGGCCGTCGGCGCGCTGCTGTTCGACGAGGTAGCGGGTGAGGGAGATTTTTTGAGGCATGGGTCGTTGGTGTGGGTTGCTGGCTTCAGTTGTCCGAGAGGGCGCGGGTCACGACCTCGTGCGTGTCCTTGCTCAGGTCGGGCTTGGCGGCCACGCGGGCGATCGCCTCGCGCGCGGCGCTGCGGTAGGGCTCGGCGAGCTTGCTCCAGCGGTCGAGCGCGCGCGCGAGGCGGGCGGCGACCTGCGGATTGATGGCGTCGAGCTCGATCACGCGCTCGCTCCAGAACACGTAGCCGGCAGCGTCGGGGCGGTGGAAGGCGCCGGGGTTGGCGTTGCAGTAGCTGAAGATCACGCTGCGCGCGCGGTTCGGGTTCTTGAGCGAGAAGTCGGGGTGCTTCATCAGCTGCTTGACCAGCGGCAGGATGTCGCCGCCGCGGTCCGGCGCGCCGGCCTGCAGCGAGAACCACTTGTCGATGACCAGCGCCTCGTCCTTGAACATGGCGTGGAAGCGCGCCAGCGCCTGCGCCGCCAGCGCATGGCCGGAGGAGACCAGGGCGTTGAGGGCGTTGAAGCGGTCGGTCATGTTGCCCGCGTCCTTGAAGCGCTGCAGCGTCTTGCCCGGCCACACGCTGTCGCCCGAGGCGCGCGCCGCGAGGCACAGGAAGTTGAGCGCCATGCCGGCGAGCGCGCGGCGGCCGGCGGAGGTCGGGTCGGGCGTGTAGGCGCCGGTGTCGTGGTGCGTCTCGTAGGCCCACTGCCAGTCGGCGAAGAGGGCGGTCGCGAGCTGGGCGCGCATGGCCTCGCGCACCAGGTGCACGCGCTGCGGGTCGACCACGTCGAGCTGCTCGGCGATGTAGGTCTCCGAGGGCAGCGTGAGCACCAGCTCCTTGAAGGCGGCGTCGAGCTGCGGATGGCGCAGCACGCTGCGCATCGCCTCGATGAAGGCGTCGTCGAGCACCGGCGTGGTGTCGGTCGCGACCGCGGCGATGCCCCGGAGCGCCGCGCGCAGGCCGAGGCGCTGCCCGGCTTCCCAGCGGTTGAAGGGGTCGGTGTCGTTCGCGAGCAGCGTCAGCAGCTGGGCGTCGCTGTACTCGAAGTCGAGGATCACGGGCGCGCTGAAGCCGCGCAGGATCGAGGGCACGGGCTCGGCGTCGAGGCCGACGAAGGTGACCTGCTCGCCGGCGCGCGAGAGCACGAGGGTGCGGGTGCCCTGCGTCGCCTCGGCCTCGCCCTCGAGCTGCACCGGCAGCTCGCGCCCCTCGGCATCGAGCAGGCCGATGTTGACCGGGATGACGAACGGCTCCTTGGTCGGCTGGCCCGGCGTCGGCGGGCAGCTCTGGACCACGCTGAGCGTGTAGCTGCGGTTCTGCGCGTCGTACACGCCGTGTGCGGCCAGGCGCGGCGTGCCGGCCTGGCTGTACCAGCGCTTGAACTGCGGCAGCAGCCGCGCGAGCTCGGACTCGGGGTTCGCGTCGGCGATGGCCTGCGCGAAGTCGTCGCAGGTCACGGCCTGGCCGTCGTGGCGCTGGAAGTACAGCGTGATGCCGCGCTCGAAGCCCTTGCGGCCGACCAGCGTCTGCATCATGCGCACCACCTCGGCACCCTTCTCGTAGATGGTGACGGTGTAGAAGTTGCTGATCTCGATGTAGCTGTCGGGCCGCACCGGGTGGGCCATCGGGCCCGCGTCCTCGGGGAACTGGGCGGTGCGCAGCACGCGCACGTCCTCGATGCGCTTGACCGCGCGCGCCGAGGCGTCGGCGCAGAGGTCCTGGCTGAACTCCTGGTCGCGGAACACCGTGAGGCCTTCCTTCAGCGAGAGCTGGAACCAGTCGCGGCAGGTCACGCGGTCGCCGCTCCAGTTGTGGAAGTACTCGTGGCCGACCACGCTCTCGATGTTGCTGTAGTCGGCGTCGGTCGCCGTGGCCTGGTTGGCCAGGACGTACTTCGTGTTGAAGATGTTCAGGCCCTTGTTCTCCATCGCGCCCATGTTGAAGTCGCTGGTCGCGACGATCATGAAGCGGTCGAGGTCGAGCGGCAGGCCGAAGCGCGCCTCGTCCCAGAGCACCGAGTTGATCAGCGAGTTCATCGCATGCTCGGTCTTGTCGAGGTCGCCGGCGCGCACGTAGACCTGGAGCAGGTGCTCCTTGCCGCTGCGCGCCTTGATGCGCTGCTCGCGCGCGACCAGCTTGCCCGCGACCAGCGCGAACAGGTAGCTGGGCTTGCGGAACGGGTCGACCCACTTCGCGAAGTGGCGGCCCTCGGGCAGCTCGCCCTGCTCGACGAGGTTGCCGTTCGACAGCAGCACCGGGTACGCGGCCTTGGCGGCGCGCAGCGTGACGGTGTAGGTCGACATCACGTCGGGGCGGTCGAGGAAGTAGGTGATGCGGCGGAAGCCCTCGGCCTCGCACTGCGTGAAGAAGGTGTCCTCGCTCACGAACAGGCCCATGAGCTTGGTGTTCTTGACCGGGCAGCAGGTGGTGAAGATCTCGAGCTCGAACGAATCGGGCAGGCCGTCGATCACGAGCTGGTCGCCCTCCATGCGGAACGAGGCGCCCTGGCCGTTGACGAGCACGCGCGCGAGGTTGAGCTCGTCGCCGTCCAGCCGCAGCGGCTGCGCCGCCACGTCGGGGTTGCGGCGCAGCTGCATGCGGTTGAGCACGCGCGTCTTGGCGGGGTCGAGGTCGAAGGTCAGGTCGACGGTGTCGATCCAAAAGGCCGGGGCGGCATAGTCTTCGCGGCGAATGGCAATGGGTTGCCCTTGGGCGTCACGCTGCAGCAGCATCGAGGGTCTCCAGAAAATTCGAATGGGCGAGTTCGTTGTAGTCGCGCACGGCGGCGATCACGTGGGGGCCGGCGAGTTCGGCGGCGGAATGGGTGCTGCACACGGCCACGGCATGCATGCCGCCGCGGCGCGCCGCTTCGATGCCGAAGGGCGCGTCCTCGAACACGATGCAGCGTTCGGGCGCGGCGCCGATGCGGCGCGCGGCCTCGAGGAAGATCTCGGGCGTGGGCTTGCCGGCGAAGCCCTCGTCGCCGCCCACGATCGCGAGCGGCAGCGGGTCCATCTTGAGGCGCGACATCGCGAACTCGATGTTGTGGCGGTCGCCCGCGGTGCCCACCGCGACCTTGAGGCCGCGCGCGACGGCGGCCTTCGCGAACGCGCTGAAGCCGGCGACTTCGGCGAAGTTGTCGCTGAACATCGCGCGGTAGATCTCTTCCTTCTCGTGCACCAGGGCCTGGCATTCGGCGTCGGACAGCGGCCGCGCGAACAGCTCGCGCATGCACTCGGCGCCCGTGCGGCCGGTGGTGCGCGCGAGGATGTCGCTCACGTCGAGCGAGAGTCCGTGGCGCGCCACGAACTCGACCCACGACCGCGCATGCCACGGCATGGAGTCGATCATGGTGCCGTCCATGTCGAAGATCAGCGCCTCGACCTTCATCAGACGCCCTGCTTGAGCGAGGCTTCGATGAAGACGTCGAGGTCGCCGTCGAGCACCTTCTGCGTGGCCGAGACCTCGACGTTGGTGCGCAGGTCCTTGATGCGGCTGTTGTCGAGCACGTAGCTGCGGATCTGGTGGCCCCAGCCCACGTCGGTCTTGCTGTCCTCGAGCTTCTGCTGCTCTTCCATGCGCTTGCGCATCTCGAAGTCGTACAGCCGCGAGCGCAGGCGCTTCCACGCCACGTCGCGGTTGCTGTGCTGGCTGCGGCCGTCCTGGCACTGCACCACGATGCCGGTCGGGATGTGCGTCAGACGCACGGCCGAGTCGGTCTTGTTGATGTGCTGGCCGCCCGCGCCGCTGGCGCGGAAGGTGT
>CBHTTS010000357.1:0-4538 GCA_966095775.1 uncultured Variovorax sp. | reverse complement strand
GCTCCCCCCCCCCCCCCCCCCACCCCCCCCCCCCCCGCTCCCCCCCCCCCCCCGCGGGGGGGGGGGGGGGGGGGGGCGGGCCCCCCCGCGGCCGCCGAAAGCCGCGCCGCCTTCGAGGCCGCGCCTGCCCCCATCCCGACCTTCCCCCAGAGGGGGAAGGAGCGACAACCGATTGCCGAAGGTTTCTTCCATGGATTTGCAGATCGCCCTGCTGCTCGGGCAGGACGGCGTCGTCAACGGCGCCGTCTACGGATTGATGGCGCTCGCGCTGGTGCTGGTGTTCTCGGTCACGCGCGTCATCTTCATTCCCCAGGGCGAGTTCGTCGCCTTCGGGGCCCTGTCGATGGCGATGCTGCAAGCCGGCCGCCTGCCCGCCACGCTCTGGCTGCTGCTCGCGCTCGCGGTGCTGGTGCTCGCGGTCGAGCTCTGGCGCTGGCAGCGCGGCGCGGTGGTCGAATGGGGCGCGACGCTGGCCTGGTGCGTGGCGATGCCGGCCCTGGCCTGCGCGCTCGTGCTCTGGCTGCGCCCCGAATCGATGGCGCTGCAGGCGCTCGCGACGCTGGTGCTGATCGCGCCGCTCGGGCCGCTGCTCTACCGCCTCGCCTACCGGCCGCTCGCCGACGCCACGGTGCTGATGCTGCTGATCGTCTCGGTCGCGCTGCACGGCGTGCTGGTGGGCCTGGGGCTGCTGTTCTTCGGCGCCGAGGGCTACCGCACCACCGCGTTCTCGGAGGCGCGCTTCGACCTCGGCGGGCTCGCGGTCAGCGGGCAGTCGCTGGTCGTGGTCGGCATCACGCTGCTGCTGGTGGTGGCGATGTTCCTGTTCTTCGGCCGCTCGATGCTCGGCAAGGCGCTGCGCGCGACCGCGATCAACCGCGTCGGCGCGCGCCTGTCGGGCATCCCCACCGGGCTCTCGGGCGACCTGAGCTTCGCGCTCGCGGCGCTGATCGGCGCGGTCTCGGGCCTGCTGATCGCGCCGCTCACGACCATCTACTACGACACCGGCTTCCTGATCGGCCTCAAGGGCTTCGTGGCCGCGATCGTCGGCGGCCTCGCGAGCTATCCGATCGCGCTCGCGGGCGCGCTGCTGGTGGGGCAGCTCGAGGCCTTCGCCTCGTTCTGGGCCAGCCCGTTCAAGGAGGTGCTGGTCTTCACCCTGATCATCCCCGTGCTGTGGTGGCGCTCGCTGCACAGCCACCATGTGGAGGACGAGGAATGAACCCCGCGGCCACCGACCCCCACGCCCCCGCCGCGGCGCCCATGCGCCCCGCGCTCGTCACCCCGCGGCAGCTCACGCTCGTCTTCGTCGTCGCGCTCGCGCTGGCCTGGGGCTTCCTGCCGGAATTCACGGTCTCGGTGCTCAGCAACATCGGCCTCTACGCGCTGGTCGCGGTCGGGCTGGTGCTGCTGACCGGCGTGGGCGGCATGACCTCCTTCGGCCAGGCCGCCTTCGTCGGCATGGGCGCCTACGCCACCGCGTGGCTGTGCACCTCGCCGGCCGCCGCCGCCTGGCTCGGCGGCCTCGCGAGCCCCGTGCTGCTGCCCTGGGCCGGGCTGCTGCTGGGCCTGGCGCTGACCTTCGCGCTCGCCTGGGCGCTCGGCGCGGTCACGCTCAAGCTGCAGGGCCACTACCTGCCGCTCGGCACCATCGCCTGGGGCCTGAGCCTCTACTACCTGTTCGGCAACATGGAGTTCCTCGGCGGCCAGACCGGCATCACGGGCGTGCCGCCGCTGGTGGTCGCGGGCTTCTCGTTCGCGACGCCGCGCGCGCTCGGCGTGGTGATCTGGGCCGTGCTGCTGCTCGCGCTCTGGGCCATGCACAACCTGCTCGACTCGCGCGAGGGCCGCGCGATCCGCGCGCTCAAGGGCGGCCGGCTGATGGCCGAGTCGATGGGCGTGGACACCGCGCGCCACCGCGTCAAGCTGTTCGTGCTCGCGGCGCTGCTCGCCGCGGTCTCGGGCTGGCTCTACGCGCACCTGCAGCGCTTCGTGAACCCGACGCCGTTCAACCTCAACATCGGCATCGAGCTGCTGTTCATGGCGGTGGTCGGCGGCGCGGGCCACCTCTGGGGCGCGGTGCTCGGCGCGGCGCTGATCACGCTGCTGAAGGAGAAGCTGCAGGACCTGCTGCCCTCGCTGCTCGGCACGAGCGGCAACTTCGAGGTGGTCGTGTTCGGCCTGTTGATGCTCGTCGTGCTGCAGCGCTTCGCCGACGGCCTCTGGCCCACGCTCGCGCTGCTCGCGCGCCGCTGGGTGCGCGAGAAGGCGCCGCGGCCGGGCGCCACCGCCGCGGCCGCGCCGGCGCGGCTCGCCGAGCGCACGCTGCCCGCGCGCGGCGCGCTGCTGCTCGAGGCCCGCGACGTCAGCAAGCGCTTCGGCGGCCTGGTCGCCAACAACGCGATCTCGATGACGCTGCGCGCCGGCGAGATCCATGCGCTGATCGGGCCTAACGGCGCGGGCAAGAGCACCTTCTTCAACATGATCTCAGGGGTGGACGACCCGAGCGCGGGCGAGGTGAGGCTCGCGGACCAGGCCATGGCCGGCCGACCCTCGCGCGCCTTCGCCGCGCTGGGCCTGGGCCGCACCTTCCAGCACGTGCGCCTGCTCGGCCAGCGCAGCGTGGTCGAGAACGTGGCGCTCGGCGCCCACCTGCGCGCGAAGCGCGGCTGGCTCGCGGCGATGCTGCGGCTCGACCGCGCCGAGGAGGCCGCGCTGCTCGCCGAGGCGCGCCGCCAGATCGAACGCTGCGGCCTCGGCGCGCATGCGGACGCGCCCGCGGCCTCGCTCTCGCTGGGCCAGCAGCGCGTGGTCGAGATCGCGCGCGCGCTCGCGGGCCAGCCTTCGGTGCTGCTGCTCGACGAGCCGGCGGCAGGCCTGCGGCATCTGGAGAAGCGCGCGCTTTCCGCCCTGCTCGCGCAGCTGCGCGCCGAAGGGCTGGGCATCCTCGTGGTGGAGCACGACATGGAATTCGTCATGAACCTCGCCGACCGCGTGACCGTGCTCGAGTTCGGCACCGTGATCGCGAGCGGCACGCCGGCCGACGTGCAGGCCGATCCGCGCGTGCTCGAGGCCTACCTCGGCAGCGCCGAAGACGACCTGCGGGAGGCGGCACGATGAGCAGCGCTCCCCTTCTCCAGCTCGACGGCTTCCGCGTCGCCTACCGCAGCGTCGAGGCGGTGCACGGCGTGCACCTGGAGGTGAACGAAGGCGAGATCGTGACCGTGATCGGTCCGAACGGCGCCGGCAAGACCACCCTGCTGTGCGCGGCCATGGGCCTGCTGCCGTCGAGCGGCACGCTCGCGCTCGCGGGCGAGCGCATCGCGCGGCCGAGCGTCGAGACCATGGTGGCGCGCGGCGTGGCGCTGGTGCCCGAGCGGCGCGAGCTGTTCGGCGACATGTCTGTCGAGGACAACCTGCTGCTCGGCGGCTTCTACCGCTGGCGCACGGGCCGGCGCGACCAGCGCGCGCGGATGGAGGAGGTGTTCGGCATCTTCCCGCGCCTGCGCGAGCGCCGGCCGCAGCTGGCCTCCACGCTCTCGGGCGGCGAGCGCCAGATGCTCGCCATCGGCCGCGCGCTGATGGCGCGCCCGCGCCTGCTGATGCTCGACGAACCTTCGCTCGGCCTCGCGCCGCTCGTGGTGCGCGAGGTGCTGCGCGTGGTCGCGCAGCTGCGCAGCCACGGCGTCTCGGTGCTGCTGGTGGAACAGAACGCGCGCGCCGCGCTGCAGGTGGCCGACCGTGCCTACGTGCTCGAGATGGGCGCCGTCGCGCTCGAAGGCGACGCCGGCGAGCTGATGCACGACCAGCGGATCATCGACACCTACCTCGGCATCGGGAAGAAGGAAGCCGCCTGAATTTCTCTTCGAGGACACACATGACATCCACACTCCAAAGCTACATCGCCGGTCGCTGGATCGGCACGGAAGGCGCCCAGGCGCTGCGCAGCGCGGTCGACGGCCGCGCGGTGGCGAGCACGCACGCCGAAGCCATCGACTTCGCCGAGGCGCTGCAGCATGCGCGCCGCGTCGGGCTGCCCGCGCTGATGGCGCTCGACTTCCAGCAGCGCGCCGAACGGCTCAAGGCGCTCGCCAAGTACCTCGCGGCGCACAAGGAGACGCTCTACGCGATCTCGGCCCACACCGGTGCCACGCGCACCGACAGCTGGATCGACATCGAGGGCGGCGCCGGCACGCTGGCCGCCTACGCGGGCATCGGCGGCAACGAGCTGCCCTCGGGCAACCTCGTGCACGAGGGCCCGGCGACCCCGCTCGGCAAGAAGGGCGGCTTCGCGGGCACGCACATCCTGGTGCCGCGCGGCGGCGTGGCGGTGCACATCAACGCCTTCAACTTCCCGGTCTGGGGCCTGCTCGAGAAGTTCGCGCCCAGCTTCCTGGCCGGCGTTCCCTGCATCGGCAAGCCCGCCACCGCCACCAGCTACCTGACCGAGAAGGCGGTGCGGCTGATGGTCGAGTCCGGCCTGCTTCCCGAAGGCAGCCTGCAGCTGGTGATCGGCTCCACGGGCGACCTGCTCGACCGCC
>CBHTTS010000356.1:0-4545 GCA_966095775.1 uncultured Variovorax sp. | reverse complement strand
GTGGGGAGGGCCGATGTCCGCGACTGAGCGTGTCTCCGACCCCGCGGGCGGGCTGCGCGACTGCCGCTGGGCGGCGCGCGGGTGGTGGCGCCCCGGCCCCCCCGCGACGAGGCAGCGCAGGTGCCGCAGCTGCACGCTGCGCACGAAGTCCTGGCGGAGGTCGGCCGGGTTTTTCAATTACTGCAGGTTATTCAGAACGAATCAATCTTCAATTTACATCATCGGACCGGGCTCCTAAAGTCCGGGGTTCCGCATCGCATCCGAACGCGTCCTCCAAGGAGACACCACCCCATGTCGAAAACGCCCCCGGCCTCCCCCGTCGTGCTCACGCCGCGCGACTGGAAGGCCCATCCCTCGTACATCTATCCCGGCTACAAGTCGACCGTGAAGCGCGGCCCGCAGAAGCCGCTGGTGCCGCTGAAGGCCGCGCTCGGCGAGCTGCAGCAGCCGGTCTACGGCCACGACGGCATCGGCGCGCTCGACCACGACCTCACGCGCAACGCGCGCAAGAACGGCGAGCCGCTCGGCGAGCGCATGATCCTCACCGGCCGCGTGCTCGACGAGCGCCGCCGCCCGGTCGCCAACACGCTGGTGGAGCTGTGGCAGGCCAATGCCGCGGGCCGCTACGTGCACAAGGTCGACCAGCACGATGCGCCGCTGGACCCCAACTTCCTCGGCGCGGGCCGCTGCCTGACCGACAGCGAGGGCCGCTACCGCTTCCTGACCATCAAGCCCGGCGCCTACCCCTGGGGCAACCACCCGAACGCCTGGCGTCCGCAGCACATCCACCTGTCGCTGTTCGGCCAGAGCTTCGCGAGCCGGCTCGTGACGCAGATGTACTTCCCGGGCGACCCGCTGCTGCAGTACGACCCGATGATCACCGGCACGCCCGAACGCTACCGCAACCGTCTGATCGCCGACTTCAGCCTCGACGTCACCGAGGAAGGCTACGCGCTGGGCTACCAGTTCGACATCGTGCTGCGCGGCGCCGACGAGACGCCGTTCGAGAACCGCTGAGGAGGAAACACCGATGACCGACAAGCTGATGACCGCCCAGGAAGCCGACTTCGGCCAGACGCCGTCGCAGACCGTGGGCCCCTATTTCGCCTACGGCCTCACGGCCGCCCAGTACGGCTACGACTTCGACCAGCCCTTCGACGCCGTGGTGGCGCTCGACCACGCCAGCGGCGAGCGCATCCGGCTCGAGGGCCGCGTGATCGACGGCGACGGCAACCCGATCAACGACGCGCTGGTCGAGATCAGCCAGGCCGACGGCGAAGGCCGCTATCCGCAGACGCCGGCCGAGGCGCGCGAGATCGGCTTCCGCGCCTTCGGCCGCGTGGGCACCGGCACCGACGCGCAGAACCGCTTCGTGTTCCACACGGTGAAGCCCGCGGCCGAGACGCCCGGCGAGGCGCCGCACATCAACGTGATCGTGCTCATGCGCGGCCTGCTGCTGCATGCGTTCACGCGCGTGTACTTCAGCGACGAGGCCGAGGCCAACGCGCGCGACGCCGTGCTCCAGAGCGTGCCGGCCGAGCGCCGCCACACCCTGATCGCAGAGCGCGTGGAGCGCGGCGGCGCCGTGAGCTACCGCTTCGACATCCGCATGCAGGGCGCCGAGGAGACGGTGTTCTTCGACATCTGAGCCGGCCGCCGGCGACCATGAAAAAAGCCCGCTCGAAGCGGGCTTTTTTTCGGCAGCGCGGCGGCGAAGCGCTTACTGGCCGCCGGCGTGGTGCAGGCGCGATTCCGGCACCGTCTTGAGCTCGCCGGGCAGCGAGGAGATGTAGTTCGCGAGGGTCTTGAGCTCGGCGTTGGTGAACTTCTTGGGCTCGACCTGCTGCGCCATCACCGCGTTCGAGCGGCCCAGGTGCAGGTTGTTCTTGACGCGGTAGGACTTGAGCGCCACGAGCAGGTAGTCGGCATGCTGGCCGGCCAGCTTGGGCACCGTGCCGTCGTTCGGCGTGTTGAAGTTGGCGCCGTGGCACTTGGTGCAGCTGTTGTCCTTGTCACGCGAGACCAGCGCCTGCACGTTCTCGGGCATCGGCTTGGCCGGCGTGGCGGGGGGCGCGTCGCCCTCCTTGAGGCCGAGCTGGCTGTAGTAGGCCGCGATGTCGGCGATGTCCTGCTCGGTCAGCGTGTCGGCGATGGCGCGCATGGTGGGATGCTTGCGGTCGCCGCCCTTGTAGGCGGTGAGCGCGGCCGTGATGTAGCTGGCGCTCTGGCCCGCGATCATCGGCACCTTGTGGATTTCCGGAAAACTGGCCTGGTAGCCGATGATGCCGTGGCAGCCCACGCACATCGCCACCTTCTTGGAACCGTCCTGGGCCTTGCCCGTGACTTGCTGGGCCTGTGCCGAGACCGTCACGCAAGCGACAGCGAAGGCAAACATCGTGGTCAACAACTTGTTCATTTTGCGCGCACAATCTCGTGGAGATACAGTTTTTCGAATCAACATTCGATTATATGCAAGGGTCCTCCCAGACCCCCTGCAAGCCGCCCGAGTGGCAGCGCCTGGCGGGATCGAGTGTGTTCTTTTCTCCACCCTGCCCCTCCATCGCTAGTGTCCACTCATGAAATTCAAGGGCTCTGACAACTACGTCGCCACCCAGGACCTGATGCTGGCCGTCAACGCCGCCATCACCCTCAAACGCCCCCTGCTCGTCAAGGGCGAACCCGGCACCGGCAAGACCATGCTCGCCGAGGAGGTGGCGCAATCGCTGGGGCTGCCGCTGCTGCAGTGGCACATCAAGTCGACCACCAAGGCCCAGCAGGGGCTCTACGAATACGACGCAGTGAGCCGCCTGCGCGACTCGCAGCTCGCCGACATCGACGGCGGCGAGCGCGTGCGCGACATCCACAACTACATCGTCAAGGGCGTGCTCTGGCAGGCCTTCACGGCCGACCGGCCGGTGGCGCTGCTGATCGACGAGATCGACAAGGCCGACATCGAATTCCCCAACGACCTGCTGCGCGAGCTGGACCGGATGGAGTTCTACGTCTACGAGACGCGCGAGCTGGTCAAGGCCAGGCACCGGCCGCTGGTGTTCATCACCTCGAACAACGAGAAGGAGCTGCCCGACGCCTTCCTGCGCCGCTGCTTCTTCCACTACATCCGCTTCCCCGACGCCGAGACCATGAAGCAGATCGTGGCGGTGCACTTCCCCGGCCTCAAGCAGGAGCTGCTCACGGCCGCGATGAAGACCTTCTACGACGTGCGCAACCTGCCCGGCCTCAAGAAGAAGCCCTCGACCTCCGAACTGCTCGACTGGCTCAAGCTGCTGATGGCCGAGGAGATCCCGCTCGAGGCGCTGCAGAGCAGGGACGACAAGGTCGCCGTGCCGCCGCTCGTGGGCGCGCTGCTCAAGAACGAACAGGACGTGACGCTGTTCGAGAAACTCGTCTTCATGCAGCGCAATAACAGATGACCACCCCCGTTTCTTGCTCACTTCGTGTAGCCGAATCCCCCCTCGAGGGGGCAACACCGGCGGCCCGGCAAAGCCGGTTCCACGGTGTTTCCCGACCAGGCGGCGCTTCGCGCGCCCCGGCTTAGCCCCGAGAACAGGCGCCCGGACATGGCATTCGTCGAACCTGTCACCCTGAAGGCCCGCGACCTTGCGCTCGTGCCCCTGTCGCTCGACCATGAGGAAGGCCTGCGCGCCGCCGCGGCCGACGGCGAGCTCTGGACGCTGCGCGTGACCTCGGTGCCCGAGCCGCACGAGACCCGCGCCTACATCGAGACCGCGCTCGCGGGCCGCGAGGCCGGCCACCGCTTCGCCTTCGCCGTGACCGAGGCCGCGACCGGCACCGTGCTCGGCACCACCAGCTTCCACGACATCCTGCCTGCGGTGAAGCGGGTGGAGATCGGCTACACCTGGTATGCCAAGCGCTGCCAGCGCACGCACGTCAACACCACCTGCAAGCTGCTGATGCTCGCCCACGCCTTCGATGCCCTCGGCTGCCACGTGGTGGGCTGGCGCACCGACAATTTCAACTTCGCGTCGCAGGCCGCGATCGAGCGGCTCGGCGCGAAGAAGGACGGCGTGATCCGCGGCCATGCGCTGCGCCGCGACGGCACGATCCGCGACACCGTGATGTACAGCCTGCGCTCGGGCGAATGGCCCGAGGTCCGGGCCCAGCTGCTCTATCTGCTCGACAAGCCGCGAAGCTGAAGGAGGCGCACCGCCATGCTGATCGATTTCTTCTACACGCTGCGCTCGGCCAAGCTGCCGGTCTCCGTCAAGGAATACCTCACGCTGCTCGAGGCGCTGCAGGCCGACGTGGTCGGGCCGAACTCCGACGACGCCTTCGGCATGGACGACTTCTACTATCTCTCGCGCACCGCGCTCGTGAAGGACGAGAAGCACTACGACAAGTTCGACCGCGCCTTCGCGGCCTACTTCAAGGGCGTCGAGATGCTGACCGACTTCACCAAGGAAGTGCCGCTCGACTGGCTGCGCAAGACGCTGGAGCGCGAGTTCACGGCCGAGGAGAAGGCCAAGATCGAGAAGATGGGCTGGGACGAGCTCATGGAGACGCTCA
>CBHTTS010000355.1:0-4575 GCA_966095775.1 uncultured Variovorax sp. | reverse complement strand
AGGTCTGCTTGGGCACGATCGGCTCGTTCTTCTGCAGCGCCTTGAAGTACTCGATCGCGGGGCCGAAGTTGTCGAGCGTGCCGCCGCGCGCCTCGTTCACGGCCACCGCGCCGACGTAGCCGACGAAGGCCGAGGCGGGGTCGAGGTAGCCGATCAGGCCCTTGTACTCGGGCTTGAGCAGGTCGGCCCACGACTTCGGCACGGGCTTGCCCTTGAGCGCGTCGACGTTGACCATGAAACCGAGCGTGCCCGAGTGGATCGTGAACCAGTGGCCGGCCGGGTCCTTGAGGCCGTCGGGAATGTCGTTCCACGCGGCCGGCTTGTAGGGCGCCACGACGCCGTCCTTCTGCGCCTGCACCGCGAAGGTCACGCCCAGGTAGGTGACGTCGGCGACCGGGCTGGCCTTCTCGGCCACGAGCTGCGCGAGCGACTGGCCCGAGTTCTTGTTGTCGGCCGGCACCGTGACGCCGGTCTTCGCCTTGATGGCCTTGAGCTGGGTGCCCCAGTCGGCCCATTCGGTCGGGCAGTTGTAGCAGATGGCGGTCTGCGCCATCGCGGCGCTGCCGGCGAACGCGGCGGCGACGAGGCCCAGGCGGGCGATGCGGGAGAAGCGGAAGGACAGCATGCGAGAGCTCCTGGTTGGATGAAGCGGAAACGAAGAGGGATCAGGGAAAGGCGGTCGCCGCGGCGCACGATTCGCCGTCGCGGAAGACCCAGGGCAGCAGCAGGCTCGCGTCGGGCGAGAGCGCGGCGCCGCCGGCCATGGACTGGATCAGCAACTCGACGCTGTGGCGGCCGATGTCGCTGTTGGGCTGCTCGACCGTGCTCAGCGCGGGCGTGAGGTCCTCCCCGAGCGCGATGCCGTCGAAGCCGATCACGCTGAGCTCGCCGGGCACGTCGAGCCCCACCCGGTGCGCGGCGCGGATGCTGCGGATCGCGAGCAGGTCGTTGGAACAGACCAGCGCGCTGGGCCGGCCGTCGGCCTGCAGCACGCGCGCGAGTGCATCGACGGCGCTTTCGACGAAGGGCACCTCGACCAGCGGCAGCGCCTTGAGGCCGGCCTCGGCCATGCCGCGGCGGTAGCCGCGGTAGCGCTGCTGCGCGCGGTCGGAAGCGGCGAGCGTGCCGCCGACCATCGCGATGCGGCGGTGGCCGAGCAGCACCAGCCGCGCCACCACGTCGGCCACGGCGGCCTCGCCGTCGACGGTGACGCAGGGATGGTCGGGGTGCCGGTTGTAGGCGAGCACGTAGGGCGTGCCGTGGTCGCGCAGCCGCGCGAGCGCGGCCGAGGTGGAGGGGTTCGAGACCACGAGGATCAGGCCGTCGACGTTGCCCGCGAGCAGCAGCTGGACCGCGCGCTCCTCCTCGTCGAGCCGGTAGCCCGTGGTGACCGGGATGATCGCGTAGCCGCCCGCGATGGCCGCGCGCGCGATGCCCTGCAGGCACTCGGCGAAGGTCGGGTTCAGCAGCGTGGGCAGCACCACGCCGAGCACGCGGCTGCGCTGCGTGCGCAGGGTGCGGGCGCTGGCGTTCGGCAGGTAGTCGAGCTCGCGCGCCACGCGCGCCACCAGCTCGCGCGTGGCGGGCGTGACCTTGTCGGGGAAGTTGAAGGCCCGCGACACGGTGGCGACGGAGACCCCGGCTTTGGCGGCAACGGCTTGGATGCTCATCGGACGGTGCTATGTAATCGATTACATTTCACCGCGCCAGTATGACCCCGCCGTGACAGGCGGGGAAAGACGGGAAAAACCCTTTGCCGAGGGGGCGCTACTTGGCGCGCCGCACGCGCCGGATCTCGTCGAGGATCAGGCAGATGGCGCCGAGGGTGATCGCGCTGTCGGCCGCGTTGAAGGCCGGGAAGTACCAGTTGTTCCAGTGGAAGCTGAGGAAGTCCACCACGTAGCCGTGCATCAGGCGGTCGATCACGTTGCCGATCGCGCCGCCCAGGATGCAGGCCATCGCGAAGGAGAACAGCTTCTGCCCCGCGTGGGACTTGAGCATCCACACGATGAACACCGCGGCCGCGATGCCGATCGCGGTGAAGAACCAGCGCTGCCAGCCCGAATGGTCGGCGAGGAACGAGAAGGCCGCGCCCGTGTTGTGCGCGCGGACCACGTTGAAGAAGCTCGTCACGTAGGTCGCGTCGCCGAGCTTGTAGTAGCCGAGGATCAGCGTCTTGGTGAACTGGTCGATGATCAGGATGATCGCCGCGAGCGCGAGCCAGCGCCAGATGCTGGCGTTGCGCGCGCGCGAGGCGGTCATGGAGCGTGCGGCCGCCATCTCAGGCAAAGCTCCGCGGCTCGCCGGCGCCGAACAGGTTGCTCGTGCAGCGGCCGCAGATCGTCGGATGCGCGGGATCGTGGCCGACGTCGTCGCGGTAGTGCCAGCAGCGCTCGCACTTGGGCGCCTCGCTCGGCGTCACGACCGTGGCCAGCGCATCGCCGGCCGCGAGTTCGACCGCCGAGGCGATGAAGACGAACCGCAGGTCCTCGCCGAGCGAGTCGAGCAGCGCGTGGTCGTCGGCGCCCGCGGCGAGCTTCAGCCGCGCCTGCAGCGACGAGCCGACCTTGCCTTCGGCGCGCACGGCCTCGATGTCCTTGTTGACCACGTCGCGGATCTCGCGGATGCGGCCCCACTTGGCGAGCAGGGCCTCGTCGGGCGCCTCGAAGCGGCTGTAGGTCTGCGTGAAGATCGATTCGCCGGGCTGGCCGGTGCCGACGAACTTCCAGGCCTCCTCGGCCGTGAAGCTCAGGAACGGCGCCATCCAGCGCAGCATCGCCTGCGCGATGTGCCACAGCGCGGTCTGGGCGCTGCGGCGCGCGCGCGATCCGGGCGCGGTCGTGTAGAGGCGGTCCTTGAGGATGTCGAGGTAGAAGCCACCGAGGTCTTCCGAGCAGTAGATCTGCAGCTTGGCGACCACCGGGTGGAACTCGTACACCTCGTAGTGCGCGAGCACCTCGGCCTGGAACTGCGCCGCGCGCGCGAGCGCATAGCGGTCGATCTCGAACAGCTCGGCAAGCGGCACCGCGTCCTTCGCGATGTCGAAGTCGCTGGTGTTCGCGAGCAGGAAGCGCAGCGTGTTGCGGATGCGGCGGTAGGCGTCGACCACGCGCGCGAGGATCTTGTCGTCGCCCGCGATGTCGCCCGAATAGTCGCTCGCGGCCACCCAGAGGCGGATGATCTCGGCGCCGAGCTTGCTCGAGATCTCCTGCGGGTCGATGCCGTTCTTGAGCGACTTGCTCATCTTGATGCCCTTGGCGTCGACCGTGAAGCCGTGGGTCAGCAGCGCCCTGTACGGCGCGCGGTCCTCGAGCGCGCAGGCGAGCAGCAGCGACGAGTGGAACCAGCCGCGGTGCTGGTCGTGGCCTTCGAGGTACAGGTCGGCCTCGGGGCCGGTCTCGTGGTGCACGTTCGGATGGGTGCCGCGCAGCACGTGCGAGAAGGTCGAGCCCGAGTCGAACCACACCTCGAGGATGTCGGTGCTCTTGGTGTAGTGCGGCGCGTCCTCGGCGCCGAGGATCTCTTCGACCGTGACGCGGCTCCAGGCCTCGATGCCGCCCTTCTCGACGATGTCGGCGGCCTGGTCGAGGATCTCCATGGTGCGCGGATGCAACTCGCCCGAATCCTTGTGCAGGAAGAACGGGATCGGCACGCCCCAGCTGCGCTGGCGCGAGATGCACCAGTCGGGCCGGTTGGCGATCATGTCGTGCAGCCGCGCCTTGCCGTTCTCGGGATAGAAGTTGGTCTGCTCGATCGCCTCGAGCGCGGTCTGGCGCAGCGTCTTGGGCGCCTTGTCCTTGGTGAACACGCCTTCGCCCTCGTCCATGCGGATGAACCACTGGGCCGCGGCGCGGTAGATCACCGGCGTCTTGTGGCGCCAGCAGTGCGGGTAGCTGTGGGTGATGGTCTCGGTGGTCAGCAGCCGGTTGGCGTCGCGCAGCGCGGCGATGATCGTCGGCACGGCCTTCCAGATGTTCTGGCCGCCGAACAGCGGGAAGTCGGCCGCGTAGCTGCCGTTGCCCTGCACCGGGTTCAGGATGTCGTCGTAGGCCACGCCGTGGGCGACGCAGGAGTTGAAGTCCTCCAGGCCGTAGGCGGGCGAGGAGTGGACCAGGCCGGTGCCGTCGGTCGCGGTGGCGTAGTCGGCCAGGTACACCGGGGCCACGCGACGGTAGCCCGGGTCCACGTCGTAGAGCGGATGCTCGAACTCGAGGCCGCCGAGCGCCTCGCCCTTGACCGTGGCGAGCACCTTGCCGTCGAGCGCATAGCGCGTCATGCACATCTCGACCAGCGAGCTCGCGAGGATCAGCAGGCCGCGCTCGGTGTCGACGAGCGAGTATTCGAGCTCGGGGTTCAGGTTGATCGCCTGGTTGGCGGGGATGGTCCAGGCGGTGGTGGTCCAGATCACGGCGAAGATGTCGCCGAGGATCTGGTGGTCGGTGCCGAAGGCCTTGAGCACCTTCTCGCGGTCGTGCGCCTTGAAGGCGACGTCGAGGGTCTGGCTCTTCTTGTCGGCGTATTCGATCTCGAACTCGGCCAGCGAGGAGCCGCAGTCGAAGCACCAGTACACGGGCT
>CBHTTS010000354.1:0-4592 GCA_966095775.1 uncultured Variovorax sp. | reverse complement strand
TGGCGGCGAAGTTGCTGCGCATGCCGAGGTCGAAGTCGGCCTCGCATTCGCCGCTGACCGCGGCCGCGAGGTGGAACACCGCGTCGGCCTCGCGCCAGGGCGCGCCGTCGGGCGCGGCGAGCTGTTCGTTGAGGTCGCCGAGCGCGACCGCGATGCGCGGGTCGGCCGCGAGGTCGGCCGGCGGCGCGGCGCGGTCGACCAGCGTGATGCGCGCGATGAGTTGGGCCGGCGCGCCCGCGAGCGAGAGGCGGCCCGCCGCGAGCAGGGTGCGGGCCAGGCGCGCGCCGAGGAAGCCGGCGCCGCCCGTGATGACGATCTGCATGTCCTTGATGTCTCCTTGGCCGGCGAGCATAGCGCAGCGCATGCGCGCGGCGGCGCGCCTCAGGCGACACTCGCGGCTCGCGCAACACCAGGAGAGCCGGAGATCCGGCCGCCAAGCGATGAACCTGCGATTCGTTGAAGCCTTCCACTGGGCCGTGGCGCTCAAGAGCGTGACGCGCGCGGCCGAGAAGCTGCACCTCACCCAGTCGGCGCTGTCGAGCCGCATCGCCGCGCTCGAGCGCGAGCTCGGCGTGCTGCTGCTCGACCGGCGCGACAAGCAGTTCCGCCTGACCGTGGCGGGCCAGCGCTTCCACGCCTTCGCGCAGAAGCTGCTCGAGATGCAGATGCACATCAAGGCCGAGATGGGCTCGGGCGCGGTGCGCGAGACGGTGCTGCGCGTGGGCGCGATCGAGTCCGTGGTGCACAGCTGGCTCACGGGCTGGCTCAAGCACATGCAGGCCACGCACCCCGACTTCGAGCTCGAGCTCACGGTCGAGACCACGCCGGTGCTGGTCGACCAGCTCCAGCGCGGCAAGCAGGACCTGGTGTTCGCCGCGCTGCCCGCCGCGGGCGACGGGGTGCGCACGCGCGCCGTGCCGCCGATGCCGATGTGCTTCGTCGGCCACCGCGAGCTGCACCTGAAGCGCCGCTACCGCCTGCCCGACCTGCTGTCGCTCGACCTGCTGACCTTCCAGCGCGGCTCGCAGCCGCACGTGGCGCTGCTCGAGCTGTTCCGCGAGGCGGGCAGCCCGCCGCCGCGCGTGCATGCGATCTCCTCGATCTCGGCCATGGCGCAGCTGGTCGAGGCGGGCTTCGGCGTCGCCACGCTGCCGCGCGCGGTGGTGGAGCCGCTCGCGAGGCGCCTGCCGCTGCGCGTGCTGCCCTGCGACGACGCGCTGGAGCCGCTGCCGATCTACGCGAGCTACCGCGACGACCCCTCGTCGCCGCTGCCCGAGGCCGCGCTCGGCTCCGCCGTGGTGCATGCTTCGCACCGGGCGGGTTCATCGAAAAAATCGATGGGCTGAGCGAGAAACTTTGCGTTGGCGTTCGGCGGCGCGGATTCCCACAATCCGTCGCACCATGCCGAACCAAGCTCCCTTCGATCCATCGACGCCCGGCCCCGCGAGCAGCGCGCGCGCCGTGCGCCTCGCCTGCCGCAGCGGCGCGCTCGCGTCCCATACCAGCGGGCTCGCGAGCGCCCACGTGCAGGGCAACCTCGTGATCCTGCCGCGCGCGCAGGCCGCCGACTTCCTGCGCTTCTGCCAGGCGAATCCGAAGCCGTGTCCGCTGCTCGGCGTCTCGGAGGCCGGCGATCCGGCACTGCCCGCGCTCGGCGAGGACATCGACATCCGCAGCGACCTGCCGCGCTACCGCGTGTGGCGCGACGGCGTGCTGGCCGACGAACCCGCCGACGTGCGCGCGCTCTGGCGCGACGACCTCGTGAGCTTCGTGATCGGCTGCTCCTTCACCTTCGAGCATGCGCTCATGGCCGAGGGCATCGCGCTGCGCCACGTGGCGCAGGGCCGCAACGTCGCGATGTTCCGCACCTCGATCGCGACCGTGCCGGCCGGGCCCTTCCACGGTCCGATGGTGGTGTCGATGCGCCCGCTGCGCGCGGCCGACGCGATCCGCGCGGTGCAGATCACCTCGCGCTTCCCGGCGGTGCACGGCGCGCCGGTGCACCTCGGCGATCCGGCGCTGATCGGCATCCGCTCGCTCGCCGATCCCGACTACGGCGACGCGGTCGAGGTCATGCCCGACGAACTGCCCGTGTTCTGGGCCTGCGGCGTGACCCCGCAGGCCGCGCTCGCGGCCGCGAAGCTGCCGTTCGCGATCACGCACGCGCCCGGCGCGATGCTGGTCACCGACCTCGTGCACCACCGGCTGGCCGCCTTCTAGGCCGTCCTTCAACCATCACAAGCAGGAGACCCCACCATCATGAAGACCACCCTAGACGCCGCGCAGGCGGGCGACGCCGCGCAGGAGCAGGGCAGCTGGCTGCGCACGCTCGAACCGAACGAGAAGCGCACGCTCGCGGCCTCGTTCAGCGGCTATGCGGTCGACGCCTTCGACTACTACACGCTGCCGCTGGTGACGCCGATCCTGCTGTCGCTCTGGGGCATGAGCAAGACCGAGGTGGGGCTGATCGGCACCGCCACCCTGGTGGCCTCGGCGCTCGGCGGCTGGGGCGCGGGCATCCTGGCAGACCGCTACGGCCGCGTGCGCATCCTGCAGCTCACCATCCTCGTGTTCGCGATCTTCACCTTCGCCTGCGGGCTCGCGCAGACGCCCGGCCAGCTGCTGGTCGCGCGCACGCTCCAGGGCCTGGGCTTCGGCGGCGAATGGGCCGTCGGCTCGGTGCTGATCGCCGAGATGATCCGCCCCGCCTACCGCGGCAAGGCGGTGGGGCTGGTGCAGAGCAGCTGGGCCGTGGGCTGGGGCGCGGCGGTGCTGGTCTCGATGGCGCTGTTCTCCTTCCTGCCGCCCGAGGTCTCCTGGCGCGCGATGTTCCTGCTCGGGCTGCTGCCGGCGCTGCTGATCGTGTTCATCCGGCGCTCGATCCGCGATCCCGAGATCTACCTGCAGAGCCGCGCGGCGGTCGCGCGCGGCGAGCGCAGCGGCAACTTCCTCGCCATCTTCAAGCCCGGCATGCTGCGCACCACCGTGCTCGCGAGCCTGCTGTTCACCGGCATGCAGGGCGGCTACTACGCGATCGGCGTCTGGCTGCCGACCTTCCTGAAGAACGAGCGCCACCTCACGGTGCTGGGCTCGGGCGGCTACCAGTTCATGTTCATCGTCGGCGCCTTCGCGGGCTACCTCTGCGGCGCCTACCTCTCGGACCGGCTCGGCCGCCGCCGCGCCTTCATCGCGTTCGCGATCGGCGCGGGCGTGCTGGTCTACGCCTACACGCTGATGCCGGTCACCGACGGCCTGATGCTGCTGCTGGGCTTTCCGCTGGGCTTCTTCATGTCGGGCATCTTCAGCGGCGCGGGCGCCTTCCTCGCCGAGCTGTTCCCGAACGAGCTGCGCGGTTCGGGGCAGGGTTTTTGCTACAACTTCGGGCGCGGCATCGGCGCCACGTTTCCGGCGCTGGTGGGCGTGCTGAGCGACCGGCTGCAGCTGCCGCTGGGCAGCGCGATCGGCGTCTGCGCCGCGGTGGCCTACGCCATCGTGGTGGCCGCGGCCCTGTGCCTGCCCGAGACGCGCGGCCGCGACCTGCGCCACAACTGACCCGCCTTCCGCCGATCCTTCCCGTTCTTTCTTCTCCTCTTCATGACCACGCCTTCCCATCTCCCGTCCCGCTGGCAGTTCTGGATCGACCGCGGCGGCACCTTCACCGACCTCGTCGGGCGCGACCCCGAGGGCGGCCTGCACACGCTCAAGCTGCTGTCGGAGAACCCCGAGCAGTACCGCGACGCCGCCGTCGAGGGCATCCGCCGGCTGCTCCGGCTGGCGCCCGGCGAGGCCATCACGCCCGAGCGCGTCGAGTGCGTGAAGATGGGCACCACCGTCGCCACCAACGCGCTGCTCGAGCGCAAGGGCGAGCCCACGGTGCTCGTGACCACCGCGGGCTTCCGCGACGCCCTGCGCATCGCCACGCAGGCGAGGCCGCGGCTCTTCGACCGCCGCATCGTGCTGCCCGAGCTGCTCTACCAGCGCGTGGTCGAGGCCAGGGAGCGCATGGACGCGCAGGGCGCCGTGGTGCAGCCGCTCGACGAGGCGGCGCTCGATGCCGGGCTGCGGCAGGCCTTCGACGCCGGCCTGCGCGCCTGCGCGATCGTCTTCATGCACGGCTGGCGCCACACGGCGCACGAGCTGGCCGCCGAGCGGATCGCGCGGGCCATCGGCTTCACGCAGGTGTCGGTGTCGCACAAGACCAGTCCGCTGATGAAGCTGGTGCCGCGCGGCGACACGACGGTCGTCGACGCCTACCTGAGCCCGATCCTGCGCCGCTACGTGGAGCAGGTGTCGGGGCAGATGCCGGGCGTGCCGCTGTTCTTCATGCAGAGCTCGGGCGGGCTCACCCAGGCCGACCGCTTCCAGGGCAAGGACGCGATCCTTTCGGGCCCGGCGGGCGGCATCGTGGGCATGGTGCGCACCGCGCTCGACGCCGGCCATCCGCGCGTGATCGGCTTCGACATGGGCGGCACCTCGACCGACGTCTCGCACTTCGCGGGCGAGTTCGAGCGCTCGTTCGAAACCCAGGTCGCGGGCGTGCGCATGCGCGCGCCGATGATGAGCATCCACACCGTGGCGGCGGGCGGCGGCTC
>CBHTTS010000353.1:0-4600 GCA_966095775.1 uncultured Variovorax sp. | reverse complement strand
TGCACGACTTCGTGCGCCGGCGCGACCGCACGCGCGAGGCGGTCGCGCCGCAGGCGCTGATCGATGCGGTGCTGCCGCTGGTGCGGCTGCAGGCGCGCAAGCTCGGCGTGAGCATCGAGGTGGTGCTCGAGGACCGCCTGCCCTCGGCCATGTGCGACCGCACGCTGGTCGAGCAGGTGCTGCTGAACCTCGCGCGCAACGCGATGCAGGCCATGGACACGCCCGAGCACGTCGGCGCGCGCCTGCTGCGGCTGCGCGTGGCGCGCGCGGTGGCCGTGGGCGGCTCGGTCACGGAGGACGCGCGGCGCTGGCTCGAGTTCTCGGTCGCCGACCTCGGCTGCGGCATCAGTGAGGAGGTCGCGGGCCGCCTGTTCACGCCCTTCTTCACGACCCGTGCCGACGGCATGGGGCTCGGCCTCAGCCTGTGCCGCACCGTGGTGGAGCAGCACGGCGGCGTGCTCGTGTTCGAGCCGAACCAGCCCCGGGGCACCGTGTTCCGGTTTACCCTGCCGAGCACATGAGCCGGGCACGCCCGCTTCCGGAACGACTATGCAACCGCTGATCGATGGATTGATCTTTATCGTGGACGACGACGCCAGCGTGCGCGAGGCCCTCGCCTGGCTGCTGCGCTCGCGCCGTCTCGAGAGCGAACACTTCGCGAGCGCCGAGGCCTTCGAGCAGCGGCTGGCCGAAGGCCCGCTGCCGGCCCAGCCGCTGTGCCTGCTGCTCGACGTGCGAATGCCCGGCACCAGCGGGCTGGTGCTGTTCGACCGCCTCGCCGAACGCGGCCTGCTCGAGGCCATGCCGGTGATCTTCCTGACCGGCCATGCCGACGTGCCGACCGCGGTCGACGCGGTCAAGCGCGGCGCCTTCGATTTCTGCGAGAAGCCCTTCTCCGACAACGCGCTGGTCGACCGCATCGAGCAGGCGCTCGGTGCGTCGCTGCGCGCGCTCGAAGTGCAGCGCGTGCGGCGCGGCCTCGCGGACCGGATCGCCGAACTGACCGAGCGCGAGCGCGACGTGATGCGGCTCGTGGTCGAAGGGCTGCCGAACAAGCTGATCGCCGATCAGCTCGCGATCAGCGTGCGCACGGTGGAGGTCCACCGCGCCCGCGTGTTCGACAAGATGGAAGTGAAGTCGGCGGTCGAGCTGGCCAACCGCCTGCGCGATCTCTAGCTCAGCTCTTTTCCGCGACGAAGATCTCGACGCGGCGGTTCTGCGCCCGGCCGGCGGGCGTCGCGTTGTCGGCGATCGGCTCGCGCGAACCGCGGCCGTCGGTGGTCACGACGGTGGTCGAGACGCCGCGCGCCACGAGGTGGTTGCGCACGCTGTCGGCACGGCTCACCGAGAGGCGCTCGTTGCCTTCCTCGCTGCCGGTGTTGTCGGTGTGGCCGACCACGCGCACGCTCGCGGCGGTCGCGCTGCGCAGGCCTTCGGCCACCTTGTCGAGCACCTGGGCGAGGTTGCGCTTGACGTTGGCGCGGCCCACGTCGAATGACATCTCGTTGGGGATCACGAGGTGGAGCTGGTTGTCCGAGGTCTGCTCGATCACCACGCCGGTGCCCTTGGTCGAGCCCTCGAGCTCGGTCTTGAGCGCCTCGAGGCGCGCGGTCCAGCTGTTGGCCGGTGCCGCCGCGGCGGCCTGGCCACCGGCGGGCGCTGCGCCCTGGCTCGGCGTCGCGGATTGCTGCGACGCGCAGCCCGCAATGAACAATGCGGCCGCAGCCGCACCCGAAACAACAAACTTCCTCATGAGTTTTCCCTCTGTATGAGCATTGTGAAACGTTGGCGATGTTTCGCCGGCCGCTCCCGCCCGGCCGGCTTTCTTGTTATTCGATTCTCGGTCCGATTCAGCCTCGCGGCGCGCGCTCGCCCACGTAGATCTCGACGCGGCGGTTCTGCGCCCGGCCGGCCTCGGTGTTGTTGTCGGCCACCGGCTCGTGCGAGCCGCGGCCCTCGATGCGGAACGCCGCCGCATTCACGCCGCGCGCCACGAGGTAGTCGCGCGTGCTCGCGGCGCGGTCGACCGACAGCGGGTTGTTGATCGCGTCGGAGCCGGTGCTGTCGGTGTGGCCGATGATGCGCACCTCGGCGTTCGGGTTGCCGCGCAGGCCGCTCGCGAACTGGTCGAGCACCGGCGCGAAGTTCGACTTGATGTTCGAGCGGCCGACGTCGAAGGAGACGTCGCTCGGGATCGCGAGCTTGAGCTCGTTGTTCGGCGTCTGGGTCACGGCCACGCCGGTGCCCTGCGTGGCGGCTTCCATCTGGCGCTTCTGCGCCTCCATGCGCTGCGACCACAGGTAGCCGCCGAGCGCGCCCGCCGCGGCGCCGACCACGGCGCCGGTGCCGATCGCGCCGCGGTTGCCGCCGGTCGCGGAGCCGATGGCCGCGCCGCCGAGCGCGCCGATGCCCGCGCCGATGCCCGTGTTGCGCTGCGTGTCCGTCATGCCGGCGCATCCGGACAGGACGAGCGCGGCAGCGGTGGTGGCGAGTACGAATTTTTTCATGGCGTTCCCTTTCAAGGTTGAATCAGGCGGGCCACAGCTTAGCTTCGGCGAGCATGCGATGGTACGGCCTTCCGCGGGTCCGGCAAAGTCGAAAACCTTTGTTAAAACGCCGTCAATGCTGGTTCGATTGCTACTAAAGTAATAGCGATCGAGAGGTTCTCCGACATTCCTGCGCGGCCCGCGGCTACGGCAGGAATTCACGCTTCGGGCGGCGGCTTCGGCGCGCCGGGCGCGCGATCGTCGCGGGGCGCCTCTTCGTCCTCGTGCAGCTCGCCCTTCTTCCGGCCCGAAAACATCGTCCACCAGACGATGAGGATGAGCAAAAGCCCGGCCCCGAGGGCTTCGAGCAAAATCAGACCCATGAGAAATGGACTCCAGTGGCTGCTAGGGCTCGTGATCGTAGCAACGATGGCGGGCTGCTCGGTCGGCCCCCGCGTGCCGGACACGCCGGCCCGCCCCGTCGTCGTACCGCCGCCGCGCGATCTCGGTCCGCTGACCGGTTCGATGGCCCATCCCAAGAGCCGGTGGGTGCCGGTCGGCTGGTCGGAACTGCCCGGCTTCGGCAACGATGCGCTGCACGAGGCCTGGGTCGCGCTGCTGGCCAACTGCGCCCGGCCCAACGCGGCCTTCGCGCCGCTGTGCCGCGAGGTGCGCCAGCTCGCGATCGCCACGCCCGAGGAGCAGCACCAGTGGATGACCGAGCGGCTGCAGCCCTACCGCGTCGAGTCGCTCGCGGGCGCGAGCGAAGGCAAGCTCACGAGCTACTACGAGCCGGTCTACGAAGCCTCGCGCGTGCCGACCGCCACCTTCAACGTGCCGATCTACCAGGCGCCCGAGGGCCTGGTGCCGCGCCGTCCCTGGTACACGCGGCAGGAGATCGAGACCCTGCCCGAGGCGCAGGCCGCGCTGCGCGGCCGCGAGATCGCATGGATGGCCGACCCGATCGATGCGCTGATGCTGCACATCCAGGGCTCGGGCCGGCTGCGCATCACCGAGGCCAACGGCGTGCAGCGCACCGTGCGCGTGGCCTTCTCGGCGACCAACGAGCAGCCGTACCGCAGCGTGCAGCAGTGGCTGATCTCCCAGGGTGTGACCAAGGTCGGCCGCTGGCCCGACGACACCAAGGCCTGGGTCGCGCAGAACCCGCAGCGCGTGTCGCAGCTGCTGTGGAGCAACCCGCGCTACGTCTTCTTCCGCGAGGAGGCGATGAACGAGGTCGACGCCGCCTTCGGCCCGCGCGGCGCGCAGGGCGTGCCGCTGACCGCGGGCCGCTCGATCGCGGTCGACCGCGAGAGCATTCCCTACGGCACGCCGGTCTGGCTCGCCTCGAGCGGACCGACGGCGCAGCTGCAGAAGCTGGTGGTCGCGCAGGACACGGGCAGCGCGATCGTCGGCGCGGTGCGCGCGGACTATTTCGCGGGCACGGGCGCCGAGGCGGGCCGCCTGGCCGCGAGCATGAACCAGCCGCTGCGCCTGTGGGCGCTCTGGCCGCGCCAGGCGCCGGTGCCCTGAGAAGCTGTGAACGGGGGCTGAGGCTTTCATCGCCTCGTCATACGAAGTGCCTACCGTCGCGGGTTGTTCCTTTTCAACCCACGAAAGACATTGCGCATGACCGCAAACGACCGCACCGACGCCAACGGCATCGACCTTGACGACATCGGCACCAACCCCAGCGCCAACCCCTCCTTCAACGACCTCGTCGCTGCGCGCCTGAGCCGTCGCCAGCTGTTCGGGCTCGGCGTCGGCACGGCCAGCACCGCGCTGCTGGCGGCCTGCGGCGGTGGTTCGGGCGGCGGCGGCGTGGCGTTCCCGATCATCCCGCCCGCGCCGGCACCGGCACCGGCGCCCGCTCCGGCCCCCGGCCCGGCGCCTGCCCCCGCACCGGCCCCGCTGAAGCTCAACTTCAACCCCGTCGCCAAGAGCCTCGCCGACGTCGTGACCGTGCCCGCGGGCTACACCGCCTCGGTGCTCTACCGCCTCGGCGATCCGATCGCCGCCGGCGTCGCCGCGTACAAGAACGACGGCACCGACGATCCGACCACCTACGACCGCCGCGCCGGCGACCACCACGACGGCATGACCTTCTTCGGCAT
>CBHTTS010000352.1:0-4644 GCA_966095775.1 uncultured Variovorax sp. | reverse complement strand
CACCGTGCAGCCCGCGGCCGAGCGCTCGGCCGAGGCGTCGCTGAGCTCGAAAGCCTGTTCCACCGTGAGGTCGGGCAGGCCCTCGATCTCGAGGATGCGGCCCGAGAAGATGTTCTTCTTGCCCTTCTTCTCGACGGTGAGCAGGCCCTGCTTGATCGCGTAGAGCGGAATCGCGTTGACCAGGTCGCGCAGCGTGACGCCGGGCTGCATCCGGCCCTTGAAGCGCACGAGCACCGACTCGGGCATGTCGAGCGGCATCACGCCGGTCGCGGCGGCGAAGGCCACCAGGCCCGAGCCCGCCGGGAAGCTGATGCCGATCGGGAAGCGGGTGTGGCTGTCGCCGCCCGTGCCCACGGTGTCGGGCGTGAGCAGGCGGTTGAGCCAGCTGTGGATCACGCCGTCGCCCGGACGCAGCGAGATGCCGCCGCGGGTGCTGATGAACTCGGGCAGCTCGTGGTGCATCTTCACGTCGACCTTCTTCGGGTACGCCGCGGTGTGGCAGAACGACTGCATCACCAGGTCGGCCGAGAAGCCCAGGCAGGCCAGGTCCTTCAGCTCGTCGCGGGTCATCGGGCCCGTCGTGTCCTGCGACCCCACCGAGGTCATCTTCGGCTCGCAGTAGGTGCCCGGGCGGATGCCCTGGCCTTCGGGCAGGCCGCAGGCGCGGCCGACCATCTTCTGCGCGAGCGAGAAGCCCTTGCCCGAATCCACCGGCGCCTGCGGCAGGCGGAACAGCGTCGAGGCCGGCAGGCCCAGCGCCTCGCGCGCCTTGGCCGTGAGGCCGCGGCCGATGATCAGCGGAATGCGGCCGCCGGCGCGCACTTCGTCGAACAGCACGTCGCTCTTGACCTTGAACTCGGCGATCACCTTGCCGTCCTTGAGCGCCTTGCCTTCGTAGGGGCGCAGCTCGATGGTGTCGCCCATGTTCATCTGGTTGACGTCGAGCTCGATCGGCAGCGAGCCCGCGTCTTCCATCGTGTTGTAGAAGATCGGCGCGATCTTGCTGCCGAGGCAGATGCCGCCGAACTTCTTGTTCGGGATGAAGGGGATGTCCTCGCCGGTCCACCAGAGCACGCTGTTGGTGGCCGACTTGCGCGAGGAGCCGGTGCCGACCACGTCGCCGACGTAGGCCACGGGCAGGCCGCGCGCCACCAGGTCCTGGATGAACTTGACCGGGCCGCGCTTGCCGTCTTCCTCGGGCTCGAAGGGCGCGCCCTCGCGCTTGTTCTTGAGCATCGCGAGCGCGTGCATCGGGATGTCGGGGCGCGTGGTCGCGTCGGGCGCGGGCGACAGGTCGTCGGTGTTGGTCTCGCCGGGCACCTTGAAGACCGTGAAGGTGATGCTCTGCGGCACTTCGGGACGGCTCGTGAACCACTCGCCGTCGGCCCAGCTCTGCAGCACGGCCTTGGCGTTGGCGTTGCCGGCGTCGGCCAGTTCCTTGACGTCGTGGAACTGGTCGAACATCAGCAGCGTCTTCTTGAGGCCTTCGGCGGCCACGGTGCCGACCTCGGCGTCCTTGAGCAGGTCGATCAGCGGTCCGATGTTGTAGCCGCCGAGCATGGTGCCGAGCAGTTCGGTGGCGCGTGCGCGCGTGATGAAGCGGCTCGCCTCCGTGCCATGGGCCACGGCCGCGAGGTAGCTGGCCTTCACCTTGGCGGCGTCGTCCACGCCGGCGGGCACGCGGTTCGTCAACAGGTCGAGCAGGAAGGCGCCGTCCTTGTCGTTCGCGCTCTTGAGGAGCTCGATCGCTTCGGCGGTCTGCTTCGCGCTCAGCGGAAGCGGCGGGATACCGAGCGCGGCGCGTTCGGCAACATGGTCAACGTAGGCTTGCAACATCTTCTTTTCTCCGGAAACTGGGGCGGGCGTGCGGTGCGGCCATGCAAGAGCCGCGCCGCCGCCCGAGGGGCTCTCTTACTTCTTGGCCGCGTCGGCGCCGTCGAACAGGGCCTTGGGCGGGTTCTTCTTCATCTCTTCGGCGAAGGCGACCTGCTCGGCCGTCTGGCATTCGTCGGCGATGCGCAGGCCGGCCTTCTGGTTCATCAGCATCGACTTGTTGCCGAGCTGCAGCCACATGGCGCCCGCGCGCGGGTCCTCGAGGCGGATCGCGCCGGTGCGGCTCTCGACCGGGTGCATGCGGTACTTCAGGCCCTTGGTCGTGACCGTGAAGAAGCCGGGCTTGGCCTCGTCGGCCGTCACGGTGACGTCGGCGCCGAGCTCGCACTGGGCCTTGCCGGTGGAGACGCGCTTGGCGACCGCGAGGTCGGCCTCGGTCAGCACGATGTTGGTGTCGTCGGCGATCGGCGTGACCTCCTCGACCGCCTTGGCGGCGCTGCGGGTGACCTTCTTCTTCGGCGGCGTCTTCTTGGCCGCGGGCTTGGCTTCGGCCTTGGCGGGCGCGTTCTGCGCCGAGGCCGCGAACGGCAGTGCCAGGGCCAAGGCAGCGATCAGAGCGATTTTCTTCATGTGTGTTTCCTTGAGGCTGATTCGGAAGTTTCAGGAGACCGCGAGTGCAAACCAGGCTTGGGCTTCGGGCGGCAGCGCGCGCCCTGTTGCGTGGGCACGCGTCAGCACTTGCCAGAAATGGCGATAGCTCGCGCGGTCGTGCAATGTGCCATCAATTTGTGTCGGTGCCCAATCGGCGAGCGCCGCATTTGTAATGATTTTTGTGGCAATTTGAATCTGCGCCTCGTCGGGCGCGAAGGCCTCGAGGATGGGCCGGATCTGGTTCGGATGGATGCTCCACATGCGCGAATAGCCGAATTCGGCCGCCGCCCTGCGCGCCGCGGTGCGCATCGCGCCCATGTCGTTGAATTCGGTGACCACGCAGTGCGAAGGCACCTTGCCGTGCGCATGCGCGGCCGAGGCGATCTCGAGCTTGGCGCGCACCACGAGCGGATGGGTGAACTGGCCGGCCGCGCCCATGCCGTCGGCCGGGATGGCGCCGGCGTGGGCCGAGACGAAGTCCATCAGCCCGAAGCTCAGCGACTGCACGCGGGGATGGGCCGCGATCTCGAAGGCGTGGTGCACCGCCAGCGACGATTCGATCAGCACGTGCAGCGGCAGCGCCGCGGCACCCGCGGCGTCGAGCGCGGCGGCGGCCCGCGCCACGTCGGCGACGGTCTCGACCTTGGGCACCATCAGGTGGCTCAGGCGCGCACCGGCACGGCCCGCGATGACGGCGACGTCGCTGTCGAAGGCGGCATGGTCCACCGGATGGACGCGCACGCCGACGCGCATGCCCGGCGCGGCCGCGAGCGCGAGCTCGGTCACGAGCGCCGCGTGCTCGGCCTCGCCGCCCACGGGCGCGCCGTCCTCGCAGTCGAGCGTGACGTCGAACACGCAGGCGCCGAATTCCTCGGCCATCTCGGCCTGCAGCGCGAGGCTCTTGCGCATGCGCGCCTCGACGCCGCTGTAGTGGTCGCACACGGGCAGCGTCACGGCGCCGGCCTGGGCGCCGAGCAGCACTTGCGCCGGATGCACCTGCTTCTTCATGCCTTCTTCCGTGCCACGATGAACATGCGCGGGAAGGCCAGCAGCCGCTTGCCGTCGGCGCGCACCGGGTAGGCCTGGTCGACGCGGCGCTCGTACTCGGCGAGGTAGCTCGCGCGCAGCTCGGCGGACAGCGGATCGACGAAGGGCTTGAGGCCGGTTCCGCGCACCCATTCGACGATCGCCGCGGCGTCGGCCATGGGGTGCTGATAGATCGTGTGCCAGACGTCGACCTGCGCCGCGTCGGCCGCGAGCAGGTCGTAGTAGCCCGCGAGCGGCAGCAGCAGCGTGCGCAGCCGGTCGGCGTCGCCGATGGGCTCGGCCCAGGGCGCCTCGGCGGCCACGGCGCGCATCAGCCGGTGCGTGGGCTCCTGGCGGTTGTCGGGCATCTGGACGGCGAGCACGCCGCCCGGCGCCAGCGCGGCGAACAGGCGCGGGATCAGCGTCTCGTGATCCGGCACCCACTGCAGGGCCGCGTTGGCATAGATGAGGTCGGGCGCTTCGCGCGGCGCCCAGGTCGCGATGTCGCTCAACTCGAACTGCGCCTGCGGCAGGCGCTTGCGTGCGCTCTCGAGCATCGCTTCGGAGTTGTCGGTCCCGACGACCTGCGCCGCCGGGAACCGCTGCACCAGCAGCTCGGTGGAATTGCCCGGCCCGCAGCCGAGATCGACCACGCGGCGCGCCTCGGCCAGCGGCACCCGCGCCAGCAGTTCCTGCGCGGGGCGGGTGCGCTCGTCCTCGTAGCGACGGTAGAGCGCGGGGTTCCAGTCGAGCATGGCGGCAGCCGGATTTACAGCAGGTGCTTGACGCCGTCCTGCTCGCCCTGCAGCTCGGCGAGGGTCTTGTTGATGCGCTCCTGGCTGAAGGCGTCGATCTCGAGGCCTTCGACGATCTTGTACTTGCCGTTCTCGGTCGTGACCGGGAAGCCGAAGATCACGTCCTTCGGAATGCCGTATTCGCCGTTCGACGGCACGCCCATCGTGACCCACTTGCCGTTGCTGCCCAGCGCCCAGTCGCGCATGTGGTCGATGGCGGCGTTGGCGGCCGAGGCGGCCGACGACAGGCCGCGCGCCTCGATGATGGCGGCGCCACGCTTGCCGACGGTGGGCAGGAAGGTGTCGGCGTTCCAGACCTGGTCGTTGATCAGGTCCTTGA
>CBHTTS010000351.1:0-4655 GCA_966095775.1 uncultured Variovorax sp. | reverse complement strand
TCATGCGCACCGGCACGGTCGCCAGCACCGACAACCGCAACTGGGAGCTGCTGCCGGGCAACCAGCCGCAGCGCCGCTTCAGCCAGAGCCGGGCCGTCGCGCTCGACATGGAGAGCGCCACCATCGCGGCCAACGGCTTCCGCTTCCGCGTGCCCTACGGCACGCTGCTGTGCGTGAGCGACAAGCCGCTGCACGGCGAGATCAAGCTGCCGGGCATGGCCAACCACTTCTACCGCGAGCGCGTCGAGCAGCACCTGCGCATCGGCATGCGGGCGATCGACATCCTTCGCCAGCAGGGCTCGACGCGGCTCCACAGCCGCAAGCTGCGCAGCTTCGCGGAAGTCGCTTTCCAGTAAAAGTTAACACTCTCTAGGGTTTACCCCTAGCTCGCGGTGCATGCGGCCGTCGCACTTCGCGGAGATCATTCGTTACCTTTTTCGACAAGTGTTAACAAAATGACTCGTTTGTCCCGCGCCCGCACTTCGAATCCTTCGAGCCTCTCGCGCCGCCGCTTCCAGGCCTGGATGGCGGCCGCCGCGGCGAGCGCGGCCGGCGTCGCGGCCCTGGGCAGCCGGAGCGCGCGGGCCGCCGAGCCGCAGCTGTTCCCGAAGCTGCGCATCGTGATCCCGGCCAACGAAGGCGGCGGCTGGGACCAGACCGGCCGCGCGCTCGGCGCGGCGCTCGTGGCCTCGGGCGCGGCGGGCGAGGTGGTCTACGAGAACATCGGCGGCAAGGGCGGCACCATCGGGCTGGCGAAGTACGTCGAGAAATACGACGCCGACCCCGCCGCCCTGCTGATGAGCGGCATGGTCATGGTCGGCGCGGTCGCGCTGCAGAAGCCCGCGGTCACGATGGCGCAGGTGGCGCCGGTCGCGCGCCTGACGAGCGACTACGAGGTGGTCGCGGTCAAGGCCGATTCGCCGATCCGCACGCCCAAGGACCTGATCGCGCAGCTGCGCGCCGACGCCGCCTCGACCGTGATCGCGGGCGGCTCGGCCGGCGGCGTGGACCACATGTACGCCGGCATGCTCGCGCGCGTGGCCGGCAACACCGCCGGCCTGGTCTACCAGCCGCACCCAGGCGGCGCGCAGGTGGTGGAGGCGCTCGTGACCGGCAAGGCCGCGGCGGGCATCTCGGGCTTCAGCGAATTCAGCGAGGGGCTCGCGAACGGCCGGCTGCGCGCGATCGGCGTGTCGTCGAAGCGGCCCTTCCTCGGCATCCCGTCGGTGCGCGAGCAGGGCGTGGACGCCGACCTCGCCAACTGGCGCGGCGTGCTCACCGGCAAGAAGGTGCCGCCCGAGCGCCGGGCCGCGCTGCTCGAGGCGGTGCACCGCGCGACGCTCGCCGACGTCTGGCAGAAGACCATCAAGCGCAACAACTGGGACGCGTACTGGATGGCGGGCAAGGACTTCGAGAGCTTCCTCGACCTCGACCTCGCGATGGCCGGGCCGATGATCTACCTGCTCAAGCTCAAAGGATAGTTCCCCCCGAAGCGCCTTCGGCGCCTCCCCCCGAGGGGGCGCACCCGGTGGCCCGGCAAAGCCGGTTCCACGGGTGCCCGCGAACGGGCCTCGCTGCGCGGGCCGAAGGCCATGGCCCTGGCGTGCTCAGGAAAACAGTTCGGGCACTTCCCGCAAGGCCTTTGCCGTGAGCGTGAGCGCGCGACCATCGAGCGCCTTCTGCACCCAACCGCGGCGCACCGACAGATCGAGCCACGCCTTGCCGAGCGCGCCGCCCAGGTGCGGCCGGCGCTCGCTCCAGTCGAGGCAGGCGCAGGCGAAGCGGCGGCGCGAACGCCGCACCGCATCGACCTCCACGCCGAGGCTTTCGAGCGCGATCGCGCCTTCGGGCGTGAGCTCGTAGGCACCGCTCGCGAGTCCGCTGAGCCAGCCCTGCGCATGCAGCCGGTCGTGCAGCGCGACGCCTGCGGCGCCGGCCATGTGGTCGTAGCAGGTGCGCGCGGCGCGCAGCCGGCTCGGCGTGCTCGGCGCGAAGGGCGCAGCGCGCGGCGCGCCCGCCACCACCATCAGGCCCTCGAGCGCCGCGGCCACCTCGTCGCCCGCGAGGCGGAAGTAGCGGTGCTTGCCCTGCGCCAGCATCTCGACCAGCCGCTCGTCGCGCAGGCGCGCGAGGTGCGCGCTCGCGGTCGAGGCCGCCACCTCGGCCACGGCGGCGAGTTCGGTCGCGGTGCGTGCATGGCCGTCCATCAGGCAGGCGAGCATGCGGGCGCGCGCGGGCTCGGCGATGGCGCCGGCGAGGCGGGCGAGGTGAAAGTCCGCGTCGGCGGAAGCGCTGGTGTCCATGCGCGGATGCTAAGGCGCCGCGGCACGCCACACTTCGCCCGCGGCCGAAGTGTGGCCGCAGCGGCGGCGGCAGACTGCGCGCCATGCACACCCCATCGAACGCCCCCGCCGATCCCGTCGCCGCCGTCGCGCACGCCGATCCCTATCCCTTCTATGCCGGACTGCGCGCCGGGCCGCCGCTGGCCTGGCACGACACGCTGCGCGCCTGGGTCGCGAGCCGTGCCGAGGTGGTCGAGGCGCTGCTGCGCGCGCACGACGCGCTGCGCGTGCGCCCGGCCGCCGAGCCGGTGCCGCGCGCGATCGCGGGCAGCCCCGCGGGCGAGGTGTTCGGCCATCTGGTGCGCATGAACGACGGCGCGGTGCACCAGGCGCTGCGGCCCGGACTGCAGCGCGCGCTGGCCGGGCTCGACCTCGGCGCCGCGCATTCGGCGGCACTGCGCGTGGCGGACGGCATCGCAGCGTGCCCGCTGTCCGACGCGCTGTTCTCGCTGCCCGTGCGGTCGGTCGCGCACCTGCTCGGCTTCGCCGACGCGGCGCTGCCGCAGGTGGACCGCTGGATGCGCGACTTCGTCGCCTGCCTCTCGCCGCTCTCCATGCCCGAGCAGCTGCAGCGCGCGGGCACGGCGGCGGGCGAACTGATGACACGCTTCGAGGCGCTGACGCGGGCCGCGCCGCCGCGCCACGGCACGCTGCTCGCCGCGGTGCTGGCGCAGCATGGCGACGGCACGCCGGCCTCGCGCGCGCTGCTCGCCAACCTCGTGGGCCTGCTGTCGCAGACCTGCGACGCCACGGCGGGGTTGCTCGGCAACAGCCTGGTCGCGCTGGTGCGCGCGCCCGCGCTGCGCGAGTCGGCGGGCACGCGCGAGGGACTGCGCGCGATCGTCGAGGAGACGGGGCGCCACGATCCCCCGGTGCAGAACACGCGCCGCTTCGCGGCCGAGCCGCTCACGCTCGCGGGCACGCGGATCGCGGCGGGCGACACCGTGCTGCTGGTGCTCGCCGGGGCGAACCGCGACCCGGCCTACAAGCCCTAGCCCGACCGCTTTCGGACGGCGCGCGCCGCGCGCCGCACGCTGGGCTTCGGCCATGGCGCGCATGCCTGCCCGGGCCAGGCGCTCGCGGGCACGCTCGCGGCCGCGGGGCTCGAGGCGCTGCGCGCGCGCGGCACCGACCTCGATGCGCTGCGCGAACGCGGCTGGCGCTACCGGCCCTCGGCCAACGCGCGCATCCCGGTGTTCGACTGAGCGCCTGCCTTCAGGCGGCGGCGTCCCAGCGGCCGGTGCGCGCCAGGTGCGGCGAGAGCTCGGCCTCGCCCCAGCGCAGCGGCAGCGCGCCCGGGCGGCGCAGCATCCGCGTGACGCGCAGCCGCAGCAGGCGCTCGGCACCCTCGAAGGCCGCGACCTCGGGCCCGTCCCAGACGATCTCGGCGGTGGCCGCGAGGTGCAGCAGATCGCCGCTGTCGAAGTCGATGAACAGCAGCCCGGCGCGCGGATGCACCGCCAGGTTGCCGAGCGTGTTGAAGAAGCGGTTGCCCGTGAAGTCCGGCACCGTGAGCGTGCCGTCGGCATCGACGCGCACGAAGCCCGGCCGGCCGCCGCGGTGCGACACGTCCACGCCCTGCGCCGCGGGCGAGGCCTCGTCGCCGGCCATGGCCTGCGGCGGCAGGGCCGACGCGATGAAGAGCGTGTCGGCGCGCGCGATCAGCTGCCGCGCGGCCTCGTCGAGCCCCTCGCGCCATGCCGCGGGCGCGGCCGCGTCGCCGTCGTGCGCGCCGACGAACACCGGCTCGCGCGCCTGGATGTACTTGGGGCAGTTGCCGAAGCTCTGCTGCACTTCGACCGTGAAGCCCGCGCCGTCGAGCGCCGCGACCGTGCCGTTCATGCGGTTGCGCCGCCGCGTGTGCGGCTCGATGCCGAGCAGTCCGAGCGTGGCGCCCGGCGCGAGCTGGCCCGCGAGCGGATCGCCGCTCGCGGGCAGCGCGTCGATGCGCAGGTGCGTGGGATCGGGCGAATGGGCGAAGCCGGGCGGCGCCGCGAGCACGCTGGCCCAGGGCTGCAGCCCGGCGTCGAGGCTGCCCACGAGCAGGAACGGCAGCTGGGCGAAGAAGTCGCGGTGCTGGTCGGGCATGAAGTCGCGCACCACGCGCGGACCGGCCGCGGCCATCGTCTCGCGCGAGCCGGCGCCCGCCGGCAGCGCGCGCGCGCCCGCCAGGAAAGGCGCGGCGCTCAAGCCGCCGATGCGCCACGTGCGCACGATGGCCCTGGAAAAGCGGCTCGCCGACGATCGGCAGCTGTCTCTCTTCGGGGAGGCGCCGGCCGATACCACCCAGTGGTTCTGGATGATGGCCGTCGA
>CBHTTS010000350.1:0-4678 GCA_966095775.1 uncultured Variovorax sp. | reverse complement strand
CCCGCCCCCCCCGCGCCCCCCCCCCCCCCCCCGCCGCTCATATCGCCTTGGCTTCGCGCAGCGCCGCGATCTCGGCGTCGCCGCGGCCGAGCTCGCGCAGGATCGCCTCGGTGTGCTCGCCGACCGCGGGGATCGGGTCCATGCGGTAGTCGAAGGCGCTCTGCCGCCCGGCGGGCAGCAGCGCGGGAATCTCGCCCGCGGGCGAGCCCACCTGCCGCCAGCGCTCGCGCGCCTGCAGCTGCGGATGCGACCAGAGGCCGGCCATGTCGTTCATGCGCGCGTTGGCGATCTGCGCCGCGTCGAGCCGCTCGACCACCTGCGCGGTCGACAGCGCCGCGAAGGTCTCGACGATGATCGCGCGCAGCGCCTCGCGGTGGGCGTTGCGCTGCGCATTGCTGTCGAAGCGCGCGTCGGCCGCGAGCGCGGGCTGCCGCAGCACCTTGTCGCAGAACACGCGCCATTCGCGCTCGTTCTGCAGCCCCAGCATCACGGTGCCGCCGTCACCCGCGGGGAACGGGCCGTACGGGTAGATCGTCGCGTGCGCGGCGGCGCTGCGCGGCGGGGACGGCGCGCCCTCGTAGGCGTAGTACATGGGGTAGCCCATCCATTCGGCGAGCGACTCCAGCATCGAGACGTCGATGTGCGAGCCGCGCCCCGTCCTGCCGCGCTGCAGCAGCGCCGCGAGGATGCCGGTGTAGGCGTACATGCCGGCCGCGATGTCGGCGATCGAATTGCCCGACTTGCAGGGCTCGCCGGGCGTGCCGGTCACCGAGAGGAAGCCGGCCTCGCTCTGGATCAGCAGGTCGTAGGCCTTCTTGTCGCGGTACGGCCCGTCCTCGCCGTAGCCCGAGATGTCGCAGACGACGAGCCGCGGATGCGCCGCCTGCAGCGCCTCGGCGCCCAGGCCCATGCGCGCGGCCGCGCCGGGCGCGAGGTTCTGCACCAGCACGTCGGCGCCGGCCACCAGCTGCCGCAGCACCGCGAGCGCGGCGGGCTGCTTGAGGTCGAGCGTGAGGCTTTCCTTGGAGCGGTTGACCCAGACGAAATGCGAGGCCTGGCCCGCCACCCGGGCGTCGTAGGCGCGCGCGAAGTCGCCGGCGCCGGGGCGCTCCACCTTGATGACGCGCGCGCCGAGGTCGGCGAGCTGGCGGGTGCAGAACGGCGCGGCGATGGCGTGCTCGAGCGAGACGACGGTGATGCCGTCGAGGGGTCGTGTCATGTGGCGGCCCTCCCCTTCACGCCAGCTCGGCCGTGGCCTGCATCGCGAGCCAGCCCTCGGCGTCCTCGGCCCACAGCTCGAAGCGCCGTCCGTCGGCGGCCGGCTTGCCGCGCAGCCGGAACGGCGCGGTGTCGAAGGTCGGCCGCACGGCGCGGAATTCGAAGCGCGCGAGTTCCGCGCCCGGCTGCTGGCGGCGCAGCAGGTCCACCAGCAGCGTCGCGATCAGCGGGCCGTGCACGATCAGCCCCGGATAGCCCTCGACCTCGGTCACGTAGCGCCGGTCGTAGTGGATGCGGTGGCCGTTGAAGGTCAGCGCCGAATAGCGGAACAGCAGCACGTCGTCGGGCACGATCTCGCGGCCGAAGGCGGCGTCCCCGGGCGCGGGCACGGGCGGCGGGCCCGCGTCGCCGGGCCGCGCGGCGGCGCGGTAGACGATGTCGTGCTCCTCGGTCAGCGCGAGGCCGCGTTCGTTGTGCACCTCGTGGCGCACGAGCACGAACACCAGTTCGCCCGAGCGGCCCGCCTTGTGCGCGACCGAGGCGATGGTCGAGCGGCGCTCGGCGCGGTCGCCGACCCGCAGCGGATTGCCCGGCGTCCAGGCGAGCCGGCCGCCGGCCCACATGCGGCGCGGCAGCGGCACGGGCGGCAGGAAGCCGCCGCGCTTCGCATGGCCGTCGGGACCGATCTCGGACTGCCGGTGGTGCGGCAGGAAGTAGAGCCAGTGCCAGAGCGCGGGCAGCGCCGTGCCCGGTGCGGGCGATGGATCGTCGCGGTCGAGCGTGGCCGAGAGCGCGCGCACGGGGGCGGCCGTGATCTCGTCGGCCAGCGTCTCGCTGCGGCCCTGCCAGGCCTGCAGCGTCGAGAGCGCGGCGGCGTCGATGGCCGCGTCGGGAGGGTGGGAGTCGGGACGGTTCATGGTGCTTTCAATCGACCGCGGCGCCCGAGGCCTTGACGATCCGCGCCCACTTGGCGAGGTCCGTCTGCAGCAGCGCCGCGAACTGGTCGGGGGTGGTGGGCGGCGCGATCTCCACGCCCTGCTGGTCGAGCTTGTCGCGCAGGTCCTTCGCGGCCAGCGCGCGGCGCGTGGCGTCCTGCAGGGTGGCGAGCACTTCGGGCGGCACGCCCGCGGGCGCGAACAGGCCGATCCAGAGCGTGCCGCTGTAGCCCGGGACCGCCTCGGCGATCGCGGGCACCTCGGGCAGCACCGGCGAGCGCCGGTCGCCGCTCACCGCGAGTGCGCGCAGCTTGCCGCCGCGGATGTGCGGCAGCGCCGAAGGCAGGCTCGCGAACACGATCGGCAACTGGCCGCCGAGCACGTCGTTGAGCGCGGGCGCCACGCCCTTGTACGGCACGTGCTGCAGCGAGATGCCGGCCATGCTGTTGAGCATCTCGCCGAGCAGGTGGTTCAGCGTGCCGTTGCCGGCCGAGGCGTACTGGTAGTTCGCGCCCTTCTGCCGCGCGAGCCGCAGGAACTCGTCGAGGTTCCTGGCGGGGAACGAGGGATGCACCAGCAGCACGTTGGGCACCGCGCCGACCAGGCCCACGGGCTTGAAGTCCTTCACGGGGTCGAAGCCCGGGTTGCGGTAGAGCGCGGGATTGATCGCCTGGCTGCTGCTGATCGTCATGAGCAGCGTGTAGCCGTCCTTCGGCGCCTTCGCCACCAGCTGGGTGCCGATGTTGCCGCCCGCGCCGGGGCGGTTGTCGACCACCACGCTCGCGCCGTTCATCAGCTCGCCGAGCTTCTGGCCCACGAGCCGGCCGACGATGTCGTTGGTGCCGCCCGCGGCCTGGGGCACGACGAGCGTGACGGGGCGCGAGGGATAGGTCTCGGCGCCGGCCTGGCGCGGGGCGCACAGCACGGCCGCGGCGGCCAGTGCGATGCAGGCGAGCGCGCGGCGGCGCATGCGGGTGTTGTCTGTCTCCATGGCCGCATGGTGTGCCCCGCGGCGGCCGTGCGCAATCTGCGATTTCGGAACCCAGGCTTCTGCGATTTCGAAGGCTGGGCTAGGATCGCTCATGCTCTTCGACCTCACCGACCTGCGCCTCTTCGTCGCCGCGGCCGAACTCGGCAACCTCACGCGCGCGGCCGAGCGGCAGCATCTCTCGCTCGCCGCGGCGAGCGCGCGCATCAAGGCGCTCGAGACCCAGGCCGGGCTCCAGCTGCTGCAGCGCGAGGCGCGCGGCGTGCGCCTGCTGCCGCCGGGCGAGGCCTTCCTGCACCATGCGCGGCTGGTGCTGCACCAGACCGAGCAGCTGCGCGCCGACCTGCTCGAGTACGGCGGCGGCCTGCGCGGCCATCTGCGCGTGTTCGCCAACACCACGGCGGTGAGCGACTTCCTGCCCGAGATCCTGCCGGGCTTCCTCGCGCGCCATCCGCGCATCAACGTCGACCTTCAGGAAAAACCGAATGCTCAGATCCCGCGCGGCGTGCTCGACGGCCGCGCCGACCTCGGCATCGTCGCGGGCCGGGTCGACACGCTGGGCCTGGAGGCGCTCCACTTCAGCACCGACCGGCTGGTGCTCGCCACCTCGCGCCGCCACCGCTTCGCCAGGCGCCGCCGCATCGCCTTCGCCGAGACGCTCGACGAGGACGCGATCGGCATGCTCCAGGGCAGCACCCTGCAGACCTTCCTCTCGCAGATCACCGACAACCTCGGCAAGCGGCAGAAGCTGCGCATCCAGCTGGGCAGCTTCGACGCGATGTGCCGCATGATCGGCAACGGCGTGGGCATCGGCGTGGTGCCCGAGTCGGCCGCGCGGCGCAACCAGGAGAGCATGCAGCTCGCGCTCGTCGAGTTGAGCGACCCCTGGTGCGTGCGCGAGCGCTACCTGCTGATGCGCGACCGCGCCGCGCTGCCCACCTATGCGCGCGCGCTGGTCGACACGCTCTGCGAGCACTACGCGGCCGAGGCGCAGAGCGAATAGAAGAAGTAAAAAAGCGCCGCGGCCCTCGCGGACCGCGGCGCTGTTCGGGAGATGCCGGGAAGGATCAGCGCTCGATCGTCAGCGCCACGCCCATGCCGCCGCCGATGCACAGCGACGCGATGCCCTTCTTCGCGTTCTGGCGCTGCATCTCGTGCAGCAGCGTCACGAGGATGCGGCAGCCCGAGGCGCCGATCGGGTGGCCGATCGCGATCGCGCCGCCGTTGACGTTGACCTTGTTGACGTCCCAGCCCATTTCCCTGTTCACGGCGCAGGCCTGGGCGGCGAAGGCTTCGTTGATCTCGAGCAGGTCGAGGTCGGCGGCCTTCCAGCCCGCGCGCTGCAGCGCCTTGGTCGAGGCCGGCACCGGGCCCATGCCCATGATCGCCGGGTCGAGGCCCGCGGTGGCGTAGCTGGCGATCCGGCCGAGCGGCTTGAGGCCGAGCGCGGCGGCCTTCTTGGCCGTCATCACGAGCACGGCCGCGGCGCCGTCGTTGAGGCCCGAGGCATTGCCCGCGGTCACGCCGCCGGCCTTGT
>CBHTTS010000349.1:0-4683 GCA_966095775.1 uncultured Variovorax sp. | reverse complement strand
GCTTCGGCCAGAAGACCGGGGCAGGGTGGTACGACTACCAGCCCGGCAAGCGCGACGCGATCCCGTCGGAGCTGGTCAACAAGATGATCGAGGACCACCGCAAGGAACTCGGCATCACGCCGCGCAAGATCTCCGACGAGGAGATCGTGCAGCGCCTGGTCTACGCGCTCGTCAACGAGGGCGCGCACATCCTCGAGGACGGCATCGCCTCGAAGGCCGGCGACATCGACATGGTCTACCTCACGGGCTACGGCTTCCCCGTGTGGCGCGGCGGCCCGATGCACTACGCCTCGCAGGTCGGCCTCTACAACGTGGCCGAGACCATGAAGCGCTTCGCGAAGAACCCGCGCGACGACGCAGCGTTCTGGCAGCCGGCGCCGCTGATCCAGAAGCTCGTGGCCGAAGGCAAGTCCTTCAGCTGACCGCCCGGAGCCTCGGCCGCCCATGTTGAAACGCATCCTCCTGGGGCTGCTGCTGGTGCTCGTCGCGCTGGTGGCGGCCGTGGCGGTCAAGACCTGGACCACGCCCTCGCGCCAGCTCGCGGTGGCGCCCGCGCCCAGGCTCGAGATCGACCTGCAGGCCGCAGCGAAGCGGCTCGCGGGCGCGATCCCGATCCGCACCGTCTCGAGCCTCGACGACCCGGCGGCCAACCTGGCCGAGTTCGACAAGCTGCATGCCTACCTGCAGCAGCAGTACCCGAAGCTCCACGCCGCGCTCCAGCGCGAGGTGGTGGGACAGAAGGCGCTGCTCTACACCTGGCCCGGCACCGATCCCAAGGCGATGCCGATCGCGCTGATGGCGCACCAGGACATGGTGCCGATCGCGCCCGGCACCGAGAAGGCCTGGAGCGTCGATCCGTTCTCGGGCGAGATCAAGGACGGCTTCGTCTGGGGCCGCGGCACGCTCGACAACAAGGGCAACCTGTTCGCGCAGATGGAGGCGGTCGAGCTGCTGGTCGCGAGCGGCTTCCGGCCGCGCCAGACCGTCTACCTCGTGATGGGCGACGACGAGGAGGTCAGCGGCCTGCGCGGCGCGCAGCCGATCGCCGAGCTGTTCAAGTCGCGCGGCGTGAGGCTCGAATGGGTGCTCGACGAGGGCCTGCTCGTGCTCGACGGCGTGCTGCCGGGCCTCGCGAAGCCCGCGGCGCTGATCGGCCTGGCCGAAAAGGGCTATGCGACCTTCTTCCTCTCGCTCGACACCGCGCCCGGCCATTCCTCGATGCCGCCCGCGAAGAGCGCCATCGGCCGGCTGAGCGCCGCGCTCGCGCGGCTCGAGGCGAACCCGATGCCCGGCGGCATCCGCGGCGTCGCGGGCGAGATGTTCGGCACGCTCGCGCCCGAGATGAGCGGCATCAACCGCGTGATGCTGTCGAACCTCTGGCTCACCGAGCCGCTGGTGCGCGGCCAGCTCGAGAAGAGCCCGAGCAGCAACGCGATGCTGCGCACCACCACCGCGCTCACCATCGTGCGCGCCGGCAACAAGGACAACGTGCTGCCCGGCCGCGCCGAGGCGGCGGTCAACTTCCGCGTGCTGCCGGGCGACACCATCGACAGCGTCGAGGCGCACCTGCGCCGCCAGCTCGGCGACGACGAGATCAAGATCAAGCGCTACCCGGGCAACTCCGAGGCCTCGCCGGTCTCGCCGACCGACAGCACCGGCTACCGCGCGATCGCACAGGCCGTGCGTCAGTCCTTCCCCGACGTGCTCGTGGCGCCCGGCCTCATGACCGCGGCCACCGACTCGCGCCACTTCAGCCTCGTGAGCGACGCGGTGTTCCGCTTCTCGCCGTACCGCATGAAGAGCGAGGACCTCGCGCGCTTCCACGGCAACAACGAACGCCTCGCGATCGCCAACTACGGCGAGATGATCGGCTTCTACCACCAGCTGCTGCGCAACACCGCGTCCGCGCCGTCGCCATGAACGAACAAGTCAACCGGCTTTCCCTTCCATCTTCGAAAAGGACCACACCATGACCAGCGCCGTCATCGTTTCCACCGCCCGCACGCCGCTCGCCAAGAGCTGGAAGGGGGCCTTCAACATGACGCACGGCGCCACGCTCGGCGGCCATGCGGTGCAGCATGCGATCGCGCGCGCCGGCATCGAGGCGGGCGAGGTCGACGACGTCATCATGGGCTGCGCCACGCCCGAGGGCGCCACCGGCTCCAACATCGCGCGCCAGATCGCGCTGCGCGCCGGCTGCCCGATCACCACCTCGGGCATGACGATCAACCGCTTCTGCTCCTCGGGCCTGCAGACCATCGCGACCGCCTCGCAGCGCATCATCGCGGGCGAGGGCGAGGTCTACGTGGCCGGCGGCGTCGAGAGCATCTCCTGCGTGCAGAACGAGGCCAACAAGCACATGCTGGCCGACCCCTGGCTCGTGAAGCACAAGCCCGAGATCTACTGGAACATGCTGCAGACGGCCGAGCAGGTCGCCAAGCGCTACAACATCGGCCGCGAGGCGATGGACGAATACGGCGCCGCGAGCCAGCAGCGGGCCACCGCCGCGCTCGAGGCCGGCAAGTTCAAGGACGAGATCGCGCCGATCACGGTGCTCGCGGGCGTCGCCGACCCGGTGCTGGGCCTGCGCACCAAGGAAGTCACGGTCGAGAACGACGAGGGCATCCGCCCCGGCACCACCAAGGAAGGCATCAGCGGCATCCGCTCGGCGCTGCCCGGCGGCCTGATCTCGGCCGGCAACGCGAGCCAGTTCTCCGACGGCGGCGGCGCCTGCGTGGTGGTCGACGAGAAGTACGCCGAGCGCAAGGGACTGAAGCCGCTCGGCCGCTTCCTCGGCTTCGCGGTCGCCGGCTGCGAGCCCGACGAGATGGGCATCGGCCCGGTCTTCGCGGTGCCCAAGGTGCTCGGCAAGCTCGGCCTCAAGGTGAGCGACATCGACCTGTGGGAGCTCAACGAGGCCTTCGCGGTGCAGGTGATCTACTGCCGCGACAAGCTCGGCATCCCGGGCGACCGCCTCAACGTCAACGGCGGCGCGATCGCCGTGGGCCATCCCTACGGCGTGAGCGGCCAGCGCCTCACGGGCCACGCGCTGATCGAGGGCAAGCGCCGCGGCGCGAAGAAGGTCGTGGTCACGATGTGCATCGGCGGCGGCATGGGCGCCGCGGGCGTGTTCGAGGTGCTCTGATTTCCTGAGCCGCCGAAATCGGACTTCCGAACGCAGAAGTCGCGAAGGTTACGCAGAAGTCGCAGAAGGGAAACCAGAATTTCTTGGTTTTTCTCTGCGACTTTCGCGTAATTTTCGGCTCCCTTTTTGCGTTCGGCTGTCCGATCCCGATCCCGCATTCCTGGAACACGCCATGAGCCTTCGTCCCACCCTCGACTTCCTGCTCTACGACTGGCTCGACGCCGAGTCGCTCAACCAGCGCGCGCGCTTCGCCGACCATTCGCGCGAGACCTTCGACGCGGTGCTCGACACCTGCGAGCGGATCGCGCGCGAGAAGTACGCGCCGTTCAACCGCACGGTCGACACCCAGGAGCCGCATTTCGACGGCGAGAAGGTGATCCTGCCGCAGGCCACGCACGATGCCCACAGGGCCTTCGTCGAGTCGGGGATGATGAGCGCCGCGCAGGACTACGAGATCGGCGGCATGCAGCTGCCCTACACGCTGCAGGCCGCGGCCAACAGCTTCTTCGCGATGGCCTCGGTGAGCATCGGCTCGAACATGCTCACGAGCGGCAACGCCAACCTGCTGATGGTGCACGGCACCGAGATGCAGAAGGAGGTGTTCGCGAAGAACGAGTTCGCGGGCCGCTGGGCCGGCACCATGTGCCTGTCGGAGCCGCAGGCCGGCTCCTCGCTCAGCGACGTGGCCACGCGCGCGGTGCCCGACGGCGACGACTTCCAGAGCGATCCGCTCGGGCCGCGCTACCGCCTCACGGGCAACAAGATGTGGATCTCCTCGGGCGACCACGAGCTGACCGAGAACATCGTGCACATCGTGCTCGCGAAGATCCCCGACGAGAACGGCCGGCTCGTGCCGGGCACGCGGGGCATCTCGCTGTTCATCGTGCCCAAGCGCATGGTCGACACCGAGGGCCGGCTCACGGGCCAGCGCAACGACGTGGCGCTCGCCGGCCTGAACCACAAGCTCGGCTGGCGCGGCACCACCAACACGCTGCTCAACTTCGGCGAAGGCCGCTACCCGGTCGACGGCAAGGCCGGCGCGGTCGGCTACCTCGTTGGCGCGCCCGGCAAGGGGCTGCACTGCATGTTCCACATGATGAACGAGGCGCGCATCGGCGTCGGCACGGCCGCGACCATGCTCGGCATGGCCGGCTACCACGCCTCGCTCGAGTACGCGAAGACGCGGCCCCAGGGCCGGCTCGTGAAGAAGCCCGAGGCCGCGGCCGGCGAGGCCAGGGTGGCCAAGGACTCGGCCGGGCCGCAGGTGCGGATCATCGAGCACGCCGACGTGCGCCGCATGCTGCTCGCGCAGAAGGCCTACTGCGAGGGCGCGCTCGCGCTCGAGCTCTACTGCGCGCGCCTGGTCGACGAACAGAAGACCGGCGCCCCCGAGGCCGCCGACGACGCCCGGCTGCTGCTGGAGGTGCTCACGCCGATCGCCAAGAGCTGGCCCAGCGAATGGTGCCTCGAGGCCAATTCGCTCGCGATCCAGGTGCACGGCGGCTACGGCTACACGCGCGACTTCCCGGTGGAGCAGT
>CBHTTS010000348.1:0-4728 GCA_966095775.1 uncultured Variovorax sp. | reverse complement strand
TGCAGGCCATGCAGCGCCAGATCACGGCCGAGCGCGAGAAGCGCGCGCTGATCGCGGCCTCCGAGGGCCGGCGCCAGGAGCAGATCAACATCGCCACCGGTGAACGCGAGGCCTTCATCGCGCGCTCCGAGGGCGAGAAGCAGGCGCAGATCAACAACGCCCAGGGCGAGGCGGCCGCGATCACCGCGGTCGCGACCGCCACCGCCGACGCCATCGAGCGCGTCGCCGCCGCCATCCGCCAGCCCGGCGGCGAGCAGGCGGTGCAGCTCAAGGTGGCCGAGCGCGCCGTGGACGCCTACGGCAAGGTCGCGGCCGACGCCAAGACCACGCTGATCGTGCCGAGCAACATGACCGAGACCTCGGCGCTGATCGCCTCGGCCATGCGGATGGTCCAGGCCGGCAAGCCGTCGAATCCCGCCTGAGCGCGCGGCTTCCGACTGCTACAATCGTGGGCTCAGGAGCGGTGGATGAGCGGTTTAAGTCGCACGCCTGGAAAGCGTGTGAGGGTTAACAGCCCTCCGCGGGTTCGAATCCCGCCTGCTCCGCCAGAGAAGTCATGAAAACGGGGCCTTGCGCCCCGTTTTTATTTGCGCGCCGCCGCCCCTCCCCACCAGCCGCGGCCCGTCGATAGAATGTGAAAAGTTCACACTTTTTACTTCCTTCGACTGTACGGATGAGCCCTCCACGACAGAAGCTTTCACCCCTGAAGACTCTGCGCGGGGAAGTCCATGATCCATCAGGTCATCCACAACGCGACCGTCACCTTGCAGTTGCCGTACTACCTGAGCGCCGGCGCGGAAATCGAGGCGCTGCGGGCCGCGGGCATACCGGTCGACGACATCGGCAACGCGACCTCGGGCTATCTGTTCGTGCGGACCACGGGCCGGGCCGACCATCGGACCAACACCTTCCGCTGGTTTGCGACGGGCATCGGGGGGCCGCCGGCGCCCCTGGCTGCGCCGGCGCGCACGCAGCCGCAGGCCTCCCCACTCTGAGTCGCCGGCGCGGCGGCCCCCGTGGCTCGGGCGGCGGTCTTGAGGGTACGATCCAAAGGTCTTACTTTCTCGTCTGCAAAGGAGTCCGGATGGCCGGAAAACAACCTACTTCGCCGCGCGGTGACACCTCGCTCGAACGCACACTGGAAAAGACCGAGGCGGTCGCCGCCGATGTCCAACGTGCCTCCGACAACCTCGCGGTGGTCAACACGGTGCTCGAGCAGGAACTGCCCGAGGAGATGCAGGTCGGCGAGGTCGCACAGGCGATCGAGCACACGAGCCAGCTCGAGCAGAAGCTCGCCAAGTCGGCCGAGACGCTCGCCGAGGTCAACGCCGCCCTGAACGAGGAAATCGAGAAGCGCCTCGAGATCACCGCCCAGCGCGACGAGAGCCTGGCCGAGGCCGAGGAGCTGAAGGCGCAGATCCGCTCGGGCGGCGCCGACTGAGCGCGTAACGCGCCTTATCCCTTCTCCTACGCGAGCGACTCATCCGGCACGTTACGCTATTGGTTCTCAAGGCGAAACCACGGCATGGCCCTCATCACGTTCCTCGTCGAGGACAACAAGACCATCAGGGACAACCTGGTCCCGGCCCTCGAAGACCTGGTCGACGGCCAGGTCGTCGGATTCGCCGAAACCGAATCGGATGCCCTCGCCTGGCTCGGCGCGCATCCGAACGACTGGCAGCTGCTGATCGTCGACCTGTTCCTGAAGGAAGGCTCGGGGCTCGGCGTGCTCTCGGGCTGCAAGCGCCGCGGCCCCGGCCAGCGCGTGGTGGTGCTGAGCAACTACGTGACGGCCGACATCCGCGCGCGCTGCGAGGCACTGGGCGCCGACGCGGTGTTCGACAAGTCGCGCGACCTCGACGCCTTCATCGAATACTGCAACACCGACCGGCCCTCGGGCTTCGCCTCGCTGGCCTGAGACCTCTTTCCGGCCGCCCATGAAAAAAGGGCCCGAAGGCCCTTTTTCTCTGGTCGTCCGAAAACGATCAGCGCACCACGGCGATCTGCGTGCGCACGCCGCCCTTGTACGTGAACAGCGTCAGCGCGCCGTTCTTGATGTCGCCCTTCTCGTCGAAGGCGATCGGGCCGGTCACGCCCTTGTACTGCACCTTGCCGACTTCGGGCAGGTACTTCTCGGGGTCGGCGGAGCCGGCCTTGACCATGGCTTCGGCCAGCACGTTGACCGCGTCGTAGACGTACGGCGCGTAGATCTGCACGTCCACGCCGTTCTTGGCCTTGAACTTGGTCTTGAAGTCCTCGAGCGGCTGCTTGAAGTCGCCGTCCACGCCGCCGGCTTCGGCGCACACCACCATCTCCTCGCCGATCGCGTCGCCCGCGAGCTTCGGCAGCTCGCCGGTGCACAGGCCGTCGCCGCCCATGAACTTGACGTTCAGGCCGAGCTGCTTGACCTGCTTGAGCATCGGGCCGCCCACGGCGTCCATGCCGCCGAAGAACAGCACGTCGGGCTTGGCGGCCTTGAGCTTGGTCAGGATGGCGTTGAAGTCGGTCGACTTGTCGGTCGTGAACTCGTGGCCGACGATGGTGGCGCCGGCGGCCTTGGCGGCCTTCTCGAACTCCTCGGCGACGCCCTGGCCGTAGGCGGTGCGGTCGTCGATCACGGCGATGTTCTTGCCCTTGAGCGTCTCGACCGCGTACTTGCCCAGCGTGCCGCCGAGCTGGGTGTCGTCAGCCACCACGCGGAAGGTGGTCTTGAAGCCCTGGCGGGTGTACTTGGGGTTGGTCGCCGAGGGCGAGATCTGCGGAATGCCGGCGTCGCTGTAGAGCTTCGAGGCGGGGATCGTGGTGCCCGAGTTCAGGTGGCCCACCACGCCGTTGACCTTGCTGTCGACCAGCTTCTGCGCGACGGCGGTGCCCTGCTTCGGATCGCCGGCGTCGTCTTCGGGCACGAGCTCGAACTTCGCGACCTTGTCGCCGATCTTGATGTTCTTGGCGTTCAGGTCCTCGATCGCCATCTTGGCGCCGAACTCGTTGTCCTTGCCGAGGTGCGCGATCGGGCCGCTGGTCGGCGCCACGTGGCCGATCTTGACGACCAGCGCATCGGCCGGAGGTGCTGCAGGTGCCGGGGCCGCTGCCGTGGGCGCCGGGGTGGCGGCGGGCGCAGCAGCTTCTTCCTTCTTGCCGCAAGCCACGAGCGTGATTGCAGCCAACGCGACCGCAGTCCATTTCAATTGCATGAGAACCTCCAGAACATGGATAGATAAAACGAAGAACCGGTCGTGTGATCCGGGCGCGCAGACCTCGCAAGTTTCGCGCCGCAGACCAGCGGCACCCTCACGCCTTCCGACCTGGCGCGCAGTTTAGCCCAAGCTTTACACCTGTCAGGTTGGCGTAGACCCGGGGTTTTCCGAGAGCTCGGCGGCCATCGCCTCGATCACCAGGGCGCGCAGAACGGCCTCGATTTCCTCGCGCAGCCGGGGCACCATCGCGTCGAGCTGCTGCTGCACGGCGGCCGAGACGGTGTCGCTCAGGCGCTCCTCGAGCGAGAGGTCGACGCGCTGGAGCACGCGGTGCAGCAGCTGCTCCTCGAGGCGCACGATGTCGGCCTCGGAGCGCTGCGCGGCGGGCGGCAGCGCCACCGCCTGCGCGGGGTCGACCGGCGGCGTGGGGGCGGCCGGCCTCGCCGCCTCCGCCGCGGGCTCGGCCGGCAGGTCGAGCACGGTCGTGAGCGTGGGAACGAACCGGGGCGGCGTGCGCATCGTGCTGGCCATCAGGAGGCGCTCCTTGCAAAGTCGTGCGGCTGGATCGAATAGCCGCGGTCGGCGTAGTGGCGCCAGCGCGTGCGGCCGATCTGGCGGTCGTCGGGCTCGCTGCTCACGATGTCGATGAGCCGCTCGAAGCGCTCGAAGCCCGCGGGCACGGCGGGCCCGAGGTTCACGAGCATCTCGCGGTGCGGCAGCGACGCCGCCTCGGCGCCTTCGGCGCAGAGCACGACCGGCGAGCGGCTCAGCAGGTGCGCCGGGGCGTCGGCGCGGCAGTGCGCGACGAAGTCCGAGGGCGCGAGCTGCCAGAGACCGGCGTCGATCGCATCGAGCATCTGCGGCTCGCCCACCACCACCACGCGCAGGCCGCGCGCGTTCACGGCCTTGCGCACCAGCCGGCAGGCGTAGCCGGCCTTGTCCGGCGTGTTGAAGTGGAAGCCGATCTCCGTCACTGCGCGGACCGGGCCTTGGACGCGGCGCCGCCGGCGTTCTTGCGCGCGGCCTTGCCCGACGGCGCGGCGGCAGCGGCGGCGCGCGCGCGCTCCATCAGGTAGCCGACCAGCAGGCCCACGGGCCGGCCGGTCGCGCCCTTGGCCGCCCCGCTCTTCCAGGCGGTGCCGGCGATGTCGAGGTGCGCCCAGGGGAAGTCGCCCGCGAAGCGCTGCAGGAACTTGGCCGCCGTGATCGCGCCGCCGGCGCGGCCCGCGACGTTCGCCACGTCGGCGAAGTTGCTCTTCAGGCCGTCGGCATATTCGTCGTCGAGCGGCAGCCGCCAGCAGCGGTCCAGCGAGGCCTCGCCGGCCGCCTGCAGCGCCGCGGCGAGCCCATCGTCGCTCGTGAACAGCCCGCTGCGCACCCCGCCGAGCGCGACCACGCAGGCGCCCGTGAGCGTCGCGATGTCGATCACGGCCGCGGGCTCGAAGCGCTTCGCGTAGGTGAGCGCGTCGCAGAGGATCAGGCGCCCCTCGGCGTCGGTGTTGAGCACCTCGATGGTCTGGCCGCTCATGCT
>CBHTTS010000347.1:0-4828 GCA_966095775.1 uncultured Variovorax sp. | reverse complement strand
GCCGAGCTCAAGACCTTCGCCGACGACGTGCGCCAGCAGCTGCTGCGCGTGAAGGACGTGGCCAAGGTCGAGCAGTTCGGCGTGCAGGACGAGAAGGTCTACATCGAGATCTCGCAGAAGCGCCTCGCGCAGCTCGGGCTCGACTTCAACGCGGTGCTGCAGCAGCTCGGCTCGCAGAACGCGGTGGAGAGCGCGGGCGCGATCCAGTCGCCGCTGGACGTGGTGCAGGTGCGCGTGGGCGGCCAGTTCACCAGCGTCGACCAACTGCGCGAGATGCCGATCCGCGGCAGCTCGGGCAACCAGCTCCGGCTCGGCGACATCGCCGAGATCCGCCGCGGCTACATCGACCCGCCGGCGGTCAAGGTGCGCCACCAGGGCAAGGAAGTGATCGCGCTCGGCGTCTCGATGGCCAAGGGCGGCGACATCATCGCGCTCGGCAAGGCGCTGCGCGCCGCGGCGGTGCAGATCGACCAGCAGCTGCCCGCGGGCGTCAAGCTCGCGCAGGTGCAGGACCAGCCGGTGGCGGTGGCGAGCTCGGTCAACGAGTTCGTGGGCGTGCTGATCGAGGCGGTGGCGATCGTGCTCGCCGTGAGCATCATCTCGCTCGGCCTGCACAAGGGCGGGCGCTTCGGCTGGTACATCGACATGCGGCCCGGCCTGGTGGTGGCGATCACGATCCCGCTGGTGCTGGCCGTGACCTTCCTCGCGATGAACTATTTCGGCATCGGCCTGCACAAGATCTCGCTCGGCTCGCTCATCATCGCGCTCGGCCTCCTGGTCGACGACGCGATCATCGCGGTCGAGATGATGGTGCGGAAGATGGAGGAGGGCTACGACAAGGTCCGCGCCGCCACCTTCGCCTACGACGTCACGGCCAAGCCGATGCTGACGGGCACGCTGATCACCGCCGCGGGCTTCCTGCCGATCGGCATCGCGAAGTCGGTGACGGGCGAATACACCTTCGCGATCTTCGCGGTGACGGTGATCGCGCTCGTGCTGTCGTGGATCGTCTCGGTGTACTTCGTGCCCTACCTCGGCACGCTGCTGCTCAAGGTGAAGCCGCACGATCCCGACGCGCCGCCGCACGAGCTCTTCGACACCCCGTTCTACAACCGCTTCCGCCGCGCCGTGGACTGGTGCGTGCAGCACCGCTGGATGACCATCGGCGCGACGGTGCTGATCTTCGCGCTCGGCATCGTCGGCATGGGCAAGGTGCAGCAGCAGTTCTTCCCCGATTCGAGCCGGCCCGAGATCCTGGTGGACATCTGGTTCCCCGAGGGCACCTCGTTCGCGGCCAACGAGGAGGTCGCCAAGCGCGTCGAGGCGCGCATGCTCCGCGAGGAGGGCGTCAAGAGCGTGAGCTCCTGGATCGGCTCGGGCGTGCCGCGCTTCTACCTGCCGCTGGACCAGGTGTTCCCGCAGAGCAACGTCTCGCAGTTCATCGTGCTTGCGAGCGACCTGAAGGTGCGCGAGAAGCTGCGCATCTCGCTGCCCGCGATGCTGGCCCAGGAGTTTCCCGAGGTGCGCGGGCGCGTGAAGCTGCTGCCCAACGGCCCGCCGGTGCCGTACCCGGTGCAGTTCCGCGTGATCGGCACCGATCCGACGCAGCTGCGCGAGCGCGCCGACGAGGTCAAGGCGGTGCTGCGCGAGAACGCCAACATGCGCGGCGTGAACGACAACTGGAACGAGTCGGTCAAGGTGATCCGGCTCGAGATCGACCAGGCCAAGGCGCGCGCGCTCGGCGTCACCAGCCAGGCGATCGCGCAGGCCTCGCGCACCATGTTCTCGGGCACCACGGTCGGCCAGTACCGCGAGAACGACCTGCTGATCGACATCGTGCTGCGCCAGTCGGCCGACGAGCGCGAGGCGATCTCGGACATCGGCAACGCCTACCTGCCCACCGCCTCGGGCCGCTCGATCCCGCTGACGCAGATCGCGCGCCCGGTGTTCACCTGGGAGCCCGGCGTGATGTGGCGCGAGAACCGCAACTACGCGATCACGGTGCAGGGCGACGTGGTCGAGGGCCTGCAGGGCGCCACGGTGACCGAGCAGCTGCTGCCCGCGCTGCGCAAGCTCGAGGCCGGCTGGCATGCGGCCGGGCAGGGCGCCTACCGCATCGAGGTGGCCGGCGCGGTCGAGGAGAGCAGCAAGGGCTCGGCCTCGATCGTCGCGGGCGTGCCGATCATGCTGTTCATCGTCTTCACGCTGCTGATGCTGCAGCTGCACAGCTTCAGCCGCTCGCTGCTGGTGTTCATCACCGGTCCGATGGGCATCGCGGGCGTGGCGGGCGCGCTGCTGCTGCTGAACCGTCCGTTCGGCTTCGTGGCGCTCCTGGGCGTGATCGCGCTGATGGGCATGATCCAGCGCAACGCGGTGATCCTGATCGACCAGATCGAGCACGACCGCGCCGCCGGCGTGCCGGCCTGGAACGCGATCGTCGAATCGGCGGTGCGGCGGCTGCGGCCGATCGTGCTGACGGCCGCGGCGGCGGTGCTCGCGATGATCCCGCTCTCGCGCAGCGTGTTCTGGGGCCCGATGGCGGTGGCGATCATGGGCGGCCTGATCGTCGCCACGGTGCTGACCCTGCTGGCCCTGCCGGCCATGTACGCGGCGGCGTTCCGGGTCAAGCGCGAGACGGGAGCGTCGGCGCCCGAGGCGGGTCCGGAAGCCCTCAACTTTGCGACTAAAATACGCGGTTGACCGATTTCAAGCGGGCGGTCTTCGGCCAGCGGTTCGCCGCGGCGCCGGAAGGCCGTCCGCTTTTGCATTCACCTGAAAAATGGCAATAGCGCGGGTGGCGAAATTGGTAGACGCACCAGGTTTAGGTCCTGACGTTCGCAAGAACGTGCCGGTTCGAGTCCGGCCCCGCGCACCAGCCCTGCACGTTAGCCCGTTCTATCGAGCAGACTGAAAGCCCCGTTCCGAGAGGAGCGGGGCTTTTTCGTTTCCTCTTGCCCCTTTCCGGCTTACCAGTCGCTGCTGCTGCTGCTGTCGCTGCTTCCGCTGTCGGAGCTGCTGCTGCTCGAGTCGTCCCACGAGCTCGTGTCGCTGATGCCGAAGTCGTTGTCGACGAAGCTGCGGTCGACCTGCCGGTCCGGCTCCGGGTCGGACGTGGGCCACAGGCTGCTGCCCATCCTGTCGTTGCCGCTGTCGTGGCTGCGGTGGGTGTTGAAGATGTTGATCGTGTTGCCCCGGCGCTCGTCGGAGCGGTCGTTCATGATGTGACGCAGCAGCTCGCCCGCGACAACCGCGCCGACGCCTGCTGCCGCACCCGCGGCCAGCGCGCCGCCGATGCCGGGCCCCTGACTGGGCGCGGGAGGCGCGGAGCCGTAGTCCCTGGAGTCGTCCGTCCTGCCGTAGCCCATCGACGAGTCGCTCGTGGGCCGGGAAAACCTGCCGTGGCCTCCGGCTGCGGGTGCTTCGAAGGTGGTGGCGCGGCGGCGCTGCTGGAAAACCAGGTAGGCGACGATGAACAGCGCCACGATGCCGATCGGTCCCCAGGGAATCGGGCCGGACGACGAATCCGTGTCGGTCATGCCGGACGCCAATGCTGCCGCCGGGGCAGGTGCCGGCGGTGGTGGTGGTTCAGGCTTGGTCTCGACCGGTTTCTCCAGCTTGCGTTCGAGCTTGGCGAGCGATTCGGCCTTCGCGAACTTCAGCCCTGGCGAAAGCTCCCTGGCCAGGGCCAGCTCGTCGCGGGCATCGTCGAGCTCGCCCTTCATCGCGAGAAGCTCGGCATGCACATAGTGGGCCTTCGCGCTCTTCGGATGGTTCTTCAGCACCTTCGCGATCATCGCGTCGGCATCGGCCATCTTTCCGTTGCTCGCGGCTTGGTAGATCTGCTGGATGGTTGGCTCCTTCGCCGCCGCAGCAGCCGGCGCGGCGGTCTTGGCCAGCGCGGGGGCAAGCATGCCTAACGCGAGGACCGCGGTGAAGGCGAGAGAGGCGAGCAGTCGCTGGAAGAGCATGGGCATTCGTTTCTCGGTGGAAATGTCGAATCGCAGCCACTGTAAAGGCGAATTCGGTGCCGGATCGGGCATGTTGTGCGATCTCCGTCGCCGCCGGTCTCCGGCCTGCTCCAAACGGGCGCTTCCAGCCGATTAGAATCATCGGTTGCCCAGTTTTGCAGGTGGCACGCACGTGCCTACGCATAAATCCCGCGAGCGCGTGTAAGTCCTTGATCTGTATTGATAAAAAAGATGCGGGCCGCGCGCACCAGCCCCTTACCAGGAAGACACCATGACCGTGACCGTTGAAACCCTCGAGAAGCTCGAGCGCAAGATCACGCTGACCCTGCCGGTCGGCCTCATCCAGTCCGAAGTCGATTCGCGCCTCAAGAAGCTCGCGCGCACCGTCAAGATGGATGGTTTCCGTCCCGGCAAGGTGCCGATGAACGTGGTCGCCCAGCGCTACGGCTACTCGGTGCACTACGAGGTCATGAACGACAAGGTCGGCGAAGCCTTCTCGCAGGCCGCCAACGAGGCCAAGCTGCGCGTGGCCGGCCAGCCGCGCATCACCGAGAAGGAAGGCGCGCCCGAGGGCCAGCTGGCCTTCGATGCGATCTTCGAGGTGTTCCCGGACGTCAAGATCAACGACCTGTCGAACGCCGAGGTCGAGAAGCTCAGCGCCGAGGTCGACGACGGCGCCATCGACAAGACGCTGGACATCCTGCGCAAGCAGCGCCGCACCTTCGCCCAGCGCGCCCAGGACGCCGCGGCCCAGGACGGCGACCGCGTCACCGTGGACTTCGAGGGCAAGATCGACGGCGAGCCGTTCCAGGGCGGCAAGGCCGAGGACTTCCAGTTCGTGGTCGGCGAAGGCCAGATGC
>CBHTTS010000346.1:0-4851 GCA_966095775.1 uncultured Variovorax sp. | reverse complement strand
CCCACTGGGGGGCGCACCCGGTGGACCGGCGGAGCCGGATCCACGGGTGCACTGGCAGTTCGCATGGCGGGCTGCTGGCGCCTTCGACGGATTCACTACGGGCCTTCGGGCCTTTTTTCATGGCGCGGGAGCGGGGGCTGTGACAATGGCGGGTTCCGCGTCCGTTGCGGAGAAAGTCAAAGGGTTTCAGTGTCCGTATTCAAGAACGTCATCGTCTATCGCATCGAACCCGCCTGGTCCCAAACACTGGCCGAGGCGGAAGAAGGGCTCGGCCGCCAGCGCTTCGAGCCCTGCGGCCCGTCGCAGGAAAAGTCCGCCGGCTGGATCGAGCCGCGCGGGGAGGCCCACGGGCCGCTGGTCGAGTCCGTCGACGGCCAGTGGCTGGTCGAGTACATGATCGAGAGCAAGGCCGTACCCGGCTCGGTGGTGCGCCGCAAGCTCGAGGAGCGCTGCGCGCAGATCGAGACCGCCACGGGCCGCAAGCCCGGCAAGAAGGAAAAGAAGGAGCTCAAGGAGGACATCACCCTCGAGCTGCTGCCGATGGCCTTCACGCGCAGTGCGCGCGTGGCGGTCTGGATCGACCAGGCCGAGCGCCGCCTCGTGATCAACAGCGCCAACGCGGCGCGCGCCGACGAGGTGGTCACGAGCCTGGTGAAGGCGCTCGACGGCTTCGCCGTGACGCCGATCAACACGCAGGTCGAGCCCGCCGCGGCCATGGCCAACTGGCTGCTCACACAGGAGCCGCCGGCCGGCTTCACGATCGACCGCGAATGCGAGCTCAAGGCCTCGGACGATTCGAAGGCCGTGGTGCGCTACGCCAAGCATCCGCTCGACATCGACGAAGTCAAGCAGCACATCACCGACGGCAAGCGCCCGACGCGGCTCGCGCTGACCTGGGACGACCGCGTCTCGTTCGAGCTCACGCACGGCATGCTGATCCGCAAGATCGTGTTCCTCGAGGGCACCGCCGACGGCGCCGAGGGCGGCAAGAAGGAAGACAACTTCGATGCCGACGTGGCGATCGCCACCGGCGAGCTCGGCCAGCTCGTGCCGGCGCTGCTCGATGCGCTCGGCGGCGAGGCGGCCTTCGCGGCGGCGCCCGCCGGCGAGGCCACGGCGTCCGCGCCGCAGCCCCAGGCCACCGAAGAAGCCGACGCGCCGTTCTGACGGCGGCGCGCCGGCCGGCGCGTCACTCGGCGGCTTCGGCGGGCTCGGCCGGCTGCTCGGGCCGCGTCAGCGTCCAGCTCTGCAGCTTGCCGCCGTCGAACACCGCATCGACATAGGAGCCGCCGGCGTCGGTCCAGCGGTAGTGCTCGGGCTGCTGGTCCTGCGGCGAGCGCAGCTCGCCGAGCGCGCGCGTCATCGCGATCACGTGCATCAGCGTCACGCCCTTCTTGAGCTTGGCGTTGAGCATCACCGCACTCGCCACATGGCCGATCGGGCGGTCGCCCGCGCGCTTGAGCACCTGCATCATGCGGTTGAAGTGCATCAGCAGGAACATCACGATCACGCCGCCCGCGAAGGCGACGCCGCCCCAGCCGTAGCTGCGCCAGGCCAGCGCGAGCAGCACGATGGCGCCCACGGGCACCAGCAATTTCTGGAAATTCATGGCCCGCATTGTCGCCGCCCGCGGTAGCGGCGGCGGCTACCGCGAGGCGCACGGCGCTGTACTCGCGATCAAAAGCACCCCGGCCCGGCAGCCGCCGAAGGCACATTCCGCGTCACCCGCCGCAGCACGGCCGGCGGACGCAACCCAGGGAGAGGAAACAGGGGGAAAAACAGGGGGAATCGCCCGGCGCGCCACAGGCGTGCCGGGCATTTTTTTCGTCCGGCCGCGCCTCAGTCCATCCCCCGCACCACGTCCATCGCCTCCTCGATGCGGTCCACCGCGTGGATCGTCAGGCCCTCGATCTCCTTCGCGCCCTTGCGCGGCGCGTTCGCCTTCGGCACCACGGCCACGCTGAAGCCCAGCTTGGCCGCCTCGCGCAGCCGCTCCTGGCCGCGCGGCGCGGGGCGCACCTCGCCCGCGAGCCCCACTTCGCCGAACGCGATGAAGCCCTTGGGCATCGGCTTGCCGCGCAGGCTCGAGGTGATCGCGAGCATCACCGCGAGGTCGGCCGCAGGTTCGCTGATGCGCACCCCGCCCACCGCGTTGACGAACACGTCCTGGTCCATGCAGGCCACGCCCGCATGGCGGTGCAGCACCGCGAGCAGCATCGCGAGCCGGTCGCGCTCCAGGCCCACCGAGAGCCGGCGCGGGCTCGGCCCGCCGTCGTCGACCAGCGCCTGGATCTCGACCAGCATCGGCCGCGTGCCCTCGAGCGTGACCAGCACCACGCTGCCGGGCACCGGCTCGGCGTGCTGGCTCAGGAAGATCGCGCTCGGGTTGGCCACGCCCTTGAGGCCGCGCTCGGTCATCGCGAACACGCCGATCTCGTTGACCGCGCCGAAGCGGTTCTTGATCGCGCGCACCAGGCGGAAGCTCGAATGCGTGTCGCCCTCGAAGTACAGCACGGTGTCGACCATGTGCTCGAGCACGCGCGGGCCGGCGAGCGCGCCCTCCTTCGTGACGTGGCCCACCAGCACCATCGCCGTGCCGCTGGTCTTGGCGAAGCGCGTGAGGTGCGCCGCGCATTCGCGCACCTGGGCCACCGAGCCGGGCGCCGAAGTGAGCTGGTCGGAGTACACGGTCTGGATCGAGTCGATCACGGCGATCGCGGGGCGGGTGGCGTCGAGCGTGGCGATGATCTTCTCGAGCTGGATCTCCGCGAGCACCTGCACCTGCGAATGGTCGAGCCCGAGGCGCCGCGAGCGCAGCGCCACCTGGGAGCCGCTTTCCTCGCCCGTGACGTAGAGCGCGTTCTGCCCCGCGCGCTGCAGCGCGTCGACGGCCTGCAGCAGCAGCGTCGACTTGCCGATGCCCGGGTCGCCGCCGATCAGCGTGACGCCGCCCGAGACGATGCCACCGCCGAGCACGCGGTCGAGCTCGTCGATCCCGGTCGGGGTGCGCGCGACGTCGGTGGCCTCGATCTCCGACAGCGTCGCGAGCTCGGACGCCCCTGCGAGCGAGGCGAACTGGGTGCCGAAGCGGTTGTTGGCCGGCGCGGCGCTTGCCGCCGACTGCTCCACGAGCGTGTTCCACGCGCCGCAGCTCGGGCATCTGCCGAGCCACTTGGGACTGGTGCCGCCGCATTCGCTGCAGACGAAAAGGGATTTTTCCTTGGCCATGCGGCGAGTTTAGGCGGCCGCAAAAACCCTTTTGCCCGGCCGCTTGGAACGCGGCGCGCCGTCATTTAACATGTTAAGTAATTTCCGGAGGCCACGCTTGAGTACCACCTTCGCCCACCGCAATCTCCCGCGCCTGCTGCTGCAGGCGCGCGAAGCCGTGATGGCCCACACGCGGCCCAGCCTGCGCGTGCATGCGCTGTCCGACCAGCAATGGCGTGTGCTGCGCGTGCTCGGCGAGCATGGTGCGGTCGAGACCGGCCGCGTGGCGCGCGAGGCCTTCATTCTCGGGCCCAGCCTCACCGGCGTGCTCGCGCGCATGGAGCGCGACGAGCTCATCACGCGCAGCCGCGACCCCGACGACCAGCGCCGCACCGTGGTCGAGGCCACGCCGCGCGGCATGAAGCTGGTGCGCAAGCTCTCCTCGAGCATCGAGGCCCACTACCAGTGGATGGAGCAGTCGCTCGGCAAGGACAAGCTCGCGCAGCTCTACGCGCTGCTCGACGAACTGATCGCACTGGAGCAGCCATGAGCCCCGCGCCCGATTCCGCCGCCCACTTCCTGCTCGCGGGCACGGTCTACGGCACGCTGCTGAACTTCCGCGACGAGTTCGACGCGCTCGCGCCGCAGATGAGCGCGCCGCCCTACAAGGCGCCGCCAAAGGCTCCGGTGCTCTACGTCAAGACGGCCAACACCTGGAGCCCGCACGGCGCCGCGATCCCCGTGCCCGCCGACGTGCCCGAGGTCGAGGTCGGCGCCAGCATCGGCATGGTGGTCGGCGCCGACGGGGACATCGAGGGCTTCGTGCCGATGAACGACCTCTCGGTGCCGCACGCGAGCTTCTTCCGCCCGCCCGTGAAGTTCAAGTGCCTCGACGGCTTCCTCGGCATCGGCCCGGCGCTGCGCGACGCGCAGGAGGTCGCCGATCCGGCCGGCTTCCGCATGGAGGTGCGCATCAACGGCGCGCTCCGGCAGACGCTCGACTTCTCCCGGCTGGTGCGCCCCGCGCGCCAGCTGCTCGCCGACGTCGGCGAATTCATGACGCTCGCGCACGGCGACGTGCTGATGCTCGGCTGCGGCGCCGGCCGGCCGCTCGCGCGCGTGGGCGACTGCATCGAGATCTCGGCGCCGGGCTTCGAGACGCTCGTCAACACGCTGGTCGCGCAGGACTCGGGAGCCGCCGCATGAAGCACGCACGCATCCGCTTCGAGAACGCGGTGCACGAGGCCGTCGAGCACGACGGCCGGCTGCGCCTGGCCGACGGCCGCCTGATCGGCTTCGACGCGGCCGACTGGCTGCCGCCGCTCGCGCCCACGGCCCGGCCGCGCACCATCCTCGCGCTCGGCCTCAACTACGCCGACCATGCGAAGGAGCTCGAGTTCAAGGCGCCCGAGGAGCCGCTGGTGTTCGTCAAGGGCCAGAGCACGCTCACCGGCCACCGCCAGAAGACCTTCCGCCCCGCCGGCGTGCAGTTCATGCACTACGAATGCGAGCTCGCCGTCGTGATCGGCCGCACCGCGCGCCGCGTGAAGCGCGACGACGCGCGCGACTTCATCGCCGGCTACACGGTCGCCAACGACTACGCGATCCGCGACTACCTCGAGAACTGGTACCGCCCCAACCTGC
>CBHTTS010000345.1:0-4869 GCA_966095775.1 uncultured Variovorax sp. | reverse complement strand
GGCAGCGGCGTGATCACGTGGCCGCCGGTCTCGGTCTGCCAGAAGGTGTCGACGATCGGGCACTGCTCGCGGCCGATGTTCCGGTGGTACCACATCCACGCCTCGGGATTGATCGGCTCGCCCACCGAGCCGAGGATGCGCAGGCTCGACAGGTCCCAGTTCTTCGGATGCACCTTCTCGTCGCTCTCGGCGGCCTTGATCAGCGAGCGGATCGCGGTCGGCGCGGTGTAGAACACCGAGACCTTGTGCTTCTCGATCATCTGCCAGAAGCGGCCCGCATGCGGGAAGGTCGGCACGCCCTCGAACACCACCTGCGTGGCGCCGGCCGCGAGCGGCCCGTAGGCCACGTAGGTGTGGCCGGTGATCCAGCCGATGTCGGCGGTGCACCAGAACACGTCCTCGGGGCGGATGTCGAAGGTCCATTCCATCGTCATCTTGGCCCACAGCAGGTAGCCGCCGGTCGCGTGCTGCACGCCCTTGGGCTTGCCGGTCGAACCCGAGGTGTAGAGGATGAAGAGCGGATGCTCGGCATTCACCGGCACCGGCGCGCACTCGGCGGGCTGGCCCTGCAGCGCCTCGGCGAAGGTCCTGTCGCGGCCTTCGACGCGGTTCCAGGCCGTGGCCGTGCGCTCGTAGACGAACACGGTCCTGATCGACTCGCAGCCGCCGAGCGCGATGCCGTCGTCGACGATCGCCTTGAGCGGCAGCTCCTTGCCGCCGCGCAGCTGGTAGTTGGCGGTGATCACGGCCACCGCGCCCGCGTCGATGATGCGCTCCTGCAGCGCCTTGGCCGAGAAGCCGCCGAACACCACGCTGTGCGTGGCGCCGATGCGCGCGCAGGCCTGCATCGCGACCACGCCCTCGATCGTCATCGGCATGTAGATGATCACGCGGTCGCCCTGCCGGATGCCGGCGGCCTTGAGCGCGTTGGCGAACTGGCCGACGCGCGCGAGCAGCTCCTTGTAGCTGACGCGGGTGACGGCGCCGTCGTCGGCCTCGAAGACGATCGCGGTCTTGTTCTCGACCGGCGTGCCGATGTGGCGGTCGAGGCAGTTGGCGCTGGCGTTGAGCTCGCCGTCGCCGAACCAGCGGTAGAACGGCGCCTTCGACTCGTCGAGCGTCTGCGTGAAGGGTTTCGTCCAGTTCAGGTGGTCGCGGGCCTGGCGGCCCCAGAAGCCCTCGAAGTCCTGCTCGGCTTCCTTGCACAGCGCCTCGTAGGCCGCCATGCCGGCGACGCGGGCCCCCTGGGTGGCGCGGGAATCGGGCGGGAACACGCGGTTCTCCACCAGTACGGACTCGATGTTCTTCGATGCACTGCTGCTCATTCTCTTGTCTCCTGGATGGGTGCGGCCGTAATGTCGGCGGGGCCACTTACGGGTCACTGACGGTGGCGGACAGGTCCGATGTTAGTTCTCAGGGTTATCACGAGTCCGCCACGGGGACACCCTAGAATCGCCGGTCGTTCTCTTTGATCCCCGCGATGTCCGCTCCCGATCCCTTCGATTCCCCGAACACGTCCACGCCCCGCCGCGGCTCGCCGCTGCGGCCGCTGCCCAAGCTGATCTTCGCGAGCCGCTGGCTGCAGCTGCCGCTGTACCTGGGCCTGATCGTGGCGCAGGCGGTGTACGTGGTGCACTTCCTGGTCGAGCTGCTGCACCTGGTGGAGGCCGCCTTCGGCTCCAAGGATGCGCTGCAGGCGCTGATCACGAGCATCGGCTACAAGACCACGGCGCCCGTGGGCACGCTGAACGAGACGGTCATCATGCTCGTGGTGCTCGCGCTGATCGACGTGGTGATGATCTCGAACCTGCTGATCATGGTGATCGTGGGCGGCTACGAGACCTTCGTGAGCCGCATGGACCTCGAGGGCCACCGCGACCAGCCCGAATGGCTGAGCCACGTGAACGCCTCGGTGCTCAAGGTCAAGCTCGCCACCGCGATCATCGGGATCAGCTCGATCCACCTGCTCAAGACCTTCATCAACGCCGACAACTACACCGACCGCGTGCTGATCGCGCAGACCGTGATCCACATCGCGTTCCTGCTCTCGGCCATGGCGATCGCCTACACCGACCGCCTGATGGGCCCCGCGCCGCACACCAGCGGCCACTGAGGCATGCGCCTCATCCCGCGTGCGGCAGGTCCCACGCGGACACCTCGGTGAAGCGCGCGGCCAGGAAGTCGAGCATCGTGCGCAGCGTGGCCGGCATGTGCTTGCGCGAGGCGTAGACCGCGTACATGCCCACCACCTGCGGCTCGCAGTCGTCGAACAGCCGCACCAGCTCCCCTTTGCGCAGCAGCGGCGCGGCCAGGTAGGTCGGCAGCATCGCGATGCCGGCGCCGGCGCGCGCCAGGCACATCAGGCTGGCCGCGTCGTTGGCCGAGACGTTGCCGCCCACGGCCACCGACACCGGCGTGCCGTCGGCCTTGCGCGTGAAGTTCCAGAGGCTGCGGCCGAAATAGAAGTGCGTGAGGCAGTTGCGCTGCGCGAGCTCCTCCACCGCGAGCGGCCGCCCCTCGGCCTTCAGGTAGTCCGGCGAGGCGCAGACCACCGAGCGGCAGTCGGTGAGCCGGCGCGCGATCAGGTTCGGATCGATCTCGGCCGCCACGCGGATCGCGAGGTCGATGCGCTCGTCCACCAGGTTGACCGCCCGGTCGAGCAGCACCAGGTCGACCGCCACGCCCGGATAGAGCCGCACATAGGCCGCGATCGCGTCGGCCAGCTGCGACTGCGCGAACGAGGTGCTGGCCGTGATGCGCAGCTGCCCGCGCGGGGCATCCGCCGGATGGCGCACCGCCGCCTGCATGTCGCCCGTGAGCTCCAGCACCTGGCGGCAGCGCGGCAGCAGTTCCTCGCCCGCCGCCGTGAGGCTCAGGCGGCGCGTGGTCCGGTGCAGCAGCCGCGCGCCGGTCCACTGCTCGAGCTCGGCCACATAGCGCGTGACGACCGGGCGCGAGAGATCGAGCTTCTCGGCCGCGGCCGACAGGCTGCCCGCGTCCACCACGGTGACGAACACCCGCATCGCATTCAGACGGTCCATTCGAACGATTCTAGGAACAAACCAGCCCGCGAATCGATGTTTTTGTTTCGAAACAAGAAACCTAAGATGCGCTGCATCCCCTTCAACTTCCCATGGAGTCACACATGAGCCACATCGCCATCATCGGCGCCACCGGTCGCGCCGGCGGCCGCCTGCTCGAGGAAGCGCTGCGCCGCGGCCACACCGTCACCGCCATCGCGCGCCACGCGAGCGCCGAGCTCGCGGGCCGCGCCCACGTCGAGGCCGTCGACCTCGACGTGCTCGACGGCGCGGCGCTCGAGAAGGCGGTGGCCGGCCACGACGCGGTGTTCAGCGCCGCCCACTTCGCGACCGTGCCGCCCGCGGCGATCATCGGGCCCGTCAAGCGCGCAGGCGTGAAGCGCCTGCTGGTGGTCGGCGGCGCGGGCAGCCTGTTCGCGGCGCCTGGCCTCAAGGTGATCGACACGCCGGACTTCCCCGACGCCTACCGCGCCGAGGCCTCCGCCGGCGGCGTGTTCCTCGACGCGCTGCGCAACGAGAAGGAGCTCGACTGGACCTTCCTCTCGCCCTCCGCCGAGTTCGTCGAAGGCGAGCGCACCGGCAAGTTCCGTCTCGGCAAGGACGACCTGCTCGTGAGCGCCGAGGGCCGCAGCTGGATCAGCTTCGAGGACTACGCGATCGCGTTCATCGACGAGCTGGAGAAGCCGGCGCACGCGCGCCAGCGCTACACGATCGGGTACTGACGGCGCGAATCAGCGGCCCGTCATGTTCTCCGGCACCACCCACTGGTCGAACTGCTCGGCCGTGAGGTGGCCCGAGGCGATCGCGGCCTCGCGCAGGCTGGTGCCTTCCTTGTGCGCCTTCTTCGCGATGAAGGCCGCCTTGTCGTAGCCGATGTGGGTGTTGAGCGCGGTCACGAGCATCAGCGAACGCTGCACGAGTTCGGTGATGCGCTCGCGGTTCGGCTCGATGCCGACCGCGCAATGGTCGTTGAAGCTCACCATGCCGTCGGCCAGCAGGCGCACGCTCTGCAGGAAGTTGTGCGCCACCATCGGCCGGAACACGTTGAGCTCGAAGTTGCCCGAGGCGCCGCCGATGTTGATCGCGACGTCGTTGCCGAACACCTGCGCCGCGAGCATCGTGACGGCCTCGCTCTGCGTCGGGTTGACCTTGCCGGGCATGATCGAGGAACCGGGCTCGTTCTCGGGAATGCTCAGTTCGCCGATGCCGCTGCGCGGTCCGCTCGCGAGCCAGCGCACGTCGTTGGCGATCTTGGTCATGCTCGCGGCCAGCGTCTTGAGCGCGCCGTGCGCATGCACCAGCGCGTCGACGCTGGCCATGGCCTCGAACTTGTTCGGCGCCGTCACGAACGGCAACCCCGTGAGTTGCGCGAGCTCGGCCGCCACCTGCTCCGCATAGCCCCTGGGCGCGTTGAGGCCGGTGCCCACGGCCGTGCCGCCGAGCGCCAGTTCGCACAGGTGCGGCAGCGCGGCGCGCACATGGGCCTCGCCATGCGCGAGCTGCGCCACGTAGCCCGAGAACTCCTGGCCGAGCGTGAGCGGCGTCGCGTCCTGCAGGTGGGTGCGGCCGATCTTCACGATGTCGGCGAAGTCCTTCGATTTCTGCTCGAGCGTGGCGCGCAGCTTGGCGATCGCGGGCAGCAGACGATGCGTGATCGCCTCGACCGCCGCGACGTGCATCGCGGTCGGGAACACGTCGTTGCTCGACTGGCTGCGGTTCACGTCGTCGTTCGGATGCACGAGGCGCCCTTCCCCGCGCTCGCCGCCGAGCAGTTCGCTCGCGCGGTTGGCCAGCACCTCGTTGACGTTCATGTTGGTCTGCGTGCCCG
>CBHTTS010000344.1:0-4914 GCA_966095775.1 uncultured Variovorax sp. | reverse complement strand
GCCGCGACCCAGCGCTCGTAGATCTCGTTCATCCAGTCGCCGGTCTGGCGCATCGAATGGTTGGGATAGCAGCTGCAGGGCCAGTGGCACAGCGGCATCGCGGTCGAGACGCAGCCCTTGCAGGGATGGATGTGGCGCCCGTACTCGGAAGTCAGCAGGCTCAGGTCGAGCACGTCGGCCTCGATGCCGCAGCCCTCGAGCACTTCGCGCGCGAGCTGCACCAGCCGCCAGGTCTTGGAGATCTCGCCCGGGCAGGTGCCGTCGTTGCGCGGCGATCCGTTGACCAGCAGCACGCGCGAGCGCGTCTGCGGCTGACTCCAGGCGGCCTGGGCGGCATCGATGCGCGCCTTGGCCTCGAGCCAGTCGACGGAAAGTTCATAGGCCGGATCGGCGTAGCCGGGGCCCGCGCGGCGCGTGACCGGCGCCTTGCGGCCTTCGTCGTAGGCCTGCCAGGCGATCTGCTCGATGCGCTGCAGCGCCGCGTGCTCGGCCTGGAAGGCCGGGTCCTGGAACGGCTGCATGAAGCGTTCGCGGAACTGCTCGCGCTTCAGGTGGCCGGGCGCCTGGCCTGTGCGGGCCTCGGGCGTCCTGCGGCTCGGGCGGGTCGTGGGCATGCGGCCAATCTAGGCGCCCGACGCCCGCGCGCGCGCCGCACGGCCGGCCGATCTTCGGTAGGCCGGCGACTACACGGCTCAGCCGAGGCGGCCGCTCTGGAAGTCGTGCACCGCCTCGCGGATCTGCTCGGGCGTGTTCATCACGAACGGCCCGTACTGCGCGATCGGCTCGTGCAGCGGCTTGCCCGCGATCAGCAGCACGCGCGCCGGGCTGTGGTTGGTCGCGCCCGCGCGCAGCACCACGCCGTCGCTGCCGGGTTCGTTGGCGAGGATCGCCATGCGCCGCGTGGGCACCTCGCTGCCCGCGATCCAGACCGATTCGCGGTAGACGTAGACCAGCGCGTTGCGGTCGTCGGAAAGCGGCTGCGCGAACTCGGCGCCGGGCGGCAGCGTGATGTCGAGGTAGAGCGGCTCGGTGTGCTCGCGCCGCACCGCACCCTCGATGCCGTGGCTCTCGCCCGCGATCACGCGCACGTGCACGCCCGCGGCGGTGGTGTATTCGGGGATCTCCTCGCTCTGGATGTCGCGGTACCAGGGCTCGCGCATCTTGTCCTTCGCGGGCAGGTTGAGCCAGAGCTGGAAGCCTTCCATCAGGCCTTCCTCCTGCTCGGGCAGCTCGCTGTGCACCAGGCCCCGGCCGGCGGTCATCCACTGCACGCCGCCGTTCTGCAGCAGCCCTTCGTGGCCCGCGCTGTCGCGGTGGCGCATGCGGCCCGCGATCATGTAGGTCACGGTCTCGAAGCCGCGGTGCGGATGGTCGGGGAAGCCGCCGATGTAGTCGCCCGGGTTGTCGCTGCCGAAGGCATCGAGCATCAGGTAGGGATCGAGCCGCTTCTGCAGCGGCTGCTGCAGCACGCGCGTGAGCCGGACGCCGTCGCCGTCGCTGGTGGAAACGCCGGCCACGATGTGGTCGATGCCGCGCGGCGCGGCGACGGGATCGGTCGGGTGGTTGGGATGGTGGTTGGCACGGGTCATCCGGCCATGGTGGCACCAATTCCCGACCGCGTCACGCGTGGGGATGAGGCCCGTTCAGCGCGGCCATTGCTGCCGCTGCCAGTAGCGGTACTGCCAGCGGGTCGAAAAGCCCGCGCGCCGGTAGAGCGCATGGGCGGCGGGATTGTGCGCGTCGACCTGCAGGAACACGCGCTCGAAGCCGCGCGCGAGCGCCGCCTCGGCCAGCCCGGCGAGCACGCGGCCCGCAAGCCCGCGGCCGCGGAGCGACGCCTCGGTGCGCATGCCGTGCACGCTGGCCCAGCCGTGGCCGAAGGCCATGGCGCCGGCCGCGACGGTGCGCCGGTCCTCGCGCACGCTCGCATAGAGCGAGCCCGCGGCGCGCGAGAGCGCACGCACGCGGTGCGCCCCATCCACCGGGTCGAAGCCCTCGCCGAGGAACAGCGCGGCCCAGGCGTCGTCCGGCGCGGTGTCGACGTCGGCGAGCCGCGCGCCGGCCGCCGCGACCTCGCGCATGCGGCGCGCCGAGCCGGTCTGCACGCAGGTGGGGGAGTCGCCGACGTAGTGCCGCCGCTCGAGCGCGTCGCGCAGCCCGTCGAAGCAGCCGTCGTCGGCAATGCGCAGTATCGGCACCCGCTGGCGGCTGTCGTAGCGGTCCTCGATGCGGTCCAGCGTGCGTTCGCCGAACGCGCCGTGGCGCAGCGGCACGGCCGACTTCGCGCGCTTCACGGTGCCCTCGTCGAACGGCAGCAGCCAGTCCTCGAGCTCCTCCACCGCCTGCGGCGACACCGCCGCGACGGTGGCGCGCTCGATCGCTTCGACGTCGTTCATGGCGTGGCCTCCGGCGCGGCGAACTTCGCTTCCGCCACCTTCCTGAGCAGCAGTTCGCGCTGGGCGCGGCCGATGCCGCGCACGCTCTCGGCGATCCATTTGGTGCGCTCGGGATCGATGCGGCCGTCGCGCCGCCACTGCTCCAGCACCGCCTGCGGCTTGTGCAGCATGGCCGCGAGCCAGACCGCCTGCACGGGATCGAGGTTGCGCGCCGAACGCTTGAAGTAGCGCTTCGCGGCCGCCTCGGCGCCGCAGAGGTTGCCGCCCCAGGGCGCGTTGTCGAGGTAGAGCTGCAGGATGCGCGCCTTGCCGAGCGTCTGTTCCATCTCGACCGCGTAGAGCAGTTCGCGCAGCTTGCGCTCGGCCGTGCGCTCGCTGCCGGTCACGAGCATCTTCGCGAGCTGCTGCGTGAGCGTGCTGCCGCCGCGCAGCAGCTGGCCTTCCTTCTGGTTGTTGTGGATCGAGGCGACGATCTCGGTCAGGTCGTAGCCCGCATGGGTGAAGAAGCGCTGGTCCTCGGCCGCGATCACGGCGCGCGCCAGCCAGCTGTCGTTGGCGAGCCGGGCCGAGGGGCCGCAGCTCGTGCGCGCGCCGAGCATCGCCTCGGTGCCCAGCCCCTCCACGGTGAACTGGCTCACCACGGGCTGCACGCTGAAGGTGGCCTCGGGCAGCAGCAGCTGGCCGCGCGCGGCGAGCGTGCCGCCGATGCGCGCGCGCTGCAGCTCGGGCAGCTCGGGCGCGAGCACCGCGTACCAGCGCGCGATCGGCGCTTCCCTGACGTCGGCCGCGAGCTGCAGGTTCTTGAGCGTGAGCCGCCCCTCCCAGGTGCCCTGCAGCACCGCATCGGCGCCGGCCTGGCGCGGCGTGGCCACGAGCGTGCCGGCCAGCGTGTTGCCCTCGCGCCGGACCGTGACCACCAGCGCCTCGACCTGGATCGGCCGCGCGCCGAGCGCCTGCACCTCGGCCCGGCACGGCGCGCAGCGCAGCTCGAGCCCGCCGAAGGCCTCGCGCCAGGCGACGTCGATGCGGCCGAAGCGGGTGTCGAGCGATCGGCCGTCGAGGCGCGGCGCGAACCATTTCGAGGTCGCCAGGCGCAGCGCCGTCGGTACCCCGACCTCGAAGCGCAGCGGCCCGAACTGCAGCGTCGCAGGCCATTCGCCCGCGGCGGGCGCCAGTGCGAACCTGACGATCAGGAAAAGCGCCACCAGGGCCGTCACCACCAGGGCCAGCAGCCCGTAAATCACAGATCTCAGCGTCTTGTTCACAAAACTCTCACATCGGTCTCGCCACCGTCACGGCTTGCCACGGGCCGGCCGACCGGCCGCTGGCCGCCGCCCAGTACCAGGCTGAAGTGTCCGTGAAAGCCGTGCCTTCGGCATCGACTATGCGCTCGCAGACGCGCATCTTTTGCGTACCGTGCCGTTGCGCAACAAAACAGCGCCACAGCCGCGCCTGCGCGTCGCGTTCGAGCCGCGCCTGCGCGATGCGCCAGCCCAGCGCGCGATAGCAGTCGGCCGCGGGATGGAGCATGCGCGTGGGCGCGCGGACCGCGCGCATGACGATCACCTGCCGCCCGTCGGTCATGCGGCCGATCGCGCCCGGAAAGCGCTCGGCGAAGCGCTGCTCGACCTCGCCGAGCGCCATCGGCCGCAGCGGCGCGCCGTCCCATTCGCGCGGCCATTCGACGGCGGCCGCGGCCGGCGCCGGCCGCTCGGGCGCACGCAGCGCCGCGGCGGTGGACCAGAGCAGGCAGGCGATCAGCGCGAGCCCGAAGGCCGCCTTGTGGCCGATGCGGTTGATGAAATGGTTCGCGAAAAGCGCTTCAAAGCACCGTGTCGACATGGCGTCCTCCCTCGAGGGTGATGAGTCCCGGAATCGACGGCGCGGCCGCTTCGGGTTCGGGGCGCCGGGGCGCCATCAGCCGCACGATGCCGGCGCAGACCAGGGCCAGCACGGTCAGGCCGAGCGCCTGGTGCGCCCAGGGCGCGAGCGGCTGGCCCGCGCCCTCGAAGGCGACCAGCACGCTGTTGCGCACGATGTTGCCCGCGAGCACCAGCAGCCCGACCATCGGCAGCCGGCCTGCGAAGGCGCGGTCGCTGCGGCGCGCCCAGAGGGCGACCGCGCAGGCCGTGAAATAGCCCAGCCACACCATCTGCACGCCCGAGCAGGGCGCATCGACGATCACCAGTCGGCCGTCGACCGCGAGGCTGCTGCCTTCGCGCACCACCTCGAAGGCCGGCGCGAGCAGCCAGCGGCTCGCCTCGGCCGTGACGACGCGCAGCGGATAGCCGGCATAGAACTGCAGCGACGACAGCAGTGGCAGCGCCAGCACCGCGAGCCCAGCCACCGGCAGCGCGGCCACGCGCCGCGGCAGGAAGGCCAGCAGCCCGCAGGCGAGCGCCAGCACCGCCAGCAGCCCGGCCGCGAGCGGCGGCAGCGCGGGCAGCGGGCCGGCGCCGGTGCGCAGCAGCGTCGCGAGCAGCGTGCCGGCGCCCGCGAGCGCGAGCCAGCCCAGGCG
>CBHTTS010000343.1:0-4931 GCA_966095775.1 uncultured Variovorax sp. | reverse complement strand
CGAGCGGCCACTCGGGGAAGGTGTTGGTCGAGAAGCGCTGGTGCACCAGGCCCAGCGCCGAGACGCAGCGCTTGTCCTGCAGGTCGAGGTAGTAGGTGCCGACCTGGTCGGCGAGCAGCAGGCCCTTGTAGACCACGGTGCGGCTCGACATGCTCGGCACGTAGTATTCCTTGCTGTGCTTGAGCTTCAGGCGCTGGATGTTGGCGCTCGCGGTCTTGCGGATCACGTAGAGCTTGCGCTCGAGCGCGTCCTGCACGATCACGTCGCTGCCGCGGCCGATGAAGACCTGGCGCAGCAGCGGCTCCTTGGCGCGCACCGTCGGCGACATCGGCATGTCGCGGTTGACCGGCACGTCGCGCCAGCCCAGCAGCACCTGGCCCTCGGCCTTGATCGCGCGCTCCATCTCCTGCTCGCAGGCCTGGCGCGAAGCGTGTTCCTTGGGCAGGAAGATCATGCCCACGCCGTACTCGCCGGGCGGCGGCAGCGTGACGCCCTGCTTCGCCATCTCCTCGCGGTAGAGGCGGTCGGGCAGCTGGATCAGGATGCCGGCGCCGTCGCCCATCAGCTTGTCAGCGCCCACTGCGCCGCGATGGTCGAGGTTCTCGAGGATCTTCAGGCCCTGCAGCACGATGGCATGGCTCTTCTCGCCCTTGATGTGCGCCACGAAGCCGACGCCGCAGGCGTCATGCTCGTCGGCAGCGGAATACAGACCGTGTTGTTGAAGATGTTCGATCTCGGCAGCCGTCGTCATGGCGCACTCCTTCAGTTTTCGCAGGGAATGGGAGCATATTGCGATGCACAAAGAATGCCAAACACTTTATTGGGGGTCAGAGTCCCATTTGATTCCGACATCTTCGCTCGGAATTAAATTGGGGACATATTGAAGGAGACGCAAAAAGGCTCCCTCCGGGTGCAAGTGCAGGCTAGCGCGCGGCCGCCGAAGGCGGCCGGCCGGCCTTGGCCTTGGTGACGCGCCGCTCGGTGGCCTTCTGCAGCGAAGCGAGGAACTCCGCGTCGCCCGCGGCCCAGCCGCGTAGGGTGGCATCGGTCAGCGTGCCCTGGTCGGCCGCGCGCACGCCCGCGCGCACGAGCTCGACGTAGGCGGCCTCGCGCGCGAACGGCGTGTTGCCGAGCTCCCAGTAGAGCGGATGCGGCGTCAGCAGCCGGTCCTGGCGCAGCCCCGCGTAATGGCCGTGGCTCGACCAGGGAAAGTCGCGCGCATCGGCAACCAGCCCGGCGCGCACCGGGTTCAGGTCGATGTACGCCATGCAGGTCAGCAGGTAGCGATCGGTCTGGATCAGCGTGGACCTGTAGCGCCCTTCCCACAGGGTGCCGCTGCGGCCGTGGCGGTCGTTGAAGTAGCGCACGTAGCTGCGCCCTACCGACTGCATGAACTGCGGCAGGCCGGTGGCGCTGTCGGGCGTGGCGAGCAGGTGGAAGTGGTTGTCCATCAGCACGTAGGCGTGCAGCGCGACGCCGAAGCGCGCGGCCGCCTCCGCCATCAGCGCGAGCAGCTTCTCATGGTCGGCGCGGTCGACGAAGATCGGCTGGCGGTTGTTGCCGCGCTGGATCACGTGGTGCGGCAGGCCGGCGATCGTGAGACGAGGCAGACGGGCCATGGCGTCGGGCAGGCGGCGGCGCTGGGTCGATCGGGGGCAGCGCTCAGGACAGGCGGAAACGCGTCTCGCCGAGCGCCTCGAGGCCGAACTGCGCCAGCAGCTCGCGCAGCCGCGCCGCGGCGGCGGCCTTGCGGTGCCCGGTGTGGCGCGCGAGGATCAGCTCGTTCTTCATGCTGTGCTCCCAGCCGACGAGCTCGGTCACGGTCACGCTGTAGCCGTTGGCCTCGAGGTAGAGGCAGCGCAGCACGTTGGTGAGCTGGCTGCCGATCTCGCGCGTGTGCAGCGGATGGCGCCAGAGCTCCGCGAGCGGCGTGCGCGACAGCGCGAGCGCCTTGGTCTCGCGCAGGCAGGCCGCGACCTCGGCCTGGCAGCAGGGCACGAGCACCATGCAGCGCGCCTTCTTCGCGAGGCCGAAGGCGATGGCGTCGTCGGTCGCGGTGTCGCAGGCATGCAACGCGGTCACCACGTCGATGCGCTCGGGCAGCTCGCTCGCGGTCGCGGACTCGGCCACCGTGAGGTTCAGGAACGACATCCGGTCGAAGCCGAGCCGCTCGGCGAGCGCACGCGACTTCTGGACCAGTTCGCTGCGGGTCTCGATGCCGTAGACATGGCCGCCCGCGCGCGCGCGGAAGAACAGGTCGTAGACGATGAAGCCGAGGTACGACTTGCCGGCGCCGTGGTCGGCGAGCGTGGCATCGGCGCCACCCTCGGGCAGCTCGCGCAGCAGCTGCTCGATGAACTGGAACAGGTGGTAGACCTGCTTGAGCTTGCGCCGCGAGTCCTGGTTGAGCCGGCCTTCGCGCGTGAGGATGTGCAGCTCCTTGAGCAGCTCGATCGACTGCCCCGGACGCAGCACCTCCGACAGCTCGGCCTCCGCCTTCGCGGCCTTGGCGGCCTGCACCGCCCTGCCCGCCTGCGCGCTCATGGCCGGGCGCTCCCGGGGCCGACGTCGAGTGCGTCCCAGCCGGCGTGGCCGAGCGCCTCGAGCGTCTCGATGTTGCGCTCGAAGATCGCCTCGGCCTCCGGGAAGGCATCGACCGCGCGGCTCACGCTGTCCTCGCGCAGCAGGTGCAGCGTGGGGTACGGCGCGCGGTTGGTCGCGTTGGAGATCTCGTCGGGCGCGCTGCCCGCGAACTGGAAGCGCGGGTGGAAGCTCGCGAGCTGCAGCACGCCGTCGAAGCCCGCCCGCGCGAGCCGGCGTTCGGCGCGCGCCGTGAAATCGTTGAAGTCCAGAAAGTCCGCCAAGGTGTTGGGTGCGATCAGCAGGGTGGTGTCGCGCTCGGAAGCATCGCGCGCCACAAGTTCGTGGGCCTCGGCCAGCAGCATCTCGACCAGCCCCGCCTCGTCGGCAGGCAGGTGGACGGCATAGTGGATCTGCTTCTTCACGTGCACGGCCTTCGCGAACGGGCAAAGGTTCAGGCCGATGACCGCGCGCTCGAGCCAGCGCCGCGTGTCGGCTTCGGCTTGCATGGCGTCGATTGTCGCCGCGCCCGTCATGCCACCTCCGCCGCAAGGCGTATTCGCCCCAGCCGCTGCGCGAGCGCGATGCCCGCGAGCGAGCAGGCGAGCGTGGCCGCCCAGGTCCATTGCCAGCCGCCGGCGCGCAGCGCGATCCAGGCCACCGCGGGCGGTGCGAGGAACTGGCCGAGCGAGGAGCCCTGCTGCATCAACCCGACGGTGGTCGACACCGTCGACGGCCCGGGCGCGAGCCGCACGGCGAGCAGGAACAGCGTCGCGGGCACCATGCCGCCGCCGAGCGAGAAGAGGCAGACCGCCGCGTAGCGCAGCGCGGGCGGCAGGCCGAGCGCGCCCTCGCCCTGCCCGATCTGCGCGAAGGCCGCGACCCCGCCGAAGGCCATCGCGAGAAAGCCCCAGCGCAGCAGCCGCTCCGGCGCCACGCCGCGCTGCAGCCAGCGGCCGCCCGCGAGATTGCCGAGGATGTTCATCGCCGCGGCGAGCGCGGTCAGCACGGCATTGAAGCCTGACGGCACGCCGGCCTGGGCGTAGATCGCGGGCAGGAAGCCGATGACCGCCATCCACTGGGCCGCATAGACCGCGAAGGTCGCGGCGGTGAGCCAGGGCGCGCGCGCGCCGACGGTGGTGCGCAGCCGCGAGGGCCACGCCGCCGCGCTGGGCGCCGTGGCCGCACCGCCCGGGGTGCGGCGTGCGTCGGCGGGCACGGCGAGCCAGAGCCAGAGCGCCGCCCCTGCCGAAACGAAGGACAGGGCACACCACCAGTCGGCCCAGCCGCCCCAGGCGATGAGCCCGGGGCCGACCAGCAGCGCGAGCGCGATGCCGAAGGGCATGTAGGCGCCCCAGACGCCGAGCGCGGCCTTGTCGGCGCCGGGCGGCGTCAGGGCCCGGATCAGCCCGGGCCCGGGCATCACCGCGAGCAGGAAGCCGATGCCCTCGAGCGCGCGCAGCGCCAGCAGCCACGGCACGGCATCGGCCCGGCCGACGAGCCCGGCGCCGACCGCGCCGCCCAGCGCGCTCGCGACCGTCAGGATCGACAGCCCTGCAAGCATGCTGCGGCGCAGGCCGATGGTGTCGGCCGCAAGCCCGGCGGCGAGCCCGAGCACCATGCTCGCGACCTGCACCAGCGACAACAGGAACCCGGCGTCGATCAGGTCGATGCCCACCGTGGCCTGCAGCGCCGGCACCGCGGGCGGCAGCTTGCCCAGGTGCAGCGCGGCGCTGACGCCGCCGAGCACGACGGCAAAGGCGGCGGCGGGAACGCGCGCCCGTGCGACGGCGGCCGGGCGGCTCATTCGATCGCCCGCCGCCCGGTCAACCGCTCGTGCTCGCGCATCGCGAACCGGTCGGTCATGCCGGCGATGTAGTCGGCCACGGCGCGCGGGCGGTCGCGGCGCTCGGCATAGGAGGCCGGCATCTCGGCGCCGCGTTCCAGGTAGGCCGCGAACAGCTCGCGCACCACCTGCCGCGCCCGGTCGGTGGTCTGGGTCACCTGCGGATGGCGGTACAGGTTGCGGAACAGGAAGCGCTTGAGCACATCGGACTGCGCCTGCATCGCCTCGCTGAACCGCACCAGCGGCGGTGAACGGCGCACCGCGTCGGCGTCGGCCGGCTGCGCCGCCTCGATGGCCGCGCGCGTAGCGTCGATCACGTCGTAGACCTGGGCGCTGAGCATGCGGCGGATGGCCTCGTAGAGCATGCGCCGGCCGGCCAGGTCCGGATGCTCGGCCAGCGCCTCGCGCCGGTAGCGTTCGAACAGCGGCACCTCGGCGAGCTGCTCGATGGTGATCAGGCCGGAGCGCACGCCGTCGTCGATGTCGTGCGCGTTGTAGGCGATCT
>CBHTTS010000342.1:0-4976 GCA_966095775.1 uncultured Variovorax sp. | reverse complement strand
TCCTCGACCCGACCTTCACCACCGCCTACATCTCGCGCAACTTCGGCTACATGGTCTACGACACCCTGTTCGCGCAGGACGCGAGCGGCAAGCCGCAGCCGCAGATGGTCGAGAAGTTCGGCAGCTCGAAGGACGGCCGGCAGTGGAGCTTCACGCTGCGCCCGGGCCTGAAGTTCTCCGACGGCAGCGCCGTGACCTCGGCCGACGCGATCGCCTCGCTGCAGCGCTGGGCCGCGCGCGACAGCCTGGGCCGCGCGATGGTCGCGGGCGGCGCGGAGTGGAAGGCGGTCGATGCGCGCACCTTCACGCTCACGCTCGCCGAGCCCTTCGGCATGGTGCTGGACGCGCTCGCCAAGCCCTCGGGCTTTCCGCCCGTGATCCTGCCCGAGCGCCTCGCGAAGATGCCGGCCAGCGCGCCGCTGACCGAGGTGCTGGGCTCGGGCCCCTTCGTGTTCAAGCGCGACGAATGGGTCCCGGGCAACAAGGCGGTGTTCGTGCGCAACCCGCACTACGCGGCGCGCAGCGAGCCGCCGAACGGCCTCGCGGGCAGCAAGAAGAGCCACTTCGACCGCGTCGAGTGGCTCTACCTGCCCGATTCCAACAGCGCCATCGCGGCGCTCAAGCGCGGCGAGGTCGACCTGGTCGAACAGCTGCAGCCCGACTACATCGCGCCGCTGCGCACCGACGGCAGCATCAAGATCGGCTCGGGCGGCGCCTACCAGGGCTTCCTGGTGATGAACCAGCTGCATCCGCCCTTCAACAACCCGAAGGTGCGCCAGGCGCTGCTGCAGGCGGTGAACCAGGAGCGCTTCGTCGCCGCGATGGGCTATCCGCTCGACATGCGCATGGCCTACTGCCCGACCTTCTTCATCTGCGGCAGCCCCAACGAGACCGCGGCCGGCGCCGACCCCTACCGCAAGGCCGACGTGGCGAAGGCCAAGAAGATGCTCGCCGAGTCGGGCTACAAGGGCGAGAAGGTGGTGCTGCTGGTGCCCAGCGACGTGCCCTACCTCAACGCCGAGGCGCTGATGGCCGCGCAGACCATGAAGAGCATCGGCCTCAACGTCGACGCGCAGAACCTCGACTGGGCCTCGATCGGTGCGCGCCGCGCCAAGCGCGAGGCGCCCGAGGCCGGCGGCTGGAACATGTACGTGACGGTGGCGGGCGAGTTCGACGTCAACTCGCCGATCAGCAACGCCTACCTCGGCGCGGCCTGCGGCAACACGCTGCCCGGCTGGCCCTGCGACAAGCCGCTCGACGAGCTGCGCACCGCCTGGCTCAAGGAGACCGTGCCCGCCAAGCGCAAGCAGCTGCTCGACGCGTTCCAGGTGCGCGCCTACGAGGCCGTGCCCTACATCAACGCGGGCCAGTACTCGGCCGCCTTCGCCGCGCGCGCCGACCTCAAGGGGCTGGACAAGCTCTGGGCCGGCATGCCGATGTTCTGGGCCCTGGACCGCTGAGCGGCACGCGCGGCCGGACGCCATGGGCTACATCGTTCGACGCTTCCTCTCGACCCTGCCCGTCATGGCGGTGGTCGCGGTGGTGGTGTTCCTGCTGATCCACCTCTCGCCGGGCGACCCGGCCGCGCTGATCGCGGGCGATCTCGCGAGCGTGGAGGACATCGAGAAGCTGCGCGCCGCCCTCGGCCTCGACCTGCCGCTGTGGCAGCAGTTCGCGGTCTGGATCGGCAAGCTCGCGAGCGGCGACCTCGGCACCTCGATCTTCACGCAGGTGCCGGTGGCGCAGCTGCTGGGCCAGCGGCTCGAGCCGACGGTGTCGATCGCGGCGCTCACGATGCTGATCACGCTCGTGGTGGCGGTGCCGCTGGGCACGCTCGCGGCCTACCGGGCCGGCACCTGGATCGACCGGCTCGTGATGGTGTTCGCGGTGCTCGCGTTCTCGGTGCCGGTGTTCCTGGTCGGCTACCTGCTGATCTACGCCTTCGCGATCCAGCTGCCGTGGTTCCCGGTGCAGGGCTACGCGCGCTTCGCCGACGGGCCGCTCGAATGGCTGCGCTCGCTGGTGCTGCCGTGCGTGAACCTGGCGCTGGTCTACATCGCGCTGGTCACGCGCATGACGCGCGCCACCGTGCTCGAGGTGCTGCACGAGGACTACATCCGCACCGCGCGCGCCAAGGGCCTGGGCGTGCTGCCGGTGCTCGGCCACGCGCTGCGCAACGCGGCGATCCCGATCGCCACCACGGTCGGCGTGGGCATCGCGCTCCTGATCGGCGGCGTGGTGGTGACCGAGACCGTGTTCGCGATCCCCGGCGTCGGCCGGCTGGTGATCGATTCGGTGCAGCGCCACGACTATCCCGTGATCCAGAGCGTGCTGCTGCTGTCGGCGGGCGTGTACGTGCTGATCAACCTGCTGATCGACCTGAGCTACCGGCTCTTCGATCCGCGCATCCGGTACTAGCCGATGTCCAGCGTACTTCCGATGAACGAACATCCCCTGCCCGCCGCGGCGGCCAAGGACGACAGGCCCTTCGTGCCGCCGCGCTGGCGCTGGGCGCGCAAGCATCCGACGCTGATCGTCGGCGCGCTGCTGCTGATCGCGGTGGCGGCGCTCTCGATCGCCGCGCCCTGGATCGCCACGCACGACCCGCAGGACATCGATCCGCTCGCGCGCATGCAGGCGCCCTCGGCCGAGCACTGGTTCGGCACCGACGCGCTGGGTCGCGACGTGTTCAGCCGCGCGGTCTGGGGCGGCCGGGTGTCGATGATCGTCGGCGCCTCGGTCGCGGCGCTCGCCACCTTCTTCGGCGTGCTGGTGGGCCTGTTCGCGGGCTTCGTGCGCTGGGCCGACGGCCCCGTGATGCGCGTGATGGACGGGCTGATGGCGATCCCGGGCATCCTGCTCGCGATCGCGCTCATGGCCGTGACGCGCGCGAGCCTCGCGACCGTGATCGTCGCGATCACGGTGCCCGAGATCCCGCGCGTGGTGCGGCTGGTGCGTTCGCTCGCGCTGACCCTGCGCGAGCAGCTCTACGTCGAGGCCGCGCATGCCGTGGGCACGCGGCTGCCGGCGATCCTGCTGCGCCACGTGCTGCCCAACATGGTGGCGCCGCTGATCGTGCAGTCGACCTTCGTCGCCGCCGCCGCGGTGCTGACCGAGGCGGCGCTGTCCTTCCTCGGCGTGGGCGTGCCGGCGCAGACGCCGAGCTGGGGCAACATGATGGCCGAGGGCCGCAACTTCGTGGCCGTGGCCTTCCACATCATCCTGTACCCCGGCCTGCTGCTCGCGGCCACGGTGCTCGCGATCAACCTGCTGGGCGACGGCCTGCGCGACGCGCTCGACCCCCGCCTCGCGCGGCAACTGTGAAGGCCACGCCATGACGCTTTCCATGTCCCATGCCGCCCTCGCCCCCGGCGAGCCGCTGCTCGAGCTCGACGACCTGCGCACGTACTTCCACACGCCCAACGGCGTGGTGCGCTCGGTCGACGGCGTGTCCTACACCGTGCGCGCGGGCCGCACGCTCGGCGTGGTCGGCGAGTCGGGCTGCGGCAAGAGCGTGACCGCGCTCTCGATCCTGCGGCTGGTGCCCACGCCGCCGGCCCGGCACGCGGGCGCGGTGCGCCTGCGCGGCACCGACCTGATGCGCCTCGGCGAGCGTGAGATGCGCCGCATCCGCGGCAACCGCATCTCGATGATCTTCCAGGAGCCGATGACCTCGCTCAACCCGGTGCTGACCGTCGGCCGGCAGATCGCCGAGACGGTGCAGCTGCACCAGAAGGCGAGCCGCGCCGAGGCGCTCGCGCGCGCGGTCGAGATGCTGCGGCTGGTGCAGATCCCCGAGCCCGAGCGGCGCGTGAACGAGTACCCGCACCAGCTCTCGGGCGGCATGCGCCAGCGCGTGATGATCGCGCTCGCGCTGGCCTGCAACCCCGAGGTGCTGATCGCCGACGAGCCGACCACCGCGCTCGACGTGACCATCCAGGCGCAGATCCTCGACCTGATCAAGCGGCTGCAGAAGGAGCTCGGCATGGGCGTGGTGATGATCACGCACGACCTCGGCGTGGTGGCCGAGAGCTGCGACCGCGTGGTCGTGATGTACGCCGGGCGCAAGGTGGAGGAAGCCGAGGTGACCGAACTGTTCGACCGGCCGCTGCATCCCTACACGCGCGCGCTGATGGCCTCGATGCCGGCGATGAACACCACCAGCGCGCGCCTGCACGAGATCCCGGGCCTGGTGCCGGCCGCGCACGAGCTCGGCCGCGGCTGCGCCTTCGCCGCGCGCTGCGGCCAGGCGCGCGAGCGCTGCCGCCGCGAGACACCGCGGCTCGCGGCGCAGGGCGGCGACCACGAGGTCGCCTGCTTCGCGGTCGAGGAAGGGTGGGCCGGCGCCGCCGCGGACCGCGCCGAGGTGGCCGCATGACGACCCAGGCCACGGCCACCGCGGCCCCGCTGCTGCAGGTGCGCAACCTGCGCAAGCACTACGTCTCGCCCGGGCGCTGGCTGCGGCCCGCGAAACCCGCGATCCAGGCGGTCGACGACGTCTCGTTCGCGGTCGCGCGCGGCGAGACGCTCTCGCTGGTCGGGGAGTCGGGCTGCGGCAAGACCACCACCGCGAAGTCGGTGATGCGGCTGGTCGAGCCCACCTCGGGCTCGGTGGCGCTCGAGGGCGAGGAGCTGCTGACCCTGCCGCCGCACGCGATGCGGCAGCGCCGGCGCGAGCTGCAGATCATCTTCCAGGACCCCTACGCCTCGCTGAACCCGCGCCTCGCGGCCGGCGAGATCGTTGCCGAGCCGCTGCGCAACTTCGGCATCGGCGACGCGGCCGAGCGCCGCGAGCGCGTGCAGTGGCTATTCTCGCGCGTGGGCCTGCGGCCCGAGGCGGCGAAGAAGTTCCCGCACGAGTTCTCGGGCGGCCAGCGCCAGCGCCTGGGCATCGCGCGCGCGCTGGCGCTGAACCCGAAGCTCATCGTCTGCGACGAGCCGGTCTCGGCGCTCGACGTGTCGGTGCAGGCGCAGGT
>CBHTTS010000341.1:0-4982 GCA_966095775.1 uncultured Variovorax sp. | reverse complement strand
GGGCGAGGTGCAGGAGATGATCGACATCTGCGACTTCGCGGTCGGCCTCTCGCGCCAACTCCACGGCCTCACGCTCGCGACCGAGCGCCCCGGCCACCGCATGATGGAGACCTGGCATCCGCTGGGCGTCTGCGGCGTGATCTCGGCCTTCAACTTCCCCGTGGCCGTGTGGTCGTGGAACGCGGCGCTCGCGCTCGTGTGCGGCGACCCGGTGGTCTGGAAGCCTTCGGAGAAGACGCCGCTGACCGCGCTGGCGGTGCATGCGATCGCCGCGCGCGCGATCGCGCGCTTCGGCGCCGAGGCGCCCGAGGGCCTGCTCGGCCTGCTGCTGGGCGGCCGCGAACTCGGCGAGCGGCTGGTCGACGACGACCGCGTGCGCGTGCTCTCGGCCACCGGCTCGACCGCGATGGGGCGGCAGGTCGGGCCGCGGCTCGCGGCGCGCTTCGCGCGCGCGATCCTCGAGCTCGGCGGCAACAACGCCGCGATCGTCGCGCCCTCGGCCGACCTCGACCTCGCGCTGCGCGCGATCGCGTTCGCCGCCATGGGCACCGCGGGCCAGCGCTGCACCACGCTGCGCCGGCTGTTCGTGCACGAGAGCGTGTACGAGGCGCTGGTGCCGCGGCTCGCGAAGGTCTATGCCGGCGTGCGCGTGGGCGATCCGCGCGAGGCCGGCACGCTCGTCGGTCCGCTGATCGACCGCGCCGCGTTCGACGGCATGCAGGAGGCGCTGGCCGAATGCCGCCAGGCCGGCGCGACGGTGCACGGCGGGGCGCGGGTCGAGGGCATCGGCACGCCCGAGGCCTGGTACGCGCGCCCCGCGCTGGTGGAGCTGGCGGCGCACGAGGGGCCGGTGCTGCGCGAGACCTTCGCGCCGATCCTCTACGTGATGCGCTACCGCACGCTCGAGCAGGCGCTCGAATGGCACAACGCGGTGGGGGCGGGGCTCGCGTCGTCGATCTTCACGCTCGACATGCGCGAGGCCGAGCGCTTCCTCTCGAGCGCGGGCTCGGACTGCGGCATCGCCAACGTCAACATCGGCCCGAGCGGCGCCGAGATCGGCGGCGCCTTCGGCGGCGAGAAGGAGACCGGGGGCGGCCGGGAGGCCGGCTCGGACAGCTGGAAGGCCTACATGCGCCGCGCCACCAACACCATCAACTACTCGACCGCGCTGCCGCTCGCGCAAGGCGTGAGCTTCGACGTCGACGGCTGAACGCGCGCGGGGCGCCGCGGCCTCAGCGCAGCCCGCCCACGTAGCGCGCCGGCGGCAGGGGCGGCTCGCCGCCGCCCTGGCGCGCCGCGAGCCGCGCGGCGCGCGCGAGCGGCTCCATCGCCTGCTCCAGGCGGGTGGCGAGCTGGTCGAGCTCGGCGTCCCGGGTCTCGGCCGCGTGGGCGCGCGTCATGCGCACGATCTCGGCGGCGTACTCGGCGTTGGTCGCCATCCACTCGGTGTCGGTCACGCGGCCGTGCTTTCGCCTGAGCGCCACGTGGAGGCGCGCGGCAAGGGCGATGCGTTCGCTTTCGGACATCGATGGCATGGTCTTCCTCCGTCGGTGGTTCAGCTCCCCAGATGCTCCCTGTGCTGTGCAAGATCGAGGCCCACCAGCTCGCTCTCGGGATCGACGCGCAGCCCGACCAGCGCGCGCACCACCAGCAGCACCAGCGCCGTCGCGCAGGCGCTGTAGGCCGCCACGCCGGCCACGGCGACGGCCTGCGTCAGCACGTCGCCCGCGGCGCCCGAGATCCGGGCGTCGGCGAACACGCCCGTGAGCAGCGCGCCCACGATGCCGCCGATGCCGTGCACGCCGAACACGTCGAGCGAGTCGTCCGCACCCAGCAGGTGCTTGAGGCCGGTGGCGCCCCAATAGCAGGCCAGGCCGGCGATCGCGCCGATCGCGAGCGCCGACGGCGGCGTCACGAAGCCGGCCGCGGGCGTGATCGCGACCAGCCCCGCCACCAGGCCCGAGCACAGGCCCAGCAGCGAGGGGCTGCGCCGCACGATCCATTCGCCGATCATCCAGCTCACCGCGCCGGCCGCCGCCGCGATGTGCGTGACCAGCATCGCGAGCCCGGCACGCCCGTCGGCCGCCACCGCCGAGCCGGCGTTGAAGCCGAACCAGCCGACCCAGAGCAGCCCCGCGCCGGTCATCGTGAAGGCCAGGCTGTAGGGTTCGAAGGGTTCGCGCCCGTAGCCCCGGCGCGGCCCCAGCGCATAGGCGCACACCAGCCCCGCGATGCCGGCGTTGACGTGGACCACCGAGCCGCCCGCGAAGTCGAGCGCGCCCATCCGGGCGAGCCAGCCGCCGGGCTCCCAGACCCAGTGCGCGACCGGCGCGTAGACCAGCACGCTCCACAGCAGCGCGAACCAGAGCACGGCCGAGAAGCGCATGCGCTCCACGAAGGCGCCCAGCACCAGCGCGGTGGTGATGATCGCGAAGCTCAGCTGGAACATGGCGTACACCGACTCGGGCACGTTGGGCGCCGCGTGGCTGACCGCGAGCTGCCCCGCGTCCTTGAGGTAGTCGAAGCCCGAGAACCAGAGCCGCTCCCATCCGCCGAGCCAGGGCCGCCCGGGCGAGAAGGCCAGCGAATAGCCGAGCGCGAACCAGCCCAGCGACACCACGGCGGCGACCGCGACCACCGCCGCCATCGTGGCGAGCACGTTCTTCCGGCGCACCATGCCCGCGTAGAAGAGCGCGATGCCGGGCAGCGTCATCAGCAGCACCAGCGCGGTCGAGGTCATCATCCAGGCGGTGTCCGCCGCTTGAATGGAGGCATGCGATGCCAGTGCCATGGCCGTTGTCTTCCTCGAGTGGTGGGCGCAGGGCCCGCCTGCACAAGTCGTGCCATGCCGTTAACGACCCGACACACTTTGGTTCTCGGAACGGTGTTCCGGCGTCAGTCAAAGCGGGTAATTCCCAATGCACTGCGCCGGTGCACCGCCTAAAGTCTGCCCACTCGCGAACGGGCCAAGCTCGTGCTGCCGAGGGTCCGAGGAGACAAATTTCCGGTCAACAAGAAAAAATCCACAAGGCTTCCGCTTCGAGAGGCCGCATCGAGTTTGAAGGCGCCGCTGGTCGGCGCCTTTTTTATGGTGCGCGAAGACCGCGCCACCCCACGCCCCCGCGCCGCCCGAAGCTCCTTTTTTGATAGCAATCCGGTGCGACAATCCGGGGCATGGAAATGCTGGTGGTCACGCTCGCCTCGCTGCTCGCGGGTTTTGTGGATTCGATCGTGGGCGGGGGCGGACTGATCCTCGTGCCCGCGCTGTTCGCGGTCTTCCCGGGCGCGCCGCCCGCCACGCTGCTGGGCACCAACAAGAGTGCGTCGATCTGGGGCACGGCGGCCGCGGCCGCCCAGTTCAGCCAGCGCGTGCAGATGCGCTGGGGGGCGCTCTGGCCGGCCGCGCTGCTCGGCTTCGCGGGCGCGATGCTCGGCGCCTGGGCCGTGACGCTGTTTCCGGGCGACGCGCTGCGCCGCGCGCTGCCGCTGGTGCTGCTCGGCGTCCTGCTCTACACGCTCGCGCGCAAGGACCTCGGCCGCCACCACGCGCCGCGCTTCACCGGCCGGGCCGAGACGCTCGCGGCCTGCGCGATCGGCTTCTCGATCGGCCTCTACGACGGCTTCTTCGGCCCCGGCGCGGGCAGCTTCCTGGTCTTCCTGTTCGTGCGCTGGATGGGCTACGACTTCCTCAACGCCTCGGCCTCGGCCAAGGTCATCAACGTGCTCACCAATGCCGCCGCGCTGCTGCTGCTCGCGTTCAAGGGACACGTCTGGTGGCACTACGGCCTGGTGATGGCGGTGGCGAACGTGGCCGGCAGCCTGCTCGGCACGCGCGTCGCGCTCAGGCACGGCGCGGGCTTCGTGCGCGTGGTGTTCATCGTCGTCGTGAGCGCGCTGATCCTGAAGACCGCCTACGACGCCTTTTTCAGATAGGACGCGCGGCCCGGCGCATGCGTGGAACACCGCGGATCCGGCTTCGCCGGTCCGCCGGTGTTGCCCCCTCGAGGGGGAGGCGGCGACACGCAGTGCGCCGCTTCGGGGGGGTCAATCCTCGACGAAGGCCTCCTCGCGCTTGGCCTTGATCGAGGGCAGCAGCACGATGCCCAGCAGCAGCAGCGCGGCCACGAGCAGGCCGGCCGAGAGCGGGCGCGTGACGAACACGCTCCAGGTGCCGCGCGAGAGCAGCAGCGCGCGGCGCAGGTTCTCCTCCATCATCGGTCCGAGGATGAAGCCCAGCAGCAGCGGCGCGGGCTCGGTGCGCAGCTTGAGGAACAGGTAGCCCACGAAGCCGAAGATCGCGACCATCCAGACGTCGAAGGTGTTGTTGTTGGTCGAGTAGACGCCGATCGCGCAGAACAGCACGATCGCGGGGAACAGGAACTTGTAGGGCACCGTCAGCAGCTTGATCCACATGCCGATCAGCGGCAGGTTCAGGATCACGAGCATCGCGTTGCCGATCCACATCGAGGCGATCAGGCCCCAGAACAGCTCGGGGTTGCTGGTCATCACCTGCGGGCCGGGCTGGATGTTGTGGATCGTCATCGCGCCCACCATCAGCGCCATCACCGCGTTGGGCGGGATGCCGAGCGTGAGCAGCGGAATGAACGAGGTCTGCGCGCCTGCGTTGTTGGCCGACTCGGGCGAGGCCACGCCGCGGATGTTGCCCTTGCCGAAGGCGACTTCGCCGGGGCTCATCTTGACCTTCTTCTCGAGCGCATAGGCCGCGAAGGCCGCGAGCAGCGCACCGCCGCCGGGCAGGATGCCGAGCGCCGAACCCAGCGTGGTGCCGCGCAGCACCGCGGGCATCATGCGCTTGAAGTCGTCCTTGGTGGGCCACAGGCCCTTGACCTTGTTGGTGAACACCTCGCGCTCGTCGTCGGGCTGCGAGAGGTTGCCGATGATTTCGCCGTAGCCGAACACGCCCATCGCGATCACCACGAAGCCGATGCCGTCGGTCAGCTCGGGGATGTCGAAGCTGAAGC
>CBHTTS010000340.1:0-5037 GCA_966095775.1 uncultured Variovorax sp. | reverse complement strand
CCGGGTACTGCACCGGCATCGAATAGCCGGCGAACGGCACCATGCGGGCGCCCAGCGCGAGGTGCAGGTCGTAGAGCGGCGTCTTGCGCAGTTCTGGGGTTTCGGCGGAAGCGGACGAAGTCACCGGGAGGCACTCCAAAGGGGCAGTCGAAATCCATGGCGCGCGCCATGGGCCACCCCTGCTGTCCGCTTTACCTGAGAGATTCGCCCCACGATCGGGGTTTGCTCCTTCGGTGGGCTGCCGCGACCTGCGCCGCGACGGCCTCTCTCCAGCAAGGAAACGACGGCTTTCGCCGGCGCTGTGTCAGTCCTTTTGCCTGAGCGTTCGGGAAGTCCCTGCGCCTTCGGCGGCTCCGGCTCGCGAAGCTCTCTCCTGACCCGGCGAGTGTAGTGGATTGCCGGCGCCCCTGGCCGCGGCGCCCGGCGGCAATTGCGCGCGCAGATGGTCGAGGAAGGCGGCCGCGCCCTGGGGCAGCGTGCGGCCGGCGAGCGTCTGGACCTCGACCGCGCGGCCGTTCATGCCGCGCTCGCGGATCGGCGCGGCATGCAGCTCGCCGCGCCGCACGCGGTCGCGCACCGTCACCTCGCCCGAAATCGACAGGCCGCCGCCGTGCAGCACGAAGTTCGTGAGCGACTCGAAATGGTTGCTGACCAGCACCGGCTCGAACACCAGCCGGCGCTGGCTGCAGCCGATGTCGAACAGCTGGCGCACGGTGTTGTCGCGCTCGGGCAGGGCGACCGGATGCGGATGCATCTGCGCCAGGGTGACGCTGGGGAAGCGCGCCAGCGGATGGTCGGCCCGCATGATCGCGTAGACCGGCGCCGCCTGCATGTGCCGCACCTCGATGTCGTGCTCGGCGGCGCGGCTGTAGGTCAGACCGATGTCGACCTCGCCGTTGCGCACCGCGGCCGTGACCTGCGCGGGCGCGACCACGCGCAGGTGGAACACGATGCCGGGGTGGCGTGCGCGGAACTCGGCCATCACGCGCGGCAGGAACTCGATCGCGAAGCCCGACGAGCTGCCCAGCCGCACCAGGCCGCGCCGCAGGCCCTGCAGCGCCTGGATGTCGGACACCACGCGATCGGCCTCCAGGGCGCCGCGCCGCGCGTGCGTGGCCAGCAGCTCGCCGGCCGCGCTCGGCGCCATGCCGCGCGCGTGGCGCTCGAACAGCGGCACGCCGAGCAGCGCCTCGAGCGCCGCGACCTGCCGGCTCACGGCCGACGGCGAGACGCTGAGGCGCGCGGCGGCCTCGCTGATCGAGCCGCTGCGCACCACCTCGAGAAAGTAGCGCAGGGCGGTGTCCACGAGCCGGTCGGAAAGCATGGCGGTTTGCGTAAAACGCAAGGATCCTTGAAAAAAACGGCGATTGTCGCAGGGCTGGGGCTCGCCTATCCTGCCCGGCGTCCGTTCATTTCTTCCAGGGAGAGGCATGCAGGCATCGAGCATCGTGGAACTCGGCGCGACCGCGCTCTCGCGCGCCATCCATGCGCGCGACATCTCGTGCGTGGAAGTGCTCGACGCCTACCTGGCGCAGATCGAGCGCTTCAATCCGCGCGTCAACGCGATCGTCGCGCCCGCCGATCCCGATGCGCTGCGCGGCCAGGCGCGCGAGCGCGACGCGGAACTCGCGCAGGGCCGCAGCCGCGGACCGATGCACGGCTTTCCGCAGGCGCCCAAGGACATCATGCCCGTGGCCGGCATGGTCACCACGCGCGGCTCGCCGATCCTGCGCGGGCAGGTCACGCGCTCGGACGCGGTGGTGTTCGAGCGCATGCGCGCGGGCGGCGCGCTGTTCGTGGGCCGCACCAACACGCCCGAGTTCGGGCTCGGCGGCCATACCTACAACGCGGTGTACGGCACCACGCGCAACGCCTTCGACCCCGCGCGCTCGGCGGGCGGCAGCAGCGGTGGCGCGGCAGTGTCCGTGGCGCTGCGCATGCTGCCGGTGGCGGACGGCTCCGACATGATGGGGTCGCTGCGCACGCCCGCGGCCTTCAACAACGTGTACGGCCTGCGCACCTCGCTCGGCTGCGTGCCGCACGGCCCGACCGAGGAGGTCTTCTTCCAGCAGTTCAGCGTCGCGGGCCCGATGGCGCGCGACATCCCCGACCTGAGCCTGCTGCTGTCGGTGCAGGCGGGCTTCGACGACCGGCTGCCGCTCACGCACCGCTCGTCGAAGCCGGACGAATTCCGGCTGCCGCTCGCGCGCGACTTCTGCGGCACGCGCATCGGCTGGCTCGGCGACCTCGGCAGCCACCTGCCGACCGAGCCCGGCGTGCTCGACGCCTGCGTGCGTTCGCTCTCGCACTTCGAGGCCGTGGGCTGCCGCGTCGAGGCGGTGCAGCCCGCGTTCGACCTCGAGCGGCTGTGGCGCGCCTGGATCGACCTGCGCAGCTTCTCCGTCGCGGGCGCCAATGCGGCCTTCTACGACGACGCGGCGACGCGCGCGCTCCTCAAGCCCGAGGCGGTGTGGGAGATCGAGCGCGGCCGGCGCCTCGACGCCATGCAGCTGTACGACGCCGCGCGCACGCGCTCGGCCTGGTACCAGGTGCTGCGCGGCCTGTTCGCGCAGTACGACTTCCTCGTGCTGCCCGCGGCCCAGGTGTTTCCCTTCGCCGCGGAGCTGGATTGGCCGCACGAGGTCGGCGGCCGCGCGATGGACACCTATCACCGCTGGATGCAGGCGGTGGTGCCGGCCACCATGGCCGGCCTGCCGGCCCTGGCCGCGCCGGCCGGCTTCGGGGCCGGCGGCCTGCCCGCCGGCCTGCAGATCATCGGCCCGGCGCAGGCCGATGCGGCCGTGCTGCAGATCGGCCATGCCTACGACCAGGCCGGCGGCCACTCGCGCCTGCGCAGCCCGCTTCTCTGCTGAGGGCGCGGCGCCCGCATCGTTTTCTCGTCACCTGGAGCCCGTATGCCCCTGACCCGTCCCCGCTTCCTTCGCTGTCTGCTGGCCTGCGCCGCGGCGTGTGCCGCCCCGGCCGCGGTGCTGGCGCAGCAGGGCTATCCCGAGCGCCCGATCAAGCTGGTGGTTCCGTTCGCGCCCGGGGGCGCCACCGACATCCTCGGGCGGCTGCTGGCCGCCTCGATGGGCGAGAAGCTCGGGCAGCCGGTGGTGGTGGAGAACCGGCCGGGCGCGGCCACCGTGGTCGCGGCCTCGCTGGTGGCCAAGGCGCCCGCCGACGGCTACACGCTGCTGCTGGGCGCGAGCACCACGCTGACGCTGAACCCGGCGATCCGCCAGAACCTGCCCTACGACCCGGTCCGCAGCTTCACCCCGCTCGGCCTGGTGGCCGACATGGGCCTGCTGCTGGTGGCCGGCAACGACACGCCGGTCGGCTCGCTCAAGGACTTCGTGGCCCGCGCCAAGGCCGCGCCCGACAGCTTCTCGTACGGCAGCTTCGGCACCGGCTCCTCGGTGCACTTCGGCGGCGAGATGCTCAAGAGCGCCACCGGCATCCGGATGGTCCACGTGCCGTTCAACGGCAGCTCGCCCAGCCTCACGGCGCTGATGGGCGGGCAGGTGCAGGTGGCCGTCGACACCGTGGTCGCGTCCGCCCCGCTGATCAAGGCCGGGAAGATCCGCCCGATCGTCGCGCTCGGCGCGAAGCGCCTGGCGCTGCTGCCCGAGGTGCCGACGATGGCCGAGAGCGGCTACCCCGGATTCGACATGGGCACCTGGTTCGCGCTGCTGGCGCCCGCGGGCCTGCCGGCGCCCGTGGCGGCCAAGCTCGAGGCGACGCTCGCCGAGACGATGCGCGCGAGCGCGTTCAGGGCCAGGCTGGTCGAGATCGGGCTCACGCCGGCCTGGGGCTCCGCGCGAGCGTTGAGTCAACGCGTCGAGAACGAGCTGCCGCGCATGCGCGCCGTGGCGGCCAACGCCGACATCCGCGTCGATTGAGGCCGAAGCCGGCGCCGCCGTCGCTCAGTGCACCGCTTCGGTCGCCGGTGGCAACAGCTTGTCGATGCGCTGGCGCAGCGATTCGGCACGCTCGGGGCCGGCGGTCTTCTCGATCTCGGTCAGCATCAGCGCGGCGATGCTCAGCATCGCGCCGCGGTCGCGCGCCTCGCGCAGCGCATCGCGCATCTGCAGCGCGAACTTCGGATCGCGCCGCGCGAACATGCGCTCGCAGATGTCGAACAGGAACATCCGCGTGGTCGCGAGGGAACGCTTGCCCTCGAAGTTGTCGGCCGCGGTCGCCGGGGTCGCGGGCTCGGACTCGCCCGCGACGGCGGACGGGGCGGGCGAAGGGGGCGCGGGCGGCGGCTCGGCCGCGGGCTGCGGAAAGTGCAGGTAGCCGCGGCTCGTGAGCGCCTGCAGCGCCTGCTCGGCTTCGCCGCGGTTCGCGAACAACGGGGCGAAATCGCTCAGCGAGCGCCGGCCGTCGGCCATCAGCAGCAGCGCGCGCTCGCGCTGGCTGAGCGTGCGCTGGCCGCCCTGGAGTTCGTCGCGTGCCTTGTCGGTCTTGGTGGGAAACATGGCGCAACAACCTTCGGATTCGAAGGCTGCAGCATGGCGGGGCGCGGTGACACCTTGATGAACCTTTCGCCTTACAGGGGCGCCGCCGCGCCCCGGCGCGGCTACCGCGCGTAGACCAGGTCGCGCAGCGCCAGCGAGATCCAGGGCACGTAGGTGATCACCATCAGGCAGCCGAGGATCACGAGCACGAACGGAATCAGGTACTTGACGATCCGGTCGAGCGAGATGCGCGCCACCGTGCAGGCCGCGAACAGGTTGACGCCGAACGGCGGCGTGATCATGCCGAGCGCGAGGTTCACCACCATGATCAGCCCGAAGTGCACCGGGTCGATGCCGAAATGCACCGCCACCGGCGCGAGGATCGGCGCGAGCACGATGATCGCCGCGCTGGTCTCGATGAACATGCCGATGACGAACAGCGCGGCGTTCACGCCGAGCAGGAACATCGCGGGCGACTGCAGCACCTCCTGCAGCCAGCGGCCGATCGCGTCGGGCACGCCCGCGCGCGTGATCAGGAAGGCGAACAGGCCCGCGTTGGCGATGATGAACATGATCA
>CBHTTS010000339.1:0-5038 GCA_966095775.1 uncultured Variovorax sp. | reverse complement strand
TCAACGACTCCTACCAGGACTTCGGCGCGGGCCAGTTCATCTGGCGCGCGGGCGACCCGTCGGTGGAAGGCTACCTGGCCGCGAGCGATTCCCGGCGCGACGGCCTGGCTGCGGGGTACTAGCCCACCCCCGTCCCTCGCTCACTTCGTGTAGCTCGACTCCCCCCTCGAGGGGGCAACACCAGCGGCCCGGCAAAGCCGGTTCCGCGGTGTTCCCCGCATGAACCCGTTGAACACCGTCACCCAGAAGAGTCTTCTTCCCGGCCTGATCCTCGCGTCGCTGGGCGCGATCGCGTTCAGCGGCAAGGCCATCATCGTCAAGCTGGCGTACCGCCACGGCGTGGACGCGGTCACGCTGATCATGCTGCGCATGCTGTTCGCGCTGCCGCTGTTCGCGCTGATGGCGTGGTGGGCGGGGCGCGGCAAGCCCGCGCTCACGCTGCGCGACGTGCTCGGCGTGGTCGGGCTGGGCTTCTCGGGCTACTACCTCGCGAGCTTCCTCGACTTCGCGGGGCTGGCCTACATCTCGGCCAGCTTCGAGCGGCTGATCCTCTACCTCAACCCCACGCTGGTGCTGCTGTTCGGCTGGCTGCTGTACCGGCGCCGCGCGACGCGGCCGCAGGTGCTCGGCATGGTCGTGAGCTACGCGGGCGTGCTGCTGGTGTTCGGCCACGAGCTCTGGACCGGCGGCAGCGGGCAGGGCGGCGGCGCGGCAGCCTGGGGCGCGTTCCTCGTGTTCCTGAGTGCGGTCAGCTACGCGGGCTACCTCGTCTACAGCGGCGAGTTCGTCAAGCGCCTGGGGTCGCTGCGGCTCGTGGGCCTCGCCACCACGGTGGCCTGCCTGCTGTGCATCCTGCAGTTCCTGCTGACGCGGCCGCTCGGCACGGTGCAGCATCTCGCGCCCGAGGTGATCTGGCTCTCGGTGCTCAACGCCACGCTGTGCACCGCGGTGCCGGTGCTGATGGTCATGATGGCCATCGAGCGCATCGGCGCGTCGATGGCCGCGCAAACGGGCATGATCGGACCCCTGTCGACCATCCTCATGGGGGTCGTCATACTCGACGAGCCGTTCACCGCGTGGATCGCGGCCGGCACGGTGCTCGTGATCGCGGGCATCTACGTTTTCACGCGTCCGGCGCGCTAGGCGCGCCGGCAATTCAGGAGCAAACGACATGGATCTGGGTATCGCAGGCAGGACCGCGCTGGTGTGCGGCGCGAGCAAGGGGCTGGGCTACGGCTGCGCCGAGGCGCTGGTGCGCGAGGGCGTGAACGTGGTGATCGTCGCACGCGGCGCCGAGGCGCTCGAGGCGGCCGCGAAGAAGCTGGCCGAGGCGGCCGGCAGCTCGGGCGCCTTCGTCAAGCACGTGGCGGCCGACATCACGACGGAAGCGGGCCGCGCGGCGGTGTTCGCGCTCGGCCACGACTTCGACATCGTGGTCACCAACGCGGGTGGTCCGCCGCCCGGCGATTTCCGCAACTGGGACCGCGAGGCCTGGATCAAGGCCGTGGACGCCAACATGCTCACGCCGATCGAGCTCATCAAGGCCACGGTCGACGGCATGGCGAAGCGCGGCTTCGGGCGCATCGTCAACATCACCTCGAGCTCGGTGAAGTCGCCGATCGACATCCTCGGCCTCTCGAACGGCGCGCGCAGCGGCCTCACGGGCTTCGTGGCGGGCGTGGCGCGCACCGCGATCGCGGCCCAGGGCGTGACCATCAACAACCTGCTGCCGGGCTCCTTCGACACCGACCGCCTCAAGGGCACGATGGCGGGCACGGCGCAGAAGACCGGCCAGGACTTCGACACCGTCTGGGAAGCGCGCAAGAAGAACATCCCGGCCAGGCGCTTCGGCACGCCGGCCGAGTTCGGCGCCATCTGCGCCTTCCTCTGCAGCACGCAGGCCGGCTACATCACCGGCCAGAACGTGCTGGCCGACGGCGGCGCCTACCCCGGCACCTACTGAGCCGCGGCCTCAGCGCCGCGAGGAGACCGCGATGCCGCCCACGATCAGCCCGAAGGCGGCGCCGTGGTACCAGTGCGGCGGCTCGCGCAGGAAGGCCGCCGACAGCACCGCGGCGAACAGCGGCGTGAGGTTCATGAAGATGCTCGCGGCCTGCGGCCCGGCGCGCTGCACGCCCGTGCCCCAGCAGCGGTAGGCCAGCACCGCGGGGCCGATGCCGATGAACAGCATCGCCGCGGCGAGCGGCCAGCCCATCTCGATGTGCGCGGCGCCGACGCCCCATTCGCCCGCGGCCAGCGCGCCCGACCACCCGAGGCCGAACACCAGCTGCGCCATCAGGAACGCGGCCCAGTCCTGCCGGATGCCCTGGGGCGCCTGCGTGCGCACCAGGAACCAGCTGTAGAAGGCCCAGGAGACCGTGCCGAGGATCATGTAGAGGTCGCCCGGCACCAGCCGCAGCGCGAGCAGCTGCCGCCACTCGCCGCGGCTCAGCACCAGCAGCACGCCCAGCATCGACAGCAGCGCGCCGCCGATCTCGCGGCCGCTCACGCGCGCGCCGAAGAACACCGTGCCGGTCGCGAGCATCCACAGCGGCAGGCTCGAACCCACGAGCGTGACGTTGATCGGCGTGGAGGTCTGCAGCGCCAGGTACTGGAAGGCGTTGTAGCAGCCGATGCCGAGCAGCCCGAGCACCGCGTAGCGGCGCCAGTGCGGCCACAGCCCGCTGCCGCCGCGCAGGATGCGCCAGGCCAGCGGCAGCAGCAGCACGAACGCGATCACCCAGCGCACGAAGTTCAGCGTGAGCGGCGAGACCAGGTCGCGCACCAGCCGCCCGACCACCGCGTTGCCGGCCCACAGCAGCGGCGGCACGGTGAGCAGGAAGACGGTCGAGGGCGAGAGGCGCTGCGGGCTTTGCATGGTCTGCGACTGTACCGGGCATGGCATTGACGGGCCCTGCGCCGTGAAAAGGCCAAACGTGGCACGATGCGCTTCCTTTTTCTTCTTCACCACGTGCGCTTGGAGACTGCAGAGATGATGAGCAAAGCCGTCCGTATCGACCGCCATGGCGGGCCCGAGGAACTCAAGATCGTCGACGTCGAGGTCGGCGAGCCCGGCCCCGGCGAGATCCGCATCCGCCACAAGGCCGTGGGCCTGAACTTCATCGACACCTACCAGCGAAGCGGCCTGTATCCGTTCCAGATGCCGCTGCAGCTCGGCATGGAGGCCGCGGGCGTGGTCGAGGCGGTGGGCGAGGGCGTGACGCACCTCAAGGCAGGCGACCGCGCCGCCTACGCGAGCCAGCCGCCCGGCGCCTACAGCGAGCTGCGCGTGATGCCCGCCAAGTGCGTCTGCAGGCTGCCCGACGCGATCTCGTTCGAGACCGGCGCGGCGATGATGCTCAAGGGCCTGACGGCGCAGTACCTGCTCAAGAAGACGCTGCCGGCCGAGGGTCTGCAGCCCGGCGACTTCGTCCTGTTCCATGCCGCGGCCGGCGGCGTCGGACTGATCGCCTGCCAGTGGGCCAAGGCGCTCGGGCTGCAGCTGATCGGCACCGCGGGCAGCGACGCCAAGTGCGAGCTCGCGCTCGCGCACGGCGCGGCCCACGCGATCAACTACAGCCGCGAGAACTTCGCGGCGCGCGTGAAGGAGATCACCGGCGGCCAGGGCGTGAAGGTGGTGTACGACTCGGTCGGCAAGGACACCTTCGAAGGCTCGATCGACTGCCTGCGACCCTTCGGCCTGCTCGCGGTGTTCGGCAACGGGTCGGGGCCGGTGCCGCCGGTCAGCCTCGGCACGCTGGCGGCCAAGGGCTCGCTCTACGTGACGCGGCCGACGCTGTTCACCCACATCGCCACCCGCGAGCGCACGCAGGCCATGGCCGACGACCTGTTCGCGGTGGTGCAGAGCGGCGCCGTGAAGATCCCGATCGCGCAGCGCTACCCGCTCGCCGAGGTGCAGCAGGCGCACCGCGACCTCGAGGCGCGCAAGACCACGGGCTGCACCATCCTCACGCTCTGAGGCGGCCCGGCCGGGGCCGCGCCGGTCTTGTCCTACCCGCGCTGGGGTGTCATGCCTTCGTCTTCTGCAGGAGGCACTTTGTAGTCTCCTGCCGAACCCGGAGCCGCCGCCATGGACACTGTCAGAACCTTCATCGTCGAGGACAACGCCGTGATCCGCGAGAACCTGGTGGGCACGCTGCGCGAGGTGGCGCGGGTCGATCCGGTCGGCGAGACGGCGTCGCAGGTCGACGGCATGCGCTGGCTGACCGGCCATCCCTCGCAGTGGGACCTGGCGATCGTCGACCTGTTCCTGAAGGACGGCACCGGCTTCAGCGTGCTCGAGGCCTGCCGCAACCGCGATCCCGACCAGAAGATGGTGGTGCTGAGCAACCACCTCACGCCCGAGATGCGCCGCAAGTGCGCCCAGCTCGGCGCCGACGCGGCCTTCGACAAGGCGACCGAGATCGACGACCTGATCGATTTCTGCCTGCGCCGCCGGCAGGCGCTGTTCTCGCGCCCGCACTGAGCGCGGCGGCGTCCTAGCCCTCGATCTTGCCCAGGCGCGACTCGCGCAGCCGGCTCGGCGCCAGCGCGCCCGCCGATTCGAGGATCGGGTAGGCGATCGAGCAGATGTGCGAGTTGATGCGCTTGAGGTCGCTGATCAGGTCGATGTGCAGCGAACTGGTCTGGATGCTCAGCGTGGTGCGGTCCGAGAGCCGGTCCAGGTGGGTCGAGGCGTAGGCGCGCTCGAGGTCGCGGAAGCGCGCCTTTTCCTCGAGCAGCTTCTGCGCGTCGCGCACGTTGCCGTTGAGGAACACGCTCATGCTCAGGCGCAGGTTCGCGATCAGCCGCCCGTGCAGCTCGACGATCTCGGCCATGCCGGCCTCGGAGAAGTTGCGCTGCGGCTTGATCTTCTTGTCCTCGATGTCGATGATCACCCGCTCGATGATGTCGCCGATCTGCTCCATGTTGATCGTGAAGCTGATGATGTCGGTCCAGCGCCGGCTTTCCTCCTCGCCCAGCGCCTCGCGCGAGATCTTGGTCAGGTAGTACTTGATGGCCGAGTAGAGCTCGTCGA
>CBHTTS010000338.1:0-5056 GCA_966095775.1 uncultured Variovorax sp. | reverse complement strand
CGCTGCCCGGCCTGCAGGCCCGCCTGATGAGCCAAGCGCTGCGCAAGCTCACCGCCACGATCAAGAAGACCAACTGCATGGTGATCTTCATCAACCAGATCCGCATGAAGATCGGCGTGATGTTCGGCTCGCCCGAAACCACCACCGGCGGCAACGCGCTGAAGTTCTACGCCTCGGTGCGCCTGGACATCCGCCGCACCGGCACCATCAAGAAGGGCGAGGAGGCCATCGGCAACGAGACCAAGGTGAAGGTGGTCAAGAACAAGGTCTCGCCCCCGTTCAAGACGGCGGAGTTCGACATCCTGTTCGGCGAGGGCATCAGCCGCGAGGGCGAGATCATCGACATGGGCGTGAACGCGAAGATCCTCGACAAGTCGGGCGCCTGGTACGCCTACAACGGCGAGAAGATCGGCCAGGGTCGCGACAACGCGCGCGAGTTCCTGCGCGAGAACCCCGAGTTGGCGCGCGAGATCGAGAACAAGGTGCGCGAGTCTCTGGGCATTCCGCTGCTGGCGGCCGATGCCGATGCGCCCGCCCCCGAGAAGGCCGAGAAGCCCGCGAAGGCGGCCAAGGCCGACCGGGGCGAGTAAGAGGCAGAGGAGATGCACGGCCTCCGGGCGGGCCGTGCAGGCGCACGCATGGCATTCGATGGCCCCTCTCTGAAAGGCCGCGCCCTGCGGCTGCTGAGCCAGCGCGAGCATTCGCGCGCGGAGCTCGAACGCAAGCTGGCGAAGCACGAGGAAGAGCCCGGCACGCTGGCCCGCGCGCTCGACGAGCTGGCAGCGAAGGACTTCATCAGCGAGCCGCGCGTGGTGGCTTCGGTGCTGCACCAGCGCGCCGCCCGGTCGGGGGCGGCGCGTGTGCGGCAGGAGCTGCAGGCGAAGGGCATCGGGCCCGAAGCCATCGAGGAAGCGGTCGCCGGTCTGCAGGCGACCGAGGTCGAGCGTGCCACGGCCCTCTGGCGCCGGCGCTTCGCCGCGCCGCCGGCCGATGCCAAGGAGCGGGCGAAGCAGATGCGTTTCCTGCTCGCGCGCGGTTTTTCGGGCGCGGTGGCGGCCAAGGTACTCCGGAGCGATTTCGATGGCGACGAATGAAGATCCCCGCATGCAGTCCCGCGTCATCACGCAGCGCGTGACCTGCGACTGGCGCCGCGCCTACGCGCTGGCTGCCGATCCGGCGCGGCTGCCCGACTGGGCGAGCGGCCTGGCGAAGAGCACGCTCGTGCCCGACGGCGATCACTGGGTCGTCACCACGCCCGATGGGCGGGCCCGGTTGCGCTTCGCGCCCGCGAACGACTTCGGCGTGCTCGACCACTGGGTCGCGCCCGAAGGCGTGCCCGAGGTGTACCTGCCGTTTCGCGTGATCGGCACCGCGCCCGGCGCCTGCGAGCTGCAGTTCACGCTGCTGCGGCAGCCGCACATGGACGATGCGGCGTTCGAGCGCGATGCGGACTGGGTCGCGCGCGACCTGCAGGCCCTGGCGCGCCTGCTCGAAGCCGGCGGCTGAGCCGCGGCCGGGTCGGGCGGCGCGCGGTGGCATCATCCGGGCCTCATACCGACAACAACACTCCGGAGGGTGCTCTCATGTCGTCTCTCGTCCGCACCGGCGCGCGGGCCGGGCTCGTGTTCGCCGGCTCGGCCATTCAGGGGGTGCTGCTCGGCCTCGTGCTCGGCGGCGGGGTGTTCTTCTTCTACCTGAGCCAGCTGCAAGGGCCCGGCAATGCCGCGGCGCGCGCGGGCGGCGCCGGCGCGGCGCTCGCGCTGCTGAGTTCGCCGCCCTCGCTGGTGGCCGTGCTGTTGCTGCTGTTCGTGGTCGTCTACGCGATGCTCGGCGTGGCGCGGGGCCGCGCACGCGCGATGCAGCAGATCGTCGCGGCGCGCGGCGAGGCGGTGTCGCAGCGGCTCGCCGCCGCGATCGCGGGGCGCATCGAGGCCATGCCGCGCACCCACGGCACGCTTCAGCGCGCGGCCGACTGGCTCACGGTCGATGCGCTCGTGAAGCCGCTCGCGCCGGTGCTCGGCGAGGGCAGGGCGGTGCGCGCGGTGGTGGGCTGGATCCTCGGCCGGCTGCCGCTCGGCGAGGTGCTGGCCGAGTGGCAGCTGGCGCGCGCCGGGCACGGCGCGCCGGCGGCGGAGGAGGGCGAAACCGTGCAGGACCCGGCGCTGCGCGCGCTGCTCACGCGCCGCATCCACGAGGCACTGCAGGAAATGGCCGAGCCCTCGCGCCTGCCGCTGTACGTCGCCTTCGGCGCGCACGCGGTGCTGCTGGGCGTGGGGCTCTGGCTCGTGAACCGGTAAGTAAAAGAAAAAGAAGATCGCGGGCGTTCAGAGCGCCAGCATCAGCTTCAGGTTCTGCACTGCGGCGCCGCTCGCGCCCTTGCCGAGGTTGTCGAGACGCGCGATCACCACGGCGTGGCGGTGGTCCTCGTTCGGGAACACGCGCAGCTCGAGCTGGTTGGTGTCGTTGAGCGCGAGCGCGTCGAGCTTGCCGTCCTCGGTGGGCGGCAGCACCTTGACGAACTGCTCGGGCGTGTTGCTCTTCGCGTAGTGCGCGGCGAGCGCCTCGTGCAGGTCGCCGGCCTTGGGGCGGCCGGGCAGCAGGTCCAGGTGCAGCGGCAGCTGCACCAGCATGCCCTGGCGGAAATTGCCGACCGAGGGGATGAAGACCGGCCGGCGCGTCAGGCCGGTGTACTTCATGATCTCGGGGATGTGCTTGTGCTTGAGGCCGAGCGCGTAGGTCTCGAACAGCGCGGCCTCGCCCTTCTCGTAGGCCTCGATCATCGCGCGGCCGCCGCCCGAGTAGCCGCTGACCGAGGGCAGCGAGATCGGGAAGTCGGCGGGCAGCAGGCCCGCGTCGACCAGCGGACGCACGATCGCGATGGCGCCCGTGGCGTAGCAGCCCGGATTGCCCACGCGGTCGGCTGCCGCCACGGCCTGCCAGTGGCCGGCCACGAGTTCGGGGAAGCCGAACACCCAGCCCGGCGCCACACGGTGCGCGGTCGAGGCGTCGATGATCTTGGGCTTCCGGCCGGGCAGCTGGTCGATCAGCGCGACCGATTCGCGCGCCGCGTCGTCGTGCAGGCAGAGCACCACGAGGTCGACGCCGGCCATCAGCTCGCGCTTGGCGTTCGCGTCCTTTCGCAGCTCGGGCGCGATGCTCACGAGCTCGATCTGCGGCATCGTCTGGAGCCGCTCGCGAATCTGCAAGCCGGTGGTACCGGCTTCGCCGTCGATGAAAACCTTGGCCATGGTGGGTCCTGTGTCTACGTATTGACCGCAACCGCACGTCGAGTATTGGTGCGGCGCACCATGATACAGTCCGCGGTTGTTCGCCGCCCCCGGCCGCCAGGCCGCCGTCGCCCGCGAGCAACAGAGCAGAAACAGCTTCAGACGCCAGATCTCCCGTTCTCAACCCCCTCCTTCCGAGAGACATCCCTCATGAAGATCCACGAATACCAGGGCAAGGAAATTCTTGCCAAGTTCGGCGTGCCGGTGCCGCGCGGCATTCCGGCCTATACGGTTCAGGAGGCGGTCGAGGCCGCCCAGAAGCTTGGAGGCCCGGTGTGGGTCGTCAAGGCACAGATCCATGCGGGCGGCCGCGGCAAGGGCGGCGGCGTCAAGGTGGCGAAGTCGATCGAGGACGTGAAGAAGCTGGCCGGCGAGATCCTGGGCATGCAGCTCGTGACCCACCAGACCGGCCCCGAAGGCCAGAAGGTGCGCCGCCTGTACATCGAGGACGGCGCGGACATCCAGAAGGAATACTACGTCTCGGCCGTGACCGACCGCGCCACGCAGAAGGTGGCCTTCATCGCCTCGAGCGAAGGCGGCATGGACATCGAGGAAGTGGCCCACTCCTCGCCCGAGAAGATCATCACGGTCTACGCCGATCCCAAGGAAGGCCTGACCGACGCGCAGGCCAAGCAGATCGCCGACGGCATCGGCATCCCGGCCGACTCCACCGCCCAGGCCGTGGACGTGTTCAAGAAGCTCTACACCTGCTACATGGAGACGGACGCCTCGCTGGTCGAGATCAACCCGCTCAACCGTGACAGCAAGGGCAACATCATCGCTCTGGACGCCAAGTTCAACTTCGACAGCAACGCGCTGTTCCGCCACCCCGAGATCGTCGCGCTGCGCGACCTCGACGAGGAGGATCCGGCCGAAGTCGAGGCCTCGAAGTTCGACCTCGCCTACATCTCGCTCGACGGCAACATCGGCTGCCTCGTGAACGGCGCCGGCCTCGCGATGGCGACCATGGACACCATCAAGCTGTTCGGCGGCGAGCCCGCCAACTTCCTCGACGTGGGCGGCGGCGCCACCCCCGAGAAGGTCACCGAGGCCTTCAAGATCATGCTGAAGAACAAGAACGTCGAGGCCATCCTCGTCAACATCTTCGGCGGCATCATGAAGTGCGACACCATCGCCACCGGCGTGATCGCGGCCTGCAAGGCCGTGAACCTGCAAGTGCCGCTGGTCGTGCGGATGAAGGGCACCAACGAAGCCGAAGGCAAGAAGCTGCTGGCCGACTCGGGTCTGCCGATCATCAGCGCCGACACCATGGCGGAAGCGGCCCAGAAGGTCGTGGCAGCAGTCAAGAAGGCCTAAGGAACAAGTCATGTCGATCTACATCAACAAAGACACCAAAGTCATCACGCAGGGCATCACCGGCAAGACCGGCCAGTTCCACACCGAGAAGTGCCAGGAATACGCGAACGGCAAGAACGCGTTCGTGGCCGGCGTGAACCCGAAGAAGGCCGGCGAGTCGATCTTCAACATCCCGATCTTCGGCTCGGTCAAGGAAGCTGCCCAGCAGACCGGCGCGACGGTCTCGGTGATCTACGTGCCGCCGGCCGGCGCCGCGGCCGCCATCTGGGAAGCCGTCGAGGCCGACCTCGACATGGCGATCTGCATCACCGAAGGCATCCCGGTGCGCGACATGCTCGAAGTGCGCAACAAGATGAAGGCCAAGGAAGCCGCCGGCGGCAAGAAGACGCTGCTGCTCGGCCCGAACTGCCCCGGCCTGATCACGCCCGACGAGATCAAGATCGGCATCATGC
>CBHTTS010000337.1:0-5068 GCA_966095775.1 uncultured Variovorax sp. | reverse complement strand
TCACGCTCAAGCTCAACCGCCACCTCAACTCGCTGCGCGCGCGCATGGGGCTGCCGTACTGGTCGCTGTCGAAGTACCTCAAGGGCAAGGTCAAGCGCGCCGTGAGCTACGTCGGCGACTTCGAGAACGCGGTCGCGCGCGAGGCGCGCAAGCTCGGCGTGCAGGGCGTGGTCTGCGGCCACATCCACCATGCCGAGATGCGCGACATCGACGGCATCCTCTACTGCAACGACGGCGACTGGGTCGAGAGCCTCACGGCGCTCGCCGAGCATGCCGACGGCACGCTCGAGGTCATCGACTGGGCGCGCCACATGCCCGTGCCTGCCAAGGCGGGCGCGCAGCGCCAGCCGGTGGCGGCCTGAGCGGCCCCGCAGCGCGCGGGCTCAGCGCCGCATCGTGTCGAGCTGGGTCACGGGCGCGGCGTCGTTGCCCCACGATCCGCGGATGTAGGTCAGCACGGCGGCCACGTCCGAGGCATCGAGCTCCTGGCCGAACGGCGGCATGCCGTAGGGCCGCGGATTGCCCGCGGTCGACGGCAGGTAGCCGCCGTGCGCGATCACCTGGATCAGGTTCGTCGGCCGCGCCATGGTCACGGCGCGGTTGCCCGCGAGCGGCGGGAACGCGCCCGGCTGGCCCTGGCCCTGGTCGCCGTGGCAGTAGGCGCAGCGCTGGTCGTAGATCCGCGCGCCGCGCGCCATGGCGCCGGCGTCGCGGCGCGCGGGTGCGGCAGCGGGGGGCGCCGCGGCCGCGGTCGCGGGTGCGCCGGGCAGGTCCTTGAGGTAGGCGGCCATCGCCGCGAGGTCCGCGTCGCTCAGGTACTGCGTGCTGCGGAACACCACCTCGGCCATCGGCCCCATGACCGAGCCGCGCGGCGCCACGCCGGTCTTGAGCAGCGCGACCACCTCGGCCGCGGGCCAGTCGGCCACGCCCGCCTCGTGCGCATCGGTGAGCGAGGGCGCATACCAGTTCTCGGCCGCGATCAGCCCGCCCGAGAGGCCGAGCGCGGTCCGGGTCGCGCCGAGCGAATCGCGGGGGCCGTGGCAGGCGATGCAGTGGCCCAGTCCGCCGACCAGGTAGGCGCCGCGGTTCCACTCGGCCGGCTTGCCCGCGGCCGGCACGAAGGTCTCGGGCTTGAACGAGAGCGCGCGCCAGACCGCCAGCGCCGCCTGCGTGTCGTACGGAAAGCGCAGCCGGTGCGGCTGGTTCGGCACCGGCGCGGCCGGAAGGCTGCGCAGGTAGGCATAGATCGCATCCGAATCCTCGCGCGTCACCTGCGTGAAGTTCGGGTACGGGAAGGCCGGGTAGAGCAGCCGGCCGTCCTTGCTGCGGCCGTTGTGCATCGCGCGCCAGAAATGCGCGCTGCTCCAGCTGCCGATGCCGCGTTCCGCATCGGGCGTGAGGTTGCTCGAATAGACCGTGCCGAACGGGGTCTCGATCGGCAGGCCGCCCGCGTAGGGCTGGCCGCCGCGCGTCGTGTGGCAGCCCGCGCAGTTGCCCGCGAGCGCGAGGTAGCGCCCGCGCTCGACCCGTTGCGGCGTGGATTGGAAGGCTTCGGCCTGCGCGGGCAGCGGGTCCTCGCCGCGCAGGTTCAGCGCGACGATGCCGCCCGCCGCGGCGCCGAGCAGCAGCACCAGTGCGAGCAGCGTCCAGCCGAGGTAGCGCCATCGCATGCGGGACCTCACTTCGGCATGCCGCCGCAGGCCATCGGCAGCGGCGCGGGCAGGGCGGCGGCGGGCTTGGGATCGGCCGGCATCGGCTGCACCGCGAGCCAGCTCGCGACGGCGTTGACGTCGGCCGTGGTCATGCGCCGGCCGATGTCGGCCATGCAGTCGGGCGCGAGCGCATGCCGCTCGTTCGTGAGCCAGGCCCCGAGCTGCGAGGACACGTAGAGCCGCGGCAGCCCGAGCAGGCCCGGGATGGCGGGCTGCACGCCCGTGAGCGCGGCGCCATGGCATTGGACGCAGGCCGGGATGCGGCGCGCCGCGTCGCCCTCGAGCGCGAGCTGCCGGCCGCGCGCGAGCTGCGCGGGCGTTGCGTCGGTCGCGGGCGGGACCGGCGGATAGGGCAGGTCGAGGTTGGCGAAGTAGGTCGCCATTTCCATCAGGTAGGCATCGGAGAGGTGCTGCACCATGTAGCGCATGTCGGCGTTGAAGCGCCGGCCGTCGCGGAAGCTGCGCAGCTGGTTGTAGAGGTAGCCCGCGGGCTTGCCGGCGAGCCGCGGAAAGTAGCCCGCGTTGCTGGTCGCGCCGACGCGGCCATGGCAGGCGATGCAGGCGGCGACGCGCTGCTCCATGTCGTCCGCGGCGCGTGCGGTGCCGCCGGCGCCGAGCAGCAGCAGCGCCAGCACCGAGGTCGCGCGGGCGAGGCGTCGCAGCGCCGGCTTCATGCGCCGGCCGCGAAGTGCGCCAGCGCGAGCAGCCCCGCCACGAGCAGCAGCACCGTGGCGAAGGCCACGCCGACCAGCGGCAGCAGGCCGAGCTGTTCGGTGCGGCGGTCGGCGTCCGCGCGGCGGCCGCCGAGACCGATGAAACTCCAGAGAACGGCGCGGATCGCGCGCAGGAAAGAGGACATGTGCCGACTGTGCCCGAAGCGGGGCGCAAAAAACAGATGCAGATCCGGCTCAAATCACCGGAGCAGATAAAGTCGGGCCGAACCAGACCGCCCATGAAGCGCTACGAAGCCCTGGCCGCCGACATCGAGGCATCGATCCGTCGCGGCACCCTCAAGACCGGCGACCGCCTGCCGTCGGTGCGCCACACCGGCGAGGGCGGGGGGGTGCGGCCATCCTGTGGGTCCCCGTCCACCTCCTGCCGCTTGGGGGGGGGGTGGGGGCGCCCGCGCGACCGCTCGGGCTACTACGTCACCGGCGGCGGCCTGCGCGACGCGCCGCCCGAAGCCAACCTCACCTCGCGCCCGGCCGGCGGGCCGAGGTCGCTGGAGGTCAGCGACCAGGTGTTCGAGATCCTCGAGGCCAGCATGTCGCGCCAGGTGGTGCCGTTCGGCTCGGCCTTCCCGAGCCCGCTGCTGTTCCCGCTCGCGCGGCTGGGCCAGTTCATGGCCGCGAGCGCGAAGTCGCTCGACCCCTGGCGCACCGTGGACGACCTCACGCCCGGCAGCGCTGCGCTGCGCCGCCAGATCGCGCTGCGCTACCTGGGCGACGGCATGCAGGTGCCGGCCGAGGAGATCGTGGTCACCAACGGCGCGCTCGAGGCGCTGAACCTCTGCCTCGCGGCCGTGACGCGGCCCGGCGACTCGGTGGTCGTGGAGTCGCCCACCTTCTACGCCGCGCTGCAGGCGCTCGAACGCATGGGCCTGCGCGCGATCGAGGTGCCGACGCATCCGGGCGAGGGCATCGACCTCGCCGCGCTCGAACGCGCGCTCGCCGCGCACCGGCCGCGCGCCTGCTGGCTCATGACCACCTTCCAGAATCCGCTCGGCAGCCTGATGCCCGATGCGAAGAAGAAGGCGCTGGTCGAACTGCTCGCGCGCCATGCGGTGCCGCTGATCGAGGACGACGTCTATGCCGAGCTCTATTTCGGCGACCGGCGGCCGCCGCCGGCCAAGGCCTTCGACACCCAGGGGCTGGTGCTGCACTGCGCCTCGTTCTCGAAGTGCCTCGCGCCGGGCTACCGCATCGGCTGGGCGGCGGCCGGCCGTTTCGCGCGCAGCGTGGCGCGGCTCAAGCTCACGACCACGCTGAGCACCTCGGTGCCCGCGCAGCTCGCGCTCGCGGCGTACCTCGAGAAGGGCGGCCTCGACAAGCACCTGCGGAAGCTGCGCCAGGCGCTGGCCGTGCAGCAGGCGAGCTTCGCGCAGGCGCTGGGCCACCACTTTCCCGCCGGCACGCGCGCGACGCGGCCGCTCGGCGGCTATTTCCTCTGGGTCGAGCTGCCGCCGCAGGTCGACGCGCTCGAGATCCACCGCCGGGCGCTCGCGCTGGGCATCAGCGTCGCGCCCGGGCCGATCTTCTCGGCCACGCGCGGCTTCGGCCACTGCCTGCGGCTCAACTACGGCCATGCCTGGAACGCGCAGAGCGAGGAGGCGATGCGCACGCTCGGCCGCCTCGTCGCCGAGGCCGCCGACGCGCCGGCGCGCGAGCGGGTGGCGCCATGACCCTCGACCTGTTCGCCGATGCGCCCGAGCCCGATCCGCCGCGCCATACCGAGGCGATCGGCCCCGGCGCCTGTGTGCTGCGCGGCTTCGCGCTGCCCTTCGTCGACGCGCTGCTGCCCGCGCTGCAGGCGGTCGAGCAGCGCGCGCCGTTCCGCCACCTCGTGACGCCGGGCGGCTTCACGATGTCGGTCGCCATGACCAACTGCGGCCGGCTCGGCTGGATCTCGGACCGGCGCGGCTACCGCTACGGCGAGCGCGATCCGCAGAGCGGCGAGCCCTGGCCGCCGATGCCCGAGGCGTTCGAGCGGCTGGCGGTGTCCGCCGCCGCCGAAGCCGGATTCGAGGGCTTCGCGCCCGACGCCTGCCTCGTCAACCGCTATGCGCCCGGCACGCGCCTCGCGCTGCACCAGGACAAGGACGAACGCGACCACCGCGCGCCGATCGTGTCGGTGTCGCTCGGCATGCCCGCCGTCTTCCTGTTCGGCGGCCTCGCGCGCGCCGACCGGCCCCGGCGCATTCCGCTGGCCCACGGCGACGTCGTGGTCTGGGGCGGCCCCGACCGGCTGCGTTTCCACGGCGTGCTGCCGCTCGCGGACCGGCCGCACGCGCTGTTCGGCAGCCGGCGCATCAACCTGACCTTCCGCAAGGCGGGATGAGGCCGTCCGGCTGGACATGTGTCAAAACCGTGACTTGTTAAGCTTTTCTGTGCACAACTCTGTGAGTTGTCTGAGGAGGGACTGCGGCGGAGCCAGCAACGGCGCGGGTTGGCACTGGGTTGCCTGCTGAACGGGCAGCGCGGCCGGCGGTGGAGAAATCGGGTCGCGGCGGCGCCCGCAAACGCGGTCGCGCCAAACAAAAAAGCCTTGCAAGTCGTTGACCTGCAAGGCTTTTCGAGAATGTTGGTGGCTCTTCACGGACTCGAACCGCGGACCTGTGGATTATGATTCCATCGCTC
>CBHTTS010000336.1:0-5078 GCA_966095775.1 uncultured Variovorax sp. | reverse complement strand
AGAACAGACGCACGCGCACCAGCACCTGCATCGCGATCAACCCCAATACAAAACCCACGCCACCGTAGATGATGGCCTGCAGAAGCCGGTTGGTCCGCTTTTGAGCGGCCAGCAGCTCCAGCAGTTCACGCCGGTGGTCGGCCGGGCGATTGTCGAGGTAGTCGTGCATCAGCCGCGGCAGCTGCGGCAGCAGCTTGGCGTAGCGCGGCGCCTCGGCGCGCAGCTGCTCGAGCAGCTTGCGCGGGCCGATCTGGTCGCTCATCCATTTCTCGAGGAAGGGCCTGGCGGTGTGCCAGAGGTCCAGCTCGGGGTCGAGCTGGCGCCCCAGGCCCTCGATGTTGAGCAGGGTCTTCTGCAACAGCACCAGCTGGGGCTGGATCTCGACGTGAAAGCGGCGCGAGGTCTGGAACAGGCGCATCAGCACCATGCCCAGGGAGATTTCCTTGAGCGGCCGATCGAAGTAAGGCTCGCAGACGGTGCGGATCGCCGCCTCCAGCTCGTCGATGCGCGTGCCCTCCGGGACCCAGCCGCTTTCCAGGTGCAGCTCGGCCACGCGCTTGTAGTCGCGCCGGAAGAAGGCGGCGAAGTTCTGCGCGAGGTATTCCTTGTCCGACTCGGTCAGCGTGCCGACGATGCCGAAGTCCAGCGAGATGTAGCGACCGAAAGTGGCCGGCGCCAGGCTGATCTGGATGTTGCCCGGGTGCATGTCGGCATGAAAGAAGCCGTCGCGGAACACCTGGGTGAAGAAGATCGTGACGCCGTCGCGCGCCAGCTTCGGGATGTCGACCCCGGCGGCGCGCAGGCGGTCGAGCTGTGCGATGGGCACGCCCTTCATGCGCTCCATCACGATCACCTCGGGATGGCACAGGTCCCAGAACATCTCCGGGATCAGCACCAGCTCCAGCTGGCTCATGTTGCGCCGCAGCTGGGCGGCGTTGGCGGCCTCGCGCACCAGGTCGAGCTCGTCGTGCAGGTACTTGTCGAACTCGGCCACCACCTCGCGCGGCTTGAGCCGCTTGGCGTCGTAGGACAGGCCCTCCACCCAGCGCGCCATCATGGCCATCAGCTCGAGATCCTTCTCGATCACCCCGCGCATGCCCGGCCGCAGCACCTTGACCGCGACCTCGCGCAGCCCCCCGCCGGCTTCGCGCACGGTGGCGAAGTGCACCTGGGCGATGGAGGCGCTGGCCACCGGCGTCTCGTCGAACTCCGCGAAGATCTCGCCTACCGGCCGGCGGAATGCGCGCTCGATGGTGGCGATCGCGATCTTGGAATCGAAGGGCGGCACCCGGTCCTGCAGCCAGGCCAGCTCGTCGGCGATGTCGGCCGGCAGCAGGTCGCGCCGGGTCGACAGCACCTGGCCGAATTTCACGAAGATCGGCCCCAGCCGCTCCAGCGCCTCGCGCAGGCGCTGGCCGCGGGGCGCGTCCAGGTTGCGGCCGATCGACACGATGCGGGCCACCACCCCCAACCAGGGCTTCTGGAAGCTGCTGAGCACGAGCTCGTCCAGCCCGTAACGCAGCGCGACCAGGACGATGAAGATGCCGCGGTAGAAGCGCCTCATTCGGCGCCTGCGGAGCCGGCGGACTTGCCGCCGCGCTCACCGACGAACTGCCGCAGCCCCTCCACCACGCGCCGCGCGCCATTGGCGATCGCATGGGCCGGCACATCGCCGATCAGGCGGGCCAGGTCGTCCTCCACGTCCCAGCGCACATGGTCGACCAGCCAGTTGACCTCGGCCGCGAGCTGCACGTCGCCGATGATCTGCACCGCGGGCTTGTCGCCGCGCAGCGTGGCGCGGGCCAGGTCGAACGGGGATTCGTCGGTGACGGTGAGCGTGAGTTCAGGGACCGAGCCCGGAGGCGCCAGGTCGAGCAGGCCGGCGGGCGTGGCCACCAGCTCCATCGTCACGAAGCGCCACTGGAAGCGCACCACTCGCCCCTGCTGGCGCAGCAGCCGCTGCTGGGCCTCGGGCTCCTGCTGCAGCACATGGTTGAGAAACAGCACCGCGCGGTGCTGGATCTCGTGCACCGCCCAGGCCGGCGGCTGCAGGCGCTCGCCGATGCGGTTGAAGAGATCGCCGAGAAAAGAAAATGGGGACGATGGTGTGGCCATGTCCCCATTATCCCCGTCATGCCGCCGGCGGCGGCCTCATTCTGCGGGCTGCGTTACTGCAGCGCCTGCACGCCGGCCACGAGCCAGCCGCTGGTGCCGCTTCGCGGCTTGGTCATGTTCCAGACTTCGCGGAACGGACCCGGGCCGGCCGAGGCGTCCTCGCGGATCATGCCCGAGAACTCGACGCTCGCCATGTAGACGTCGGCCAGCTCCTCGATGCCGAGCAGCTTGGCGTCGAGCATCACGACCTCGGTCTTGTTCGAGGCGCCGCCCGTGTGGCTCGCGCGGTCGGCGAGCTGGGTGCGGATCTCCGCGACCATCTCGTCGGTCATCATCGAGCGCAGCGTGCCGACGTCGGCGCGGTCCCAGGCATCCTGCAGGGTCACGAAGTTGCGCTTCGCGGCCGCGAGGAAGCCGTCCACGTCGAAGCCGGCCGGGATGCCCCAGCTCTGCGAGCCCGAGAGGGCCGAGCCGATCATGCTGCCGCCGGCCGCGGCACCCGCGGCGGACAGGCTGCTGCCGTGCGAGGGCGTGGCGTCGAAGGCCGCGGTGTTGCGCTCCCAGGGACGGGCCGAGGCGTCGTTGCCGACGTTGGCCGGGCTGTACTGCACCGGCGCGCTGGCGTTCGCGGGGCCGCCCGCGCCTTCGAAGGCGAAGCCGCCCTGGCGCGCGCCCTGCGCCGGCGCGGCCGAGCGCGCCTTGATCATGCGCCAGACGGCGAAGGCCACCATCGCGAGCAGCGCGATCAGCAGGAAGTTGGCGAAGCCCGCGCCGAGGCCGAGCGAGTTCGCGAGCCAGGCGAGGCCCAGGCCCGCGGCCAGGCCGCCGAGCATCGCGCCCCAGGGACGCTTCGGCGCCGCGGCGGCGGGCGCCGGCGTGGCGGGCCTCGGCGCCGCGGTGGCGGCGTTCTGCTGCTGCGCGGGCGCGGTCGGCGCCGCGGACTCGCGCTGCGTCACGTTCGACGACTGGCGGCCCATCGACTTGCCGCCGCCGATGCGCGCGGCGTCCGCCTGGATGCTGACCACGGCCAGCACGCAAGCCAGGAACAAGGAACTCAAACTTTTCATCTCGTCTCCTCTTTCGAGCGAAGAATTCGCTGTATCAACATTTGATTCCAACATGAAGGGCGACCACGCCTCCCGTCATGTTGTGATAGTCCACATGGCCGAAACCGCCCTCTTTCATGAGGGTCTTGAGCTCTTCCTGGCCGGGGTGCATCCGGATCGACTCGGCCAGGTAGCGGTAGCTCGCGTCGTCGCCGGCCACGACCTTGCCCAGGCGCGGCAGCACGTTGAACGAATACCAGTCGTAGGCCTTCGCGAGCGGCTTCGCCACCTTCGAGAACTCGAGCACCAGCAGCTTGCCGCCAGGCTTGAGCACGCGGTTCATTTCCTTCAGCGCCACGTCCTTGTGGGTCATGTTGCGCAGGCCGAAGGCGACGGTGACCACGTCGAAGTGGTCGGAGGGAAAGGGCAGCTTCTCGGCGTCGCAGACCAGGGTCGGCAGCACCACGCCGGCATCGAGCAGCCGGTCGCGGCCGGTGCGCAGCATCGCCTCGTTGATGTCGGTGTGCACCACCTGGCCGCTCGCGCCGACCTTCTTCGAGAACGCGAGCGCGAGGTCGCCGGTGCCGCCCGCGATGTCGAGCACGCGCGAGCCTTCGCCCACGTTCGCGACCATCACGGTGTACGCCTTCCAGGCGCGGTGCAGTCCCACCGACATCAGGTCGTTCATGAGGTCGTAGCGGGACGCCACGGAGTCGAAGACGCCGCGCACGCGCTGCGCCTTCTCGCTTTCGTCGACCTTCTCGAAGCCGAAATGGGTGGTACTCATGCGCCCGATGTTAGGGCGGAAGCACTCACCTCAAGGCACCGACCCTTCGGAACGGCGGGTTATGTGGTTTTTTTTCGGCCGCCGCGCCGCGCTCAATGGCTGCCGCAGGCCGAACCGCCCTTCGCGGCCATCGGCGCGTCGCGGTCGACGCCCGCCTCGGCGAGGCGCCGCTCGTAGTCGGCCCAGAGCTGCGCCTGGTTGGCGCCGAGCTCGTAGAGCAGGTCCCACGAGAAGATGCCCGAGTCGTGGCCGTCGCTGAAGACCGGCTGCACGGCGTAGTTGCCCACCGGCTGCAGCTCGAGCAGCTCGACGTCGCGCTTGCCGGTCTGCAGCACTTCCTGGCCCGGCCCGTGGCCCTGCACCTCGGCCGAGGGCGAGTAGATGCGCATGAGCTCGAACGGGATCCGGAAGGTCGCGCCGTCCGAGAAGCCGATCTCGAGCACGCGCGACTTGCCGTGCACGGTGATCGATTGCGGCGTCGGTGCGCCGGCCTGCAAACCTGCCATCAGAAGCTCCTTGCGCGCAGCTGCGCGCTCATCGCGGCCTCGAGCGCGGGAAGGCGTGCGGCCACCGCCGCCTGCGCCGCCGCGTCGGCTTCGCGCTGCACCGGCGCCCACACCGAGCCCGGGAAATGCGTGTCGTCGGCGAAGCGCGCGATCACGTGCCAGTGCAGGTGCGCGACCATGTTGCCGAGCGCCGCGAGGTTGATCTTGGCCGGCGCGAGCTGCGCGCGCAGGCATTGCTCGACGAGCGCCACCGCCTCCATGCACAGCACGCGGTCGGCCGGGTCGAGGTCGGTGAACTCGCGCGCATGCGCGTTCCAGACCACGCGGTAGAAGGCCGGGAAGCCGGGCTCCTCGGCATGGATCACGCGCAGCTTCGCGCCCTCGTGGACGATGCGCCCGCCGGCGCCTTCGCACAACGGGCAGCCCGGTTGCCTCATACCAGCACCCGCTCGATCCCGCCCTGGTTGGCGGCGGCCACGTACTGCGGCATCCAGTCCTCGCCGAGGAGCTTGCGCGCCATCTCGACCACGATGTAGTCGGCCTCGAGCAGGCCGTTGCTCAGGTCGTTGCCGTAGCGCGAGAGGCCCTGCAGGCAGCTCGGGCAGCTGGTGAGGATCTTCACGT
>CBHTTS010000335.1:0-5081 GCA_966095775.1 uncultured Variovorax sp. | reverse complement strand
TCCGCCGGCGCGGGCGCAGCGGCCTCGGGCTGCGGCCACCAGACCTTCACGCCCATCTCGTCGAGCATCGCGCGGCGGCGCGCGTCGAGCTGCAGGGTCTGCACCCCGTTCATCGCAGGCCCCCCCAGGCGCTCGCGGGCTCGTCGAGCCGCAGGCTCATGACCACCGCATCCTCGCGCTTGCCGCCGAGCGCCGGGTAATAGCCCTTGCGCACGCCGACGCTGCGGAAGCCGTGGCGCATGTAGATGTCGAGCGCGCGGCGGTTGCTCTCGCGCACCTCGAGCCAGAGCCACTGCGCGCCCTGCGCGCGCGACCAGCCGGTCAGCGCCTCCAGCATCAGCGGCGCCCAGCCCTGGCGCTGGAAGGCAGGCGCCACGGTGATGTTGAGCAGGTGGACCTCGTCCACGCCCTTCATCGCGACGAAGTAGCCGATCAGCGTTTCACCGAGGCTGGTGACGGGCACCGCCGGTCCGGGCACGGCGGTCGGCGCGAGCAGGCACTGGCAGTGGTAGCCGACCGCCATCGAATCGATGAAGTTGGCGCGCGTCCACGGGTGGCTGTAGGCCGTCTGCTCGACCGCGCAGACGGCATCGAGCCGCTCGACGGTGAGCGGCTCGAGGCGGGCTTCGACAGGTTGGAGAACGGCGCTCATCGGGTCTGCGTGGCAACGGCGGCCGAGGCGGCGGCCTTGATGGCGGCGCGCTCCTCGGTCGTTTGCGCCACTTTATCGCGAACGTAGAGCGGCCAGGCATGCGCCGCGTCCACCGTGCGGCCCGCCGCGAGCAGCGCGGGCGCGAGCCGGAGCATCGCGGCGGCCGTCGGCAGCACCTCGTGCCGGGCCGAAGCCGGCGCCAGGCGCGCGCCGTAGGCGGCGAAGGCGTTGCCGGCCAGCGACCAGCCCGCCGGCACCTCGAGCGCCTCGGGCGCCAGCAGCAGCGGCTCGCCGGCCTCGCCGCCGAGCGGGCCGCCGGCCGCGAAGTCGTAGCGCGCCGCATAGACCTCGTCCATGCGCGCATCGAGCACCGCCACCACGCGGTCGGCGCCGAAGGCATGGCGCGCCTCCTCGGCCACGGCCAGCAGCGTGTCCACGGGCAAGAGCGGCACGCCGCCGCCGAAGGCCAGGCCCTGCGCCACCGCGCAGGCCGTGCGCAGTCCCGTGAACGAGCCCGGCCCGCGGCCGAAGGCGATCGCGTCGAGCTGCGCGAGTCCGAGCCCCGCCTCGGCCAGCAGCTGCAGCACGAGCGGGATCAGCGTGCCCGAGGCCTGCGCCCCGCCCGCGCCGCTGTGCGCGAGCACGCGGTCGCCGTGGCGCACCGCCACGGACAGCTGCTCGGTGCTGGTATCGAAAGCGAGCAGCCTAGGCATCGCAGCGCCCCGTTGCCGCCACCGCGGGCACGGCCGCGGCGCGCGGTGCCGCCGCCTTCTGCTTCTGCACCCCGAACAGGATCCCGGCCGTCACGAGCAGCAGGCCCGCGACAAGGTTCCAGTAGAGCGGCTCGCCGAGCCAGATCACCGCGCCGAAGGCCGACAGGCCGGGCACCAGCGCCGTGATCATGGTGGTGCGGACCGGGCCGAAGTGCTGGACCATCCGGGTGAAGCTGATGCCCGAGATCACGACCGAGCCCACGCCCTGGAACAGCATCTGGAACGCCACCTCGCCCCACGGCGCCGTGCCCAGGTGGCTCGCGACCGCGCCGAAGGCGACCAGCAGCGTGTAGACCGGCACGTAGGTCAGGAGCGCGAAGACCGTGATCGCGATGGTGGCGCGTACCGCGTCGAGCCCGTGGCGGCGCGCGACCACGCTGTAGCAGGCCCAGCAGAAGGCCGCGCCCATGAACAGCAGGTCGCCCTTCCAGACCTCGCCGCCCTCGAAGGCGTGCAGCAGGCTGCGGCCGCCGACCATCAGGTCGCCCGCCACGATCAGCGCGAGGCCGACGGCGCGCGCCGGCGTGATGCGGTCGCGCAGCACCAGCGCGGCCAGCAGCGTGGTCCACAGCGGCAGGCTGCCCGGCATCAGCACCGAGGCGTGGCCCGCGGGCGCGTAGAAGAACCCGCTGTAGGCGAGCGAGGCATAGGCCACGCCGCCGAAGATGCCGGCCGCGGCGGTCACGCGCAGCGCGAGCGGCGACAGGCCGAACAGCGAGGAGGCGCTGCCGTCGCCCTCGCGCCGGCTTTTCGCCACGAGCCAGGCGCCCCAGGGCACGAGCACCAGGCTCGCGCCACAGATGCGCGCGAGCGCGAGGTCGAAGGGCGTGAGCGAGCGTCCGGCCGAGGCGCGGGCGATCACGATGAACGCGGTCCAGACCAGCACGGTGACCACGGCCGCGCCGATGCCGAGCGTGCGGGGCGAGAGGCGGGGCAGGGCGGGCATCGGCCGATTATCGAGGCCGCGCCGCTGCCGTGCCGCGCGGGGGGCATTGGGTTCAGCCGTCGCTGCGCAGGATCGCGAGCCCGGCCTTGCGCAGCGGCGCCAGCGCGGACGGCTGCGCCGCGGGCGAGACCAGCAGGCGCGCGGCGGCGCCGACCGGGTTGATCACCCAGGCCGAGGCGGCGCCGACCTTCTCCGACGAGGCCAGCACCACGGTCTCGGCCGCCGCCGCCATGAGCGCGCGCTTGATCGCGGCCTCCTCGGCGTCGCCCGTGGTGAGGCCGGCCTCGGCGTGCACGCCGGTCACGCCGAGGAAGAAGACGTCGGCGCGCACGCGCGCGATCGCCTCCATGGCGGCCGCGCCCGTGGCCACCATCGAATGCCTGAAGAGCCGGCCGCCGATCAGCGTCACCTCGAGGCCCGCGTGGTTCGCGAGCTCGACCGCGACCGAGGGGCTGTGCGTCACCACGCTCGCGCGCAGTTCGCGCGGCAGGTGCCGCGCCATCTGCACGGCGGTGGTGCCGCCGTCGATCAGCACCACCTGCCCGGGCCGCACCAGGCGCGCCGCGGCGCGGCCGATCGCCACCTTCTCCTCGCTCGCGAGCTGCATCCGGCCCGCGAAGTCGGCCTCGGCCGGCGCCAGCGGCAGCGCCCCGCCGTGCACGCGCCGCAGCAGGCCCTCGGCGGCCAGCTCGCGCAGGTCGCGCCGGATCGAGTCCTCGGACAGCCCGAGCGCCTCGCTGAGCGCCTTGGCGACGACCTGCCCGTCGCGCTCGAGGACCGAGAGGATGTGTTGCTTGCGCTGGCTCGTGAGCATCGGGCGATGGTAGCTGGCTCCGCACGCGATTGCACGAATTTTCTTGTTTATGCATGAAGTTGCACGTATGCTGCGGCCATGACCCTGCAAGACCGCGTCCGGGTGCACGAAGTCACCCTGCTTTCCGACCACTGGTACACGCTCAAGACCACCGCCTTCGACTGGCGGCGCCGCGACGGCAGCTGGCAGCGCATGCACCGCGAGACCTACGACCGCGGCAACGGCGCCACGCTGCTGCCCTGCGACCGCGCGCGCCGCACGGTGCTGCTGACGCGCCAGTTCCGCTATCCGGCCTTCGTCAACGGGCACGACGACCTGCTGATCGAGGCCGCGGCCGGCCTGCTGGACGGCGCGGCGCCCGAGGCGCGCATCCGCGCCGAGGTCGAGGAGGAGCTGGGCTACCGGCTCGACGCGGTGCAGAAGGTCTTCGAGGCCTTCATGAGCCCGGGCTCGGTGACCGAGAGGCTGCACTTCTTCGTCGCCGACTACGCGCCCTCGATGCGCGTGGCCGACGGCGGCGGGCTGGCCGAGGAAGGCGAGGACATCGAGGTGCTCGAGCTCGGCATCGACGAGGCGCTCGCGATGGTGGCCGACGGCCGGATCGTCGACGCCAAGACGGTGATGCTGCTCTACCACGCGCGACTGCATGTTTTCGGCCCGGGATAATCGGCCGGATGCGCCTGCTCCGTTCCTGTCTCCCGCTCGTCCGCCGCGCCCTCGCCGTCTCCCTCGCCGCACTGGGCGCCGCCGGCGCCGCGGCGCAGCAGGCCTTCCCCCCCGAGGTCGAGGCCGCGCTCGCGCGCGCCAAGGTGTCGCGCGACGCCGTGACGATGCTCGTGGCCGATGCCGACGGCACGCGCGCGCCGCGCCTGGCCTGGCGCACCCAGGTGCCGGTGAACCCGGCCTCGATCATGAAGCTGGTGACCACCTACGCGGCGCTCGACCTGCTCGGCCCGGCCTACAGCTGGAGCACGCCGGTCTACGTCGACGGCCCGGTGAACAACGGCGTGCTCGAGGGCAACCTCTACCTCAAGGGCCAGGGCGACCCGAAGCTCGTGATCGAGCGCGCCTGGCTGCTGCTGCGCCGCGTGCAGGGGCTCGGCATCACCAGCGTGAGCGGCGACATCGTGCTCGACCGCAGCGCCTTCGAGAGCACGATCGACGCCGACCCGGCCGCCTTCGACGGCGAGCCGCTGCGGCCCTACAACGCCTCGCCCGAGGCGCTGCTGGTCAACTTCAAGTCGGTGGCGATGAGCTTCACGCCCGAGCGCGGCGGCCAGCAGGCGCGCGTGAACTACGAGCCGCCGCTCGCGAGCGTGTCGATGCAGCCGACGGTGCCGCTGGTGCCCGGCGAATGCGGCGACTGGCGCGCCGCGCTCCGGCCCGACTTCAGCGACCCGAACCGCATCCGCTTCCTCGGCGGGCTGCCGGCGGCCTGCGGCGAGAAGGCGTGGTCCGTGGCCTATGCCGATCCGCGCACCTACGCGCTGCGCGCCATCGGCGGCATGTGGGCCGAGATGGGCGGCCGCGTCGGCGGGCAGATGCGCGACGGGCGCGTGCCCGCGGGCCTGCGGCCGGTGTTCGAGTTCGGCTCGCCGCCGCTCGCGGAGGTGGTGCGCGACATCAACAAGTTCAGCAACAACGTGATGGCGCAGCAGCTGTTCCTCACGCTCGGCCTCACGCAGCGCAACCGCGGCAGCTTCGAGGCCTCGCGCGCGGCGCTGGGCCAGTGGTGGCGCGACCGCATCGGCACCGGCGAGGCGCCGCCGGTGTTCGACAACGGCTCGGGGCTGTCGCGCGACGAGCGCATCAGCGCCGCGGCGCTCGGCCGGATGCTGCAGCTGGCCTGGCGCTCGCCGGTGATGCCGGAGCTCGTCGCCTCGCTGCCCGCCGACG
>CBHTTS010000334.1:0-5094 GCA_966095775.1 uncultured Variovorax sp. | reverse complement strand
CCTCGCTGGCGCACGGCACCTTCTTCGGCGTCGGCTCGGTGGTCGCCACCGGGCTGGTGCCGCCCGAGCGCCGCGCCTCGGCGATCGCGATCATGTTCACCGGCCTCACGGCCGCCACGCTGCTGGGCGTGCCCGCTGGCGCCTGGCTCGGGCTGCACCATGGCTGGCGCGCCGCGTTCTGGGCCGTCACGCTGATCGGCGTGCTCGCGTTCACGGTGCTCGCGCTGTTCGTGCCGCGCGTGCGCAGCGAAGGCGCGCCGGCGCCGCTGCGCGACGAACTCGCGGTGCTGGCGCGGCCGCAGGTGCTGCTCGGCCTGGCGATGACGGTGCTCGGCTATGCGGGCGTGTTCGTGGTGTTCACCTACATCCAGCCGCTGCTGACGCGCCTGACCGGCCTGCCCGAGTCGGCGGTGTCGCCGATCCTGCTCGTCTTCGGCGGCGGCCTCGCGGTCGGCAACCTGCTCGGCGGGCGACTGGCCGACCGCGCGACCATGCCGGCCGTGCTGGGCACGCTCGCGGTGCTGGCCGCGGTGCTCGGCGCGATGCAGCTCGCCATCGGCACGCCGGTCGCGGCCGTGGCCTTCGTCGGCCTGCTCGGCGTCGCCGCCTTCGCCACGGTCGCGCCGATGCAGCTGCGCGTGCTCGAGAAGGCCGCGGGCGCGGGCCAGAACCTCGCGTCCAGCCTCAACATCGCGGCCTTCAACCTCGGCAACGCGCTCGGCGCCTGGGTCGGCGGCGCGGTCATCGACCACGGCCCGGGGCTGCGCGCGCTCGGCTGGGTGGCGGCGCTTCTCACGCTCGCGGGCCTGGCGATCGCGCTCTGGAGCCGCGCGCTCGACCGCCGCGGCGAGCGCAGCGCCGCGCCGGCCGAGTGCGCCTCGGCGCGCGCGTGAGCCTCGCTCCCTTTTCCGCTTTTTTCTTGTTTGCCTGAAAGACACACCATGGAACAACGTTTTCTCGGCCGCTCCGGCTTCAAGGTCCCCGCCCTCGGCTTCGGCGCCGGCACCTTCGGCGGCCAGGGGCCGCTCTTCAGCGCCTGGGGCAACACCGACGTCGAGGGCGCGCGCAGCATCGTCGACCTCGCGCTCGGCGCGGGCGTGACGCTGTTCGACACGGCCGACGTCTACTCGAACGGCGCGTCCGAAGCCATCCTCGGCGCCGCGCTCAAGGGCCGGCGCGACAAGGCCATCATCTCGACCAAGCTCGCGCTGCGCGCGGGCGACGGGCCCAACGACGTGGGCGCGTCGCGCCACCACCTGATCGCCGCGACCGAGGCGGCCCTGAAGCGGCTCGGCACCGACTACATCGACATCCTGCAGCTGCATGCCTTCGACGCGATGACGCCGGTGGAGATGGTGCTCGACACGCTCGACGACCTCGTGCGCGCCGGCAAGGTGCGGCTGATCGGCGCCTCCAACTTCTCGGGCTGGCAGCTGATGAAGTCGCTCGCGGCCTCCGACCGGCTCGGCCTGCAGCGCTTCGTCGCGAACCAGACCTACTACTCGCTGATCGGCCGCGACTACGAGTTCGAGCTGATGCCGCTCGGCCTCGACCAGGGCCTGGGCGCCATCGTCTGGAGCCCGCTCGGCTGGGGCCGCCTGACCGGCCGGGTCCGCCGCGGCCAGCCGCTGCCCGAAGGCAGCCGCCTGCACGAGACCGCCGGCTTCGCGCCGCCGGTGGACGACGAGCGCCTCTACCGCGTGATCGACGCGATGGACGCCGTCGCCGAGGAAACCGGCCGGACCCTGCCGCAGATCGCGATCAACTGGCTGCTGCAGCGGCCCACGGTCTCGAGCGTGCTGATCGGCGCGCGCGACGAGAAGCAGTTGGAGCAGAACCTCGGCGCGCTCGGCTGGCAGCTCAGCGACGACCAGCGCCGGCGGCTCGACGCCGCGAGCGCCGTCACCCCGCCCTACCCCTACTACCCGTACTGGAACGGGCAGTTCGCCGAGCGCAGCCCGGTGGCGGTGCAGGCCTGATCAGAAGTCGCTGAGCACGCCGAAGTCGCTGTCGCTCTGCTGCACCGCGTTCACCAGCTGCACGCGGTTGCGCGCCGCGAAGCGCCGGCGCAGCTGGCGCATGTGGTAGTCGACCGTGTGCGCGGAGAGGTCGAGCCGGTTCGCGATCTCCTTGTCGCTGCGGCCCTGCAGCAACTGCTGCAGGATCGACTGCTGCGTGCTCGAGATCTCGATGCGCGCCGCCGCGCCCGCCTCGCTCGGCAGGCGCGAGTGGCGCGACAGGTAGTCGTGCAGGCTCAGGCCCAGCGTGAGCGCATGGCCCACCACGTCGTCGGTGATCCAGTCGCGGCCGTGCGCCGACGACTGCAGGCTGATCACGGTGTAGAGGTTCACCTGCGTCGGCGACGCGAGCCGGAACATGAGGCCGCTGTGGATGCCGCTCAGGCGCAGGTCGTCCACGAAGCGCCGGCGGCGGCCGGCCGGGTCCTCGGCCGCGGTGCTGGCCGGCGACAGCGGCGCGCTTTCGATCTGCTCCAGGTCCCACACCAGCGGCAGGCTCGACGCGGGCACGCCCGGCTGGCGCAGGTCCATCTCGTAGAGGCGGTGCGAGAAGTAGCGCTGCGTCCACTCGGGGTTCGCGTGGGCGGTGAAGAAGCTCAGCGGCCACCAGCGCCCGCGCAGGTAGCTCACGGTGCCGTAGCCGAGCCAGTCGAAGCCGAGCGCATCGAGCAGGTCCTGCATCAGCTCGCGCCGCGCCTCGGCATCGCGCGCGCCGAGCAGGTCGCCGACGATGCCGGGCATGCCGTCGGCCTGGCGCTCGGCCGCCGGCGCGGGCACGAGCTGCTCTTCGGCATAGAGCTGCGGGAACGGACCGTCGAGCGCGGGCTCGAGCGCGCCGGCGGGCGAAAGGTCGGCCTCGGAGGCATCCGGCAGCGCGGCGGACGCGTCGTATGGCAGGGTATTGGAAGGAATCATGGAAGGCCTGGTGGAGATGCCGCATGCCGCGTTCCACAACGCTGCCGCAGGCGGTGGCCCAAGCTACCAAAGCGAGGCCATGCCGCCTTGTAGATTCTTAGCTTCGCAGGCCCCGCGGACGCAGAAGAAAGGCCCTCGTGCACCCCGCCGAGCCACGACTGAGTACCTTCGGCTGCATATACCCCCCTGTGCGTGCCGCGCGCCATGAGGGACACTCCGGTAAAACCATTGCGCACTGGCATGCGGCTTGCAGCCGTGCGAACTACAACATTCGAGGGACACCGCGCTTGATCGAACTCCTGGGCACCCGCTATTGGCGCGACGCAGACCTGACCGGCCTGCAGCTCACGTCCAACCGCCTGTCGGACCCCGAGATGCGGCCGCACCGGCACGTCGGCTACACGCTCGCGGTGTGCGACGTCGAGCTGCACGTGCGCACCACCGGCAACCGCATCACGGTCGTGCCGCCGGGCACCCTGCTGCGCATCGCGCCGCAGGTCTGGCATTCGGTGCAGGCGCGCAGCGCGCCCTGGCGCGAGGACGCCATGTACTGCAGCCCGGCCGTGGCGCGCTGCATCAGCGCCGCGCACGAGAGCACCCCGCTCGCGCGCGCGCAGGACGACGCCGGCGTGGCGGTCTTCCTCGACGCCTCGGAGGCGCATGATTTCCTCGAATGCCACCGGCTGCTGTCCAGGCCCACGGGCCTCGGCCGCGACGACGACACCGAGGAGAGCGCGGCCGGCCGCGCGCTGCTTCGCCAGCGCCTCGCGCGCTGGATCCCGCTCGCCGCGCAGCCCGCGCGCATCGTCGACAGCGGCGAGGACCGCATGAACCGGCTCTACGAGCTGATCGCCACGGGCTTCCAGCAGCGCATGACGCTCGACAGCCTCGCCGAGGCGGCGGGCCTGCATCCGGTGCACCTGCAGCGGCGCTTCAAGGGCGCCTTCGGCTTCACGCCGCACGAGATGCTCGTCGGCCACCGCATCGAGTACGCGCGCGACCTGATCGCGGGCGGCGCGCGCGTGACCTATGCGGCGCATGCGGCGGGCTTCACCGACCACAGCCATCTGCACAAGACCTTTCTCGGCACCTATGCGGTGCTGCCCGGCGACTACCGCCGGCTGTCGGCCCTCGACGCGCTGCAGCCGGCGTCCGCGCGCAACGGCATCAGCGGCTGAGGTTCAAGGCTGCCAGTCGGCCGCGGCGCTCACGAGCTGCACCCGGTTGCGCACGCCGAAGCGGCGCCGCAGCTGGCGCATGTGATAGTCCACCGCATGGCTCGACAGGCCGAGCGTGTAGGCGATCTCCTTGTCGCTCAGCCCGCGCAGCAGCGCATCGAGGATCGACTGCTGCGTGGCCGACATCGGCGTGCGCGCGTGCGGCGGCGGCTCGGCGAAGCCGGGCCGGGCCGCGGGCTTCGGCACGTCGCGCGACACGTGCTCGTGCACGCTCAGGCCGAGCACGAGCGCGCGCCCCACCACGCCGTCGCGGATCCACTGCCGTCCGGGCGTGGCCGACAGCAGGCTGATGAAGGTGAGCTCGTTCGCCTGCCCCGCCGACGCGAGGCGGAAGAACAGACCGCTGCGGATGCCCGCGGCCTCGAGCCCGTCGAGCAGCATGCGCTGCCGCAGCGCCGCGCCGGCCGCCTCGGCCGTGGCGCTGAGCGGCTGGCGGCAGTGCGACTGCGCGAGCGATTCGAGGTCCCACACCAGCGGAAGCCCCGAGGCCGGCGCGTCCTTCAGGCGGGTGTCGACCTCGTGCCAGCGCTGCGCGAAGTAGCGCCGCGCCCAGGGCTCGTGCGCATGGCTGGTGAGAAAGCGCAGCGGCCGCAGCACGCCGGGGCGCACTTCCATCGTGGCATAGCCCAGCCATTCGAAGCCGGCCGCGTGCAGCTGCGCCTTCACGAGCGCGCGCCGCGCCGCGGGGTCGCGCGTCTCGCGCAGCGCGGCCGCGAGCCCGGTGGCATGCGGCGGCGCGCCGCCGGCCGCGGCGGGCGCCACGCCGTCGTCGGGATAGAACAGCGGCAGCGCACCCGCGGTGTCGCCGCCGCCGGGCGGCGGCAGCATGGCCGCGCCGCGGGGCGCCGCCGCCCGGGGGGGGCGGCCGCCCCCCCCCGCGCCCACGGCCCGGGGGCGCGCCGACGCGGGGGGGCGGGCGCGGG
>CBHTTS010000333.1:0-5140 GCA_966095775.1 uncultured Variovorax sp. | reverse complement strand
GCCTCGCGCGAGATCTTGGTCAGGTAGTACTTGATGGCCGAGTAGAGCTCGTCGACCGTGTCGTCCAGCTTGCGCAGCTCGGCGGCCAGGCGCAGGTCGTTGTCGCGGATCACCTTGAGCGTGCCGATCAGCATGGTCTCGACCACGTCGGCCTGGTGCAGCGCCTCGCGCGCGGCGTTGGAGATCGCGAGCGAGGGGGTCGAGAGCGCGGAGGGATCGAGGTGGTGCGGCCGCATCGAGGCCGTGGCCTGCGTCGGCACCGGGATCATCTTCGTGACCAGCTTCGCGACCCATTGGGTCAGGCCGATGAAGCCCACGCTGATGACCACGTTGAACGCGAGATGGAACAGCACCACGCCGTGGGTCGCGTTCGGGATCTGCGGCTGCACGTGGCGCAGCCAGAGGCCGACGAAAGGCGCCACCAGCGCGACGCCGAGCAGCTTGAACACCAGGTTGCCGACCGTGACCTGCCGCACCGGCACCGCCGACTTGGCCGTGGTGAGCACCGCCAGCAGGCCGCTGCCGAGGTTGGCGCCCAGCACCAGGCCGAGCGCGACGTCGAGCGGCACCACGTTCGAGCTCGCCATCGCCGCCACCAGCAGCACCACCGCGAGGCTCGAATAGGCCACGATCGCGAGCGCGGCGCCGATCGTGATCTCGAGCAGCACGTCGCTGTTGATCGAGGCCAGCAGCGCGCGGATCGCGGGCGCCGAGAACAGCGGCTCCGTGGCCGCCACCACGAGCTGCAGCGCGAGCAGCATCAGCCCCAGGCCGATCAGCACGCGGCCCACCCGGCCCGCCACGGTCGCCGAGCGCGAGATGAACAGCACCACGCCCACGAAGATGAACATCGGCGACAGCCACGACAGGTCGGCCGAGAACAGCACCGAGATCAGCGCCGTGCCGATGTCGGCGCCGCGCATCACGGCGAGCGCCGCGGGCAGCGTGATCAGGCCCTGCCCCACGAAGGACGAGGTCATCAGCGAGGTGGCGGTGCTCGACTGCACCAGCGCCGTGACGCCGATGCCCGACAGCGCGGCCGTGAACCGGTTGCGCATGCTCTGCACCAGGATCTTGCGCAGGTTCGCACCGAACACGCGCAGCACGCCCGTGCGCACGAGGTGCGTGCCCCAGACGAGCAGGGCCACCGCGGCAAGCAGGTTCAGCAGATGCTTCATGGAGTCGGGTTTCTATCCTTTTCGTTTTGCTTCGTTTCCGACGCCATTTTCCACACGAATGGCCTCAGTCGATCAAGGCCCCGTTGTCGTGGAAGGGATACGGCCCCTCGAAGCGGCCCGCGGCGGCCAGGTGGGTGACGAGCCGCCGGTCGCGCGCGGACCACGCATGGACCCGGAAGCCCGGCGGCTCGAGCGTCCAGGCCGAGGCGGCGTCGGGCGCGAGGTCGAGGCAGACCTGGTGCGCGGGCGCGGGCGAGGTCGAGGCGATGGTGCCGCCGAAGCGCACCTCGATCGCGCGGTGCAGGTGGCCGCAGATCACGCGTTCCACGTTGCCGTGGCGCGCGACCAGCGCCTCGAGCGCCGCGGCGCCCTGCAGCAGGCCGATCTCGTCCATGTGGCCGATCAGGGTGCGGAACGGCGGATGGTGCATCGCGATCACCACCGGCTCGCCGCGGCAGGCCTCGAGCTGGGCCTCGAGCCAGCCGAGGCGCTCGTCGCAGAGCGCGCCGTGGCTCGCGCCCGGCACGCAGGTGTCGAGCGCGATCAGCCGCAGCGCGCCCACGCGCACCGCGTACTGGACGAAGCCCGCGCTGCCCACGCCCTCGGCCATGTAGGCATGGGCCGGGAAGCTGCGGCGCAGCTGGTCGCGGTCGTCGTGGTTGCCGGGCAGGAGGTAGACCGGCATCGGCAGCGGCGCCAGCAGCTGCGCGAGGTGCGCGTACTCGGCCGGCCGGCCGAAGTCGCTCAGGTCGCCGGTGATCACGACCGCCTCGGGCCGTTGCGGCAGCCGCAGCACCGACTCGACGGCGCGCGCGAGGTAGGGCGCGGTGTCGATGCGGCCGTAGGCCAGGCGCCCGGGCTCGCGGATGTGCAGGTCGGTGAGCTGGACCAGGAAGGTGTCGCGGCGGTCGTCGTCGGTGCGGGCGGTCGTGGTCATGCGCGGCTTTCTTGCGGGCTCATCAGGCGGTCGGGCGGGATGCGCAGGCCGACCTCGTCGCCCGGCGCGAACGGCGTGTCGCGGCCCACGTCGGCCACGATCGGCGGCTGGTCCTGCGTCTGCAGCTGCAGCTGCACGCGGTCGCCGAGGAAGGTGCGGCGGCCGACCGTGGCGCGGCCCCAGCCGAGCTGCGGCGCACCCACCTCGATGTCCTCGGGGCGTGCGAGCAGCATCGCATGCCCGTGCCAGCCCGGCGGGCAGGGCAGGGCGCAGCCTCCGAGTCGGACAACGCCCTCGGCCATCGCGTCGGCGGCGCGCTCGAGCCGGTTGACGCGGCCGAGGAACTCGGCGACGAAGGGGTGCGCTGGCGCGCGGTAGAGGTCCTCGCCGCGGCCGATCTGCACGATCCGGCCGGCGCTCATCACCGCGAGCCGGTCGGCGATCGCCATCGCCTCCTGCTGGTCGTGCGTGACGTGGACCGCCGTGATGTGCAGCCGCCGCAGCAGCTCGGCGAGCTCGTCGCGCAGCGACTCCTTGAGCTTCGCGTCGAGCGCCGCGAGCGGCTCGTCGAGCAGCAGCACGCGCGGGCGCACCGCCACCGCGCGCGCCAGCGCCACGCGCTGGCGCTGCCCGCCCGAGAGCTCTGCCGGGCGCTTGTTCTCGAGGCCCTGCAGCCGCGTCAGCTCGACCAGCTCGCCGACCGCGCGCCGCTCCTCCTCGGCGCCGACGCCGCGGATGCGCAGGCCGTAGCCGATGTTGGCCGCCACCGTCATCTGCGGGAACAGCGCGTAACTCTGGAACACCATGCCGACGCCGCGCTGCTCCACGGGCCGGTGCGTCACGTCCTGCCCGCCGAAGGCGATGCGGCTGCCCGCGTCGGGCGACTCCAGGCCCGCGATCAGCCGCAGCAGCGTGGTCTTGCCGCAGCCCGAGGGGCCGAGCAGCGCGAGCACCTCGCCCGCCTCCACGTGCAGGTCGGTGGGCTGCAGGCCGCGCGTGCCGTCGGCGTAGGTCTTGGCGCAATGCGCGATGTCGATGGGGATGCGTTCAAGTTCCATGGCGTTTCTGGACCAGGTGGGCGAGGTATTGCAGGCCCCAGAGGACCGGCAGGATGACGGCGAAGAAGACCAGCGTGTAGGCCGATCCGATCTCGATGCGCATCGAGGCGTAGCTGTCGGCCAGGCCCACGGGCAGCGTGCGCGTGAGCGGCGTGTGCAGCATCCAGGTCAGGTTGAACTCGCCCACCGAGAGCGTGAACACCATCAGGCTGCCCGCCACGATGGCCGGGAAGACGGCGGGCACCAGCACGCCCATGAAGCGCTGGCGGAAGCTCGCGCCGAGCGTGCGCGCGGCCTCCTCGAGCGCGAGCAGGTCGTCGCGCTGGAAGGCCGATGCCACGGTGCGCACCATGAAGGGCAGCGTGAAGACGACGTGGCCCACGAGGATGAAGGCGAAGCTCTGGCGGAAGGCCGTGAGCTGGCCGTAGGCGAGGATCAGCGCGAGCGCGGTCGCGAGCCCGGGCACCGCGACCGGCAGCGTCAGCAGCTCCTCGAAGATGCGCGCGGCGCGCGAGCGGCTGCGCGCGAGCGCGTAGGCGCAGGGCACGCCGAGCAGCACGGTGCCGGCCACGCAGGCCGCGGCGAGCGCGAGCGACCAGCCGACGGTGCCGCCGTAGTTGTCCCAGACTTCGCCGAGCCAGCGCAGCGTCAGGCCGCTCTTCAGGCCCGCGCTGTAGTTGTTGACGAGGCCCGCCATCACCGACAGCAGCATCGGCGCGATCATGAAGACGCTGGTGAGCACGGTGATCGCGAGCAGGAACGGCGCGCGGGCCTGGGTGTTGTGTCGCATCCGGGTCCTTTTCTTTTCTTCAGCGCGCGACGGGGTTGGCGCCGAAGCGGCGCGCCGCGAACAGCGCCAGCCAGGTCGCGACGCCGAGCGCGATCGACAGCGACGCGGCGAGCGCGAAGTTGGCGTAGTTGGTGAACTCGTTGTAGATGGTGATCGGTATCACCTCGAACTTGCTCGCGAGCGTGAAGGCGGTGCCGAAGGCGCCCATCGAGGTGGCGAACAGGATCGCGCCGCAGGCCAGCGTGGTGGGGGCGAGTTCGGGCAGCCACACGTCGCGCGCCACGCGCAGCCGCGAGGCGCCGAGCGAGCGCGCGGCTTCCTCGAGCTGCAGGTTCATCGCTTCGGCCGCGGCCGCGTAGGTGGCGATCGCCCGCGGCAGCGAGAAGTACAGGTACGCCAGGAACAGGCCCGCGAGGCCGTAGGCGAAGGTGAGGCGCTGGCCGAACAGGCTGTCGCCGAGGTCGGCCACCAGCCCCTGCCGGCCGCCGAGCAGGATCACGAAGAAGCCGATGATCACGCCCGGGAACGACAGCGGCAGGGTCAGCAGCGACAGCAGCATGCGCCGTCCCGCGAAGCGGTGCCGCGCGAGGAAGATGCCCACGGCCGCGCCGAGCACCAGCGTCGCGAGCGTCACGGCCGCCGAGAGCGCGACGGTGTTGGCCATGCTCTGCAGGTAGCGCGGATCGGTCAGCACCGCGAAGTAGGTGCCCCAGCCCTTGTCGGCCGGCAGCGCGAGCAGGCGCGCCACCGGCAGCAGCCAGAAGGCGGCGAAGAAGGCGGCCGCGGGTGCCGCGCAGGCGGCGAGGCGCCAGCGCGGGTTCCAGGCGTCGGCGGATTTCATGCGGGGCCCGGCTCAGCGGACCTCTTTGAGGTAGCGGTCGGAGAACGCGCGCTGGGACTCGGCCATGCGCGCGTAGTCGACGCTCTTGGCGCGCGCGTACTCGCTCGCGGGCAGGAACTGCGCCTCCACGTCCTTCGGCATCGCGCTCGCGCGCACCGGCCGCAGGTAGGCCTTGGCCCAGATCGCCTGGCCCTCGTCGGAGAGCACGAAGTCCAGCACCTTCTTGCCCTCGGCCGCGTGCGGGGCCTTCGCGACCAGGCTCATCACGTAGGGCACGGCGAGCGTGCCTTCGCTCGGGATCACGAAGGCCACGTTGGCCTTGTCCTTGTACTTGGC
>CBHTTS010000332.1:0-5147 GCA_966095775.1 uncultured Variovorax sp. | reverse complement strand
CGAAGCAGCCGGTGATCCTGCACTGGCTGGGCGACATGTTCGATCCGGCGCTGGCGGGCTACTGGGGCACGAAGAACATCGACGCGGCGATGGAGACCGCGCTGGGCATCATCGCCGCCCATCCGCAGAAGGTGGACGGCATCAAGATCTCGCTGCTCGACAAGGACAAGGAGATCGCGATGCGCCGCCGCCTGCCCCAGGGCGTGCGCATGTACACCGGCGACGACTTCAACTACGCCGAGCTGATCGCGGGCGACGGCTTCGGCACCGAACCCACGCACGGCCGGAGCGACGCGCTGCTGGGCATCTTCGACGCGATCGCGCCCGCGGCGAGCGCCGCGCTCGGCGCGCTCGCCAAGGGCGACGAGGCGAAGTTCCATGCGATCCTCGGCCCCACGGTGCCGCTGTCGCGCCACATCTTCGCGGCGCCGACGCGCTTCTACAAGACCGGCGTGGTGTTCATGGCCTGGCTCAACGGCCACCAGAAGCACTTCTCGATGGTCGGCGGCCAGCAGAGCGCGCGCTCGCTCGCGCACTTCGCCGAGCTGTTCCGGCTCGCCGATGCCGCGAACCTGCTCGAGCAACCCGAACCCGCGGTGAAGCGCATGCGCACGCTGCTCGCGCTGCACGGCGTGGAAGGCTGAGCGAAGCCATGCGCGATTTCACGCAGAACCACGACTGGCTCTCGATCAACACCGCTACGGTGCGCAAGCAGTTGGGCGCCGAGGTGCCGCTCGACCGCATCATCGACCAGTGCGCCGCGCGCGGCATCCGCGCCATCAGCCCGTGGCGCGACCAGGTCGCGGCCGTCGGCATCGACAAGGTCGCGCGACAGCTGAAGGCACACGGCATCGGCCTGTCGGGCTATTGCCGCGGCGGCTTCTTTCCGGCCTCCGACGCGGCCGGGCTGAAGGCGGCGCTCGAGGACAACCGCCGCGCCATCGACGAGGCGAAGACGCTCGATGCGCCCTGCCTCGTGCTGGTGGTCGGCGCCCTGCCCGGTGCGCTCGAGGGCAAGGCCGCGTACAAGGACATCGGCCGCGCGCGCGGCGAAGTGCGCGACGGCATCGCGGCCTCGCTCGACTACGCGCGCGAGGTCGGCATGCCGCTCGCGATCGAACCGCTGCACCCGATGCAGGCGGCCGACCGCGCCTGCATCAACACGCTCGAACACGCGCTCGACCTGTGCGACGAACTCGACGCGGACCGCAGCGGCATGCTGGGCGTGGCGCTCGACGTCTATCACGTCTGGTGGGACCCGAAGCTCGCGCAGCAGATCGCGCGCGCCGGCCGCGAGCGCCTGCTCGCCTACCACGTCTGCGACTGGCGCACGCCCACGCGCGACCTGCTCTCGGACCGCGGCATGATGGGCGACGGCGTGGTCGAGCTGCGCAAGATCCGCGGCTGGGTCGAAGCCGCGGGCTTCGCGGGCTTCAGCGAGGTCGAGATCTTCTCGCACCTCGACTGGTGGCAGCGCAGCGGCGAGGAGACGCTCGACGTCTGCATCGAGCGGCATCGCTCGGTCGTGTAGCGCCCGGGGGCCGGGCAAAAGGGCGCCGCCTGTGCTGCAATCCGGCGATGGCTGACCCGACCGTCGACGACCTGCGCCGCTACGCGGTGGCGCGCACCCTCTTCAGACCGACCACGCTGCCGGCCGCGATCCGGCAGCTCGGCTTCGTGCAGGCCGATCCGATCCGCGCGCCCGCGCGCGCCCAGGACCTCACGCTGCGTCACCGCGTGAAGGACTACCGCGCCGGCGATCTCGAGAGCCGCTACGCCCGGCTCGCGGTCGAGGAGGACTGCCTCGTCAACTACGGCTTCCTGCCGCGCGAGCACCTCGCGCTGATGCACCCGCGCGAACCGCGCAAGGCCTGGGACGCCGACACGCGGCGCAAGGCCGCCGACGTGCTGGCCTTCGTGCGCGAGCGCGGGCCGGTGCATCCGCGCGAGGTCGAGCTGCACTTCGCGCACGGCCGCGTGAAGAACTACTGGGGCGGCTCGAGCAACGCGACGACGCGGCTGCTCGACGGGCTGCACTACCGCGGCCTGCTGCGCGTGGTGCGGCGCGACAGCGGCACGCGCGTCTACGCGGCAGTCACGCATCCGGAGGCCGACGAAAGCCCCGCGGGCCGCGCCCGGCGCGCGGCCGCGCTGATCGACCTCGTGGTGCGCAAGTACGCGCCGCTGCCGGCCGCGAGCCTGACCTACCTCGTGCGGCTGCTCGGCTACGGCGCGCCGCATCTCGCGCCGCAGACGCAGGCGGCGCTGCTGCTCGCGCGCGAGGCGCTCGCGAGCGCGCGCATCGACGGCGTCACCTGGTACTGGCCGGCCGGCGAGAACCCCGCATCGCGCCGCCATGCGCCCGACGACGCGGTGCGGCTGCTCGCGCCCTTCGACCCGGTGGTCTGGGACCGGCGCCGCTTCGAGCTGCTCTGGGGCTGGGCCTACAAGTTCGAGGCCTACACGCCCGCGCCGAAGCGCCGCTTCGGCTACTACGCGCTGCCGATGCTGCACGGCGACCGCGTGATCGGCTGGGCCAACGTCACGGCGCCCGAGGGCCGGCTGCAGCCCGCCTTCGGCTATGCCGGCCGCCCGCCGCGCGACGCGGCGTTCCGGCGCGCGCTCGACGAGGAGCTGCAGCGCATGACGCAGTTCCTCGCCCGACGCTGAGCCGCCCCCGGCGCCGAAGGGCCTTGGCTCCTGTGCGACAGCGCGCCGGCGCCACCTTGCCTAGAATCGCCCCCGCACCGGCGCAAGCCGGGGCAAGCGTTCTCAGGGCGGGGTGAAATTCCCCACCGGCGGTCATGGCGGCGTCTTCCCGCAACGGAAGGCACTGCACGAGCCCGCGAGCGCCCGCAGCCCGCCATGGGCCGCGGGGTCAGCAGATTTCGGTGCGATTCCGAAGCCGACGGTCACAGTCCGGATGAAAGAGAGCGCGAAATGCGGGTCGGCCCGCGTGCATCGCCATGGGCGTGCGCGCGGCCGCCGTCCTGCGGTTTCGTGCGCCCTGATTCAGGAAACCTGCTTTCAAGAGGCACACCATGAGTCAGATCAACGACCTTCCCCTTTCCGCCATCGCCGCGCCGGACGCGCCGCGCGGCCAGCGCATCGCCTTCGTCGAGGCGCAGTGGCATGCCGACATCGTCCACCAGGCGCGCGAGGCCTTCCTCGCCGAGATGGAGCGTCTCGGCGTGCCGCGCGAGCGCATCGACGTGTTCGACGTGCCCGGCGCCTTCGAGATCCCGCTGCACGCCAAGCGGCTCGCCACCTCGGGCCGCTACGCGGCCATCGTGGGCTGCGCGCTCGTGGTCGACGGCGGCATCTACCGCCACGAGTTCGTCGCGAGCACCGTGGTCGGCACGCTGATGTCGCTGCAGCTCGAGACCGACGTGCCGATCTTCTCGGCCGTGCTCACGCCGCACCACTTCCACGAGCACGTGGAGCACCGCAAGTACTTCCACCGCCACTTCGCGGTCAAGGGCACCGAGGTGGCCGAGGCCTGCGTGAAGACGCTCGAAGGGCTGCAGAGGATCGACGCGCTGCTCGCCGCGTGACAAGCCCCGGCCGGCCGGAGTAACCTGGGCGGATGGCTGCTCCATCCGCCTCCCCTGCTTCGAACGAGCGCTATACGCTCTACGGCGCGCCCGGCTCGGGCGCCACCGCGGTCCACGCGGCGCTGACGCTGATCGGCGCGCAGGTCGACGTGGTCGACGTCTCGCCCTGGGAGGGCGAGGCCGAGCGCGAGCGCGTCGCCCCCGTCAATCCGATGCGTCAGGTGCCGGCGCTCGTGCTGCCGTCGGGCGAGCTCATGACCGAGAGCGCCGCGATCCTGCTGTGGCTCGGCGACCGCCATCCGGAGGCCGGGCTCTGCCCCGCGCCCGGCGACGCGCTGCGCGCGCGCTACCTGCGCTGGATGGTCTACGTGCCGGCCGCGATCTATTCGATGTACTGGGTGCGCGACGACCCCGCGCGGCTCGTGCCCGATCCGGCCGCGCAGCCCGCGATGCTCGCGCGCACCGCCGCGCGCATCGCCGACTGCTGGCGCCTGATGGACGCGCAGATCGGCACGCCCGGGCCCTACCTGCTCGGCGAGCGCCTCAGCATGCTCGACCTCTACGTCGCCGTGGTCTCACGCTGGACGCCGCACCGCGAGCGCTTCTACCGCGAGGCGCCGCGCATGGCCGAGGCGGTGAAGCGCGTCGACGCCGATCCGCGCCTGGCGGACTTCTGGGCCGCGCGCTTTCCGTTCGTGCCCGGCTGGGAACGCGGCGCGGCCTGAGCGGCCCGCGAGACTTTCCCTGCCCACGACGGCTTGAAGCGCCTCAGGCCGAGGCCGGCACCAGGGCCGTGCGGCGCACGCGCGTCACGTTGAAGGCGCTCGCGATCAGCACCGCCTGCACCAGCGCGAGGCCGACGATCACGCTCGTGTACTGGGCATGGTCCATCAGGCGGCCGAACACCAGCGGCGCGGCCGCCTGGCCGATGTCGAGGCCCGCATAGACCACGCCGTAGACGCGCCCGGTGGCGTTCGGCGGCGTCGAGCGCTTGACCAGCAGGTCGCGCGAGGGACCGGCCACGCCCGAGACGAAGCCCATGGCGCCGAACAGCACCGGCACCACGATCGGCGGAAACTGCGCGAAGGCCAGCACCAGCGCGAGCGCCGCGGCCACGCCGAAGCCCGTGCCCACGATGCGCTCGCAGCGCGAGGGCTCCGAGGCGAGGAAGCCGCCCACCACCATGCCGACCGCGCTCGCCACCATGTAGACCGTGAGGCAGACCGCCACCAGCGCCACCGGCACCGCGTGCAGATGGCCGGCCGCGACGGGCGCGAAGGTCTGCACCACGCTGATCACGACCGCATAGAAGAAGAAGAAGCCGAAGCACATCCACACCGCCGGGATGCGCAGGAAGTCGAACTCGCCGCCGGCCGGCGCCGGTTCGCCCTGGCCCGTGGCCTTGTGCACCGCCTTCACGTCGAGCGCGAGCACGCCGCGGCCGGCCCAGAGGACGAGCAGGACCACGAGCGCGAGCGCGCCGGCCGAGGCGAGCGCCACGCGCCACGAGAAGGCGATCGCGATCGGCACCACGAAGGCCGGCGCGAGCGCCCAGCCCAGGCTGCCGGTGATGCCGTGCACGCTGTAGGCATG
>CBHTTS010000331.1:0-5165 GCA_966095775.1 uncultured Variovorax sp. | reverse complement strand
TGTGCCTGATCGCGCTGATCTTCGTGGTGATCAACCTGGTGGTGGACCTGCTGTATTTCGTGGTCGATCCGCGCCTGCGCGTCGGCCGCGCGGGAGGGCATTGAGATGGCGAGGACCATGACGACCGACGCCGGGCCGCGCCTGCGCGCGTCCGGGCGAGCGTTCGCGCAGATCGCGAGCTTCTATCCCGAGCTCGAGGCCTTCCGCCGCGACCTGCACGCCCATCCCGAGCTCGGCTTCGAGGAGGTCTACACCTCGGGCCGCGTGCGCGAGGCGCTGCGCGCCTGCGGCGTGGACGAGATCCACGACGGCATCGGCAGGACCGGCGTGGTCGGCGTGATCCGCGGCCGCTCCACGGCCAGCGGCCGCATGATCGGGCTGCGCGCCGACATGGACGCGCTGCCGATGCGCGAGGACAACGACTTCGGCTGGCGCTCCGCCCACGACGGCCTGATGCACGGCTGCGGGCACGACGGCCACACGGCGATGCTGGTCGGCGCGGCGCGCTACCTCGCCGAGACGCGCAACTTCGACGGCACCGCGGTGCTGATCTTCCAGCCCGGCGAGGAAGGCCTCGCGGGCGCGCGCGTGATGATCGAGGACGGCCTGTTCGAGCGCTTCCCGGTGCAGTCCGTCTACGCGATGCACAACTGGCCCGGCATGCCCGCGGGCACGGTGGGCATCAACCGGGGCGCGATGATGGCGGCGGCCGACCGCGTGACGATCGAGATCAAGGGCAAGGGCGGCCATGGCGCCCATGCCTACCAGACCATCGACTCGGTCGTCGTGGCGGCGCACATCATCACGGCGGTGCAGACCATCGTCTCGCGCAACGTGCGTCCGATCGACGCGGCGGTCATCAGCATCTGCGCGATGCAGGCCGGCGACCTCGGCGCGATGAGCGTGATCCCGGGCGAAGCCACGCTCGTGGGCACCGTGCGGACCTTCAGCGCGCGCGTCCAGGCGCAGGTCGAACAGCGCCTCGGCGAGCTCTGCCACGCGGTGGCCGCGGGCTTCGGCGCGACCGCCAGCATCAAGTACGAGCGCATCTACCCCGCCACGATCAACACCGCGCCCGAGGCGATGTTCGCCGCCGACGTGGCCGAGTCGATCGTGGGTGCCTCCAACGTCGAGCGCAGCATGGAGCCCAGCATGGGCGCCGAGGACTTCTCGTTCATGCTGCAGAAGAAGGCCGGCGCCTATCTGCGCATCGGCCAGGACGCGAAGAACGGGGCCTACCTGCACAACAGCCGCTACGACTTCAACGACGAGATCCTGCCGCTCGGCGCCGCGCTGCACGCCGGCCTGATCGAGCAGGGCATGCCGCTCGCCGCCACCCGCGGCGGGCAGCCGGAGAAAGCTGCCGCCACCGCGGCGCCTTGATTTTTTGATCCCCAACCCGAGGAGTGTTCCCATGAGTTTCAAGAAGAACGTGGCTGCGGCCGCCGTGTTGTGCGCCCTGGGCGCCGTCAGCCTGGTCGCCGGCGCGCAGACCATCCGGATCGCGAACCAGGGCGACGCGCTGTCGCTCGACCCGCATTCGCTCAACGAGTCGCTGCAGCTCAGCACGACGCAGAACGTCTATGAGACTCTGACCGGCCGCAACAAGGACCTCAGCCTCGCGCCGCTGCTGTCCACCAGCTGGAAGCAGACCTCGCCCACGGTGTGGCGCTTCGAACTGCGCAAGGGCGTGCAGTTCCACGACGGCACGCCGTTCACCGCCGACGACGTGGTGTTCAGCATCCAGCGCGCCGCCGGCGAAGGCTCCGACATGCAGAGCTACACCAACGACATCAAGGAAGTGCGCAAGGCCGGCGACCTCGCGGTCGAGATCGAGACCAAGGCGCCGTTCCCGATCCTGCCGGACGTGCTCTCGCAGGTCGCGATCATGAGCAAGAAGTGGTGCGTCGAGAACAAGGCCGAGAAGCCGGTCGACCGCCGCAAGGGCATCGAGAACACCGCCTCCTTCAAGGCCAACGGCACCGGCCCCTTCCGCGTGCGCGAGCGCCAGCCCAACGTGCGCACGGTGTTCGTGCGCAACGGCACCTACTGGGGCAAGATCGACGGCAACGTGCAGGAGGTGGTCTTCACTCCCATCGCCAATCCCGCGACGCGCGTGGCGGCGCTGGTGTCGGGCGAGATCGACGTGATGGAGCCGGTGCCGGTGCAGGACATCGCGCGCATCAACGCCAGCCCGAATGCGCAGGTGGTGGTCGGCCCCGAGCTGCGCACCATCTTCCTCGGCATGGACCAGAAGCGCGACGAGCTGCTGTACTCGAACGTCAAGGGCAAGAACCCGTTCAAGGACAAGCGCGTGCGCCAGGCCTTCTACCAGGCCATCGACATCGTGGGCATCCAGCGCACGGTGATGCGCGGCGCGTCGCGACCGACGGGCCTGCTGGTCGGCCCCGGCATCAACGGCTGGACCGCCGAGCAGGACAAGCGCCTGCCCTACGACGTCGAAGGCGCCAAGAAGCTGCTGACCGAGGCCGGCTACCCGAACGGCTTCGAGGTCTCGATGAACTGCCCGAACGACCGCTACGTCAACGACGGCCAGATCTGCCAGAGCGTCGCGGCCAACCTCGCGAAGATCGGCGTCAAGATCAACCTCGTGGCCGAGACCAAGGGCACCTACTTCCCGAAGATCCTGCGCCGCGACACCAGCTTCTACATGCTCGGCTGGACGCCCTCGACCTACGACTCGCACAACGCGCTCAATGCGCTGACCGCCTGCGTCGACGACAAGGGCGCGGGCCAGTTCAACCTCGGCGCCTACTGCAACCCGAAGCTCGACGAGATCACCAAGAAGGTCCAGTCCGAGACCGACAAGGCCAAGCGCAACGAGCTGATCAAGGAAGCCTTCAAGATCCATGCCGACGACATCGGCACGCTGCCCCTGCACCAGCAGTCGCTCGCCTGGGGCGTGAGCAAGAAGGTCGAGCTGGTGCAGCTGGCCGACAACTTCATGTTCTTCAAGTGGATGAGCATCAAGCCCTGAGCGCCTGATCGCTGCAGCGCGGGCGGCCGCCGCACCGGCGGCCTCCTCGGGCCCGCTTCTTGCGGGCCCGTTCCTCTTGCTTTCCCACGATGAAAAAAACCCTTGTCCGCTGGCTCGACAGCGATGTCGGCTACAGCTTCCGCACCTCGCCGGTCGCGATCGTCGCGGCGCTGGTCGCGCTGGTGTGCATCTTCTGCGCGGCGTTCGCCGGCTGGGTGTCGCCGCACAACCCCTTCGATCTCGCCACGCTCGAGCTCGGCGACGCGCGGCTGCCGCCGGCCTGGGCCGCCGAGGGCTCGAGCAAGTACCTGCTCGGCACCGACGACCAGGGGCGCGACATCCTCTCGGCGCTGATCTACGGCGCGCGCATCTCGCTCATCGTCGGCGTGGTCTCGGTGGTGCTGTCGGTCTTCGTCGGCGTGGTGCTGGGCCTCTCGGCCGGCTTCTTCGGCGGCTGGCTCGACACCTTCCTCATGCGCCTGTGCGACGTGATGCTGTCGTTCCCGCCGATCCTCGTCGCGCTGCTGATCGCGGGCGTGGGCCGTGCGCTGTTCCCGCACGCGAACGATTCGCTCGCCTTCGGCGTGCTCATCATCTCGATCTCGCTGACCGGCTGGGTGCAGTACGCGCGCACGGTGCGCGGCTCCACGATGGTGGAGCGCAACAAGGAATACGTGCAGGCCGCGCGCGTCACCGGCGTGGCGCCGCTGCGGATCATGCTGCGCCACGTGCTGCCCAACGTGATGGGACCGGTGATGGTGCTCGCCACGATCCAGGTCGCGACCGCGATCATCACCGAGGCCACGCTCTCCTTCCTCGGCGTCGGCGTGCCGCCGACCTCGCCTTCGCTCGGCACGCTGATCAGCATCGGCAACCAGTACCTGTTCTCGGGCGAATGGTGGATCACGGTGTTTCCGGGCGCGATGCTGGTGCTGATCGCACTCAGCGTGAACCTGCTCGGCGACTGGCTGCGCGACGCGCTCAACCCGCGCCTGCGCTGAACGAAGGGAAGAACACCATGACGCTGCTGCAGGTCAAGGACCTCGTCGTCGAATTTCCGCACCGCCGCGGCACGCTGCGCGCGCTCGACCGCATTTCCTTCGAGATCGCGCCGGGCGAGATCCTCGGCGTGGTCGGCGAGTCGGGCGCGGGCAAGTCGCTCACCGGCGCCGCGATCATCGGGCTGCTCGAGCCGCCGGGCCGCGTGGCCGGCGGCGAGATCGTGCTCGAAGGCCAACGCATCGACAACCTCGGCTTCGACGCCATGCGGCCGATCCGGGGCCGCAAGATCGGCGCGATCTTCCAGGATCCGCTGACCTCGCTGAACCCGCTCTACACGGTGGGACGGCAACTGACCGAAACCATCCGCGCCCACCTGCCCGTGACCGAGGCCGAGGCGCGGCGCCGCGCCATCGCGCTGCTGCAGGACACCGGCATCCCGGCCGCCGAGCAGCGCATCGACCACTTCCCGCACCAGTTCTCGGGCGGCATGCGCCAGCGCGTGGTGATCGCGCTCGCGCTCGCGGCCGAGCCCAAGCTGATCGTGGCCGACGAACCCACGACGGCGCTCGACGTCTCGATCCAGGCCCAGATCATCCAGCTGCTCAAGCGCGTCTGCCGCGAGCGCGGCGCGGCCGTGATGCTGATCACCCACGACATGGGCGTGATCGCCGAGACCTGCGACCGCGTGGCCGTGATGTACGCCGGCCGCATCGCCGAGATCGGCCCGGTGCACGAGGTGATCAACACCCCGGCCCACCCGTACACCATGGGCCTGATGGCCTCCATCCCCGACATGGACAGCGAGCGCGACCGGCTCAACCAGATCGACGGCGCGATGCCGCGGCTGAACGCCATCCCGCCCGGCTGCCCCTACAACCCTCGCTGCCCGCGCGCCTTCGAGCGCTGCACGCGCGAGCGCCCCGAGCTGCTGGAAGCCGGCGCCACCCGCGCCGCCTGCTGGCTGCACGACGCGCACCAGTCCACCCAGCCGGCAGGAGCCACGGCATGACCGCCATCGCCACCGACATGGCCGCCGCCCCGCGGACCACTTCCGTGTCCGCCACGGCCGCCAACACGGGTTCGACCGCGCTGGTGCAGGCGCGCGACCTCGCCAAGACCTTCGACGTTTCCGCGCCCTGGCTCAACCGCGTGCTCGAGCGCAAGC
>CBHTTS010000330.1:0-5293 GCA_966095775.1 uncultured Variovorax sp. | reverse complement strand
GCAGCAGCGGCGCGATCGAGAACACCGTGTAGTAGGCCAGCGCCGCGCCCATGCTCGGGGCATAGTCGTTGGACCACGAGGCGACGGCCTGCTTGCAGAGATCGAAGAGCGCACGGATTCGCATGATGTTGGAGTCTCCCTTTGTTGGTTGCGCGGACCTGTCAGTCCGTTGCCCGGCACGTTGCAGGCATGGCTACGATAATCGCTTCCACATGCACCCGTCCCAGCCCGGCGCGGCGGCGCCGCCCCCTCCTTCGCAACCGCAGTCGCCACGCGACCTTTTTGTTTCGTTCACCTGGCTCGCGCTGCAGGGGTTCGGCGGCGTGCTCGCCATCGTGCAGCGCGAGATGGTCGAGAAGAAGCGCTGGCTCACCCCCGAGCAGTTCCTCGAGGACTGGGCGGTGGCGCAGGTGATGCCGGGGCCGAACGTGATCAACCTCGCGCTGATGATCGGCGACCGCTACTTCGGCCTGCGCGGCGCGGTCGCCGCGGTGGCCGGCATGCTCGCGGTGCCGCTGGTCGTGATCCTGGTGCTGGCGGTGCTCTATGCCCACTACGCGGCCAACCCGCAGGTGGCGGGCGCGCTGCGCGGCATGGGCGCGGTCTCGGGCGGCCTGATCGCCGCCACCGGCATCAAGCTGATCCCGCAGCTGCGCAGGCATCCGCTCGGCTTCGGCGTCTGCCTCGCCTTCGTGGCGGTGGTGTTCGCGGCCATCGCGCTCGTGAAGATTCCGCTCGGCTGGGTGCTGCTCGCGGTCGGCGGCCTCGCCTGCGGCTGGACCTGGCGCAAGCTCGCGCCCGCCGCGCGCGAGGGCGGCGCATGACCATCGCGATGCAATGGCACGACTGGCTGGCGCTCTTCGGCCAGTACATGCTGCTGTCGCTGCTGTCGATCAGCGGCGCGATCACCACCGTGCCCGACATGCACCGCTACCTGGTGACGCAGCACGGCTGGCTCACCGATGCGCAGTTCAGCTCGTCGGTGGCGATCGCGCAGGCCGCGCCCGGGCCCAACGTGCTCTTCGTGGCGCTGATGGGCTGGAACGTCGGGCTCAACGCGGGCGGCGGCATCGGCGCGGGGCCCGCGGCGTGGCTGCTCGGCCTGTTCGGCCTCGGCGTCACGATGTTCGGCATCATGCTGCCGAGCACCACGCTCACCTATCTGGCCACGCGCTGGGGCCACCGCAACCGCGACCGCCGCGGCGTGCGCGCCTTCAAGCAAGGCATGGCGCCGGTGGTGGTGGGCCTGCTGATCGCCACCGGCTGGGTGCTCGCCGCGGGAAACCATGCCGGCGACGCGCCCGCCTGGCACCTCTGGCTGCTGACCGCGGTGGCGGCGCTCATCGTCTGGCGCACCCGCCTGCACCTGCTGTGGCTGCTCGGGGCAGGCGCGCTGCTCGGCGCCATGGGCTTCGTCTGACCTCCGCTCCTTCGACTTCTTGAGGAACCCACGCATGTCGCAACTCCGCTCGCTCGGCCGCTCCGGCCTCCTGGTTTCGCCGCTCGCCTTCGGCGGCAACGTGTTCGGCTGGACGGTGGACGAAGCCGCCTCGTTCCGCCTGCTCGATGCCTGGCTCGAGGCGGGCTTCAACTTCGTCGACACCGCCGACGTCTATTCGCGCTGGGTGCCGGGGCACACCGGCGGCGAGTCCGAGGCCATCATCGGCAAGTGGCTGCGGCAAAGCGGCAAGCGCAGCCGCGTGGTGCTCGCCACCAAGGTCGGCAAGCCGATGGGCGAAGGCAAGTCGGGGCTCTCGCCGGCCTACATCCGCGAGGCGGTCGAGGCCTCGCTGCAGCGCCTGCAGACGGACTACATCGACCTCTACCAGTCGCACGACGACGACGCCGCGACGCCGCTCGAGGAGACGCTCGGCGCCTTCGACGACCTGATCAAGGCCGGCAAGGTGCGCGCGATCGGCGCGTCGAACTACAGCGCGCCGCGGCTCGCGCAGGCGCTCGACGTCTCGGAGCGCCTGGGCATCGCGCGCTACGAAAGCCTGCAGCCGCTCTACAACCTCTACGACCGCGCCGTCTTCGAGGCCGAGCTCGAGCCGCTGTGCGTGCAGCGCGGCGTCGGCGTGATCAACTTCTATGCGCTCGCGGCCGGCTTCCTGACCGGCAAGTACCGCACCGAGGCCGATGCGGCCAAGAGCGCGCGCGGCGCGAGCACCACGCAGAAGTACCTGAACCCGCGCGGCCTGCGCATCCTCGAGGCGCTCGACAAGGTGGCGCAGCAGTACAACGCCAAGCCGGGCCAGGTCGCGATCGCATGGCAGATCGCGCGCCCCTCGATCACGGCGCCGATCGCGAGCGCGAGCTCGATCGCCCAGCTCGAGGAGCTCGTGGTCGCGACCCAGCTCAAGCTCGACGCGGGCACCATCGAGATGCTCGACCGCGCGAGCGCCGAGACGCCCGCGGCCTGAGCGCGCGGCTCAGCCGTCGACCGGGTTCAGCGGCGTCGACAGGATGCGCTGGTAGAAGGCCACGTCGAGCCAGCGCCCGAACTTGAAGCCGGCCTGGCGCACGGTGCCGGCATGCTCGAAGCCGAGCGACTCGTGCAGCCGGATGCTGCCGGCGTTCGCGGCATCGATGGCGCCGACCATCACGTGCACGTCGCGCGCCGCCGCCTCGGCAACGATCGCCTCCATCAGCGTGCGGCCGAGCCCGGCGCCGCGGTGGCCGGCCTCGACGTAGACCGAATGCTCGACCGTGTACTTGTAGGCCGGGAAGGCGCGGAAGCTGCCGTAGCTCGCGAAACCGAGCAGCTTGCCGCCCTCGTCCACCGCGCCGATCACCGGGAAGCCGTGGGCGCGCTTGGTCGCGAACCACGCGGCCATGTTCTCCATCGTGCGCGGCTTGTAGTCGTAGAGCGCGGTCGAATGGACGATCGCGTCGTTGAGGATGGCGAGGATCGCGCCCGCGTGGGCTTCCTCGGTGCAGGGGACCAGTCGCATGTTCGTTCCTTCGCGTCGTATGCCGGGCGTGCCGCAGCGTCCAATATAGGAGAATAATAGTCTCTTATGAGAAACATGTCGCCCCCTGCCGCGCCCCCGGACATCGACGCGTTGATCGCCGCGCGCCTGCTCGCGCTGCGCCAGGCGCGCGCGCTGAGCCTCGCGGCGCTGGCCGAGCGCTCGGGCGTGAGCAAGGCCATGATCTCGAAGATCGAGCGCGCCGAGAGCAGCCCCACCGCCGCCCTGCTCGGCCGGCTGGCCGCGGGTCTGGGCGTGCCGCTCGCGCAGCTGTTTGCCGAGGACGGCGGCGCGCCGCCGAAGCCGCTGCGCAGGCGGGCGGAGCAGGCGACCTGGCGCGATCCCGAGGCGGGCTACCTGCGCCGCCAGGTCGCCGAAGGCGGCCCCGAGGGGCAGGTCGAGTTGGTCGAGATCGAGCTGCCGCGCGCGGCGCGCGTGGCCTACCCGCGCTGGAGCGGCAAGCCGTACTGGCAGAGCCTCTGGATGCTCGAAGGCGCGCTGCGCGTGGACTACGGCGAGGAGCGCTACGAGCTCGCGCCCGGCGACTGCCTGGACTTCGGCGTGGACCGCGCGCTGGTGTTCAAGGCGCTCGGCCGCAGCGGCTGCCGCTACCTGCTCGCCACCGCGAACGACCGGATGTAGTAGGCAAGTTCCCACAGCGAGTGGCGGCGCAGGCCGGTTGGGCCGGCTGGACCGGCCGGGATACTGCGAGGCATCACAGTTTCCGGAGGAACAAGCATGTCCTTTGCGCTCTACATGATCGGTTTCCTGATCTTCCTCGCAGGCGTGGCCTGGGGCGCCTCCGTGGCCGGCGTGCCCACGCTCTACATCGGCATCGGCGCGCTGATCCTGCTCGGCATCGGCATCTTCAGCGCCGTGGGGCGCACGCGCAGCAAGGACCCGTCCTGAGTTCACGCAGGCTTCACGCCGAGCGCACATGGCGTCGCTAACGTCGCCTGCGCACCGCAGACCGCGGTGCGCAACGCCACGTTCCAGCACGCCCCATGCACGCTTCGCGCTTCGATTCCCGTCTCCCCTTCCGCGGCCTTGCCGCCTCCCCGCCCCCTGAGGCGGCCCGCCGCACGGCGGCGCCCGCCAGCGCGCAGGTCGACCTGCTGGTCGTCGGCGCGAGCTTCGCCGGCCTCGCCTGCGCGCGCGCCGCGGCGCAGGCCGGGCTGCGCGTCATGGTGCTCGAGAAGAAGGCCAGCGCGGGCGCCAAGCTCCACACCACCGGCATCATCGTCAAGGACGCGGTCGACACCGTGCCCTGGCTCGCGGAGGTGCCGCCCGCGCTGGTGCGGCGCATCGAGGGCGTGCGCCTCTACGCGCCGGACATGCGGCACGTGGACCTGCACGCGCCGGGCTACTGGTTCTGGGCCACCGACGCGCCCGCGCTGCTCGACTGGATGGCCGGCTCGGTCCGCGCGGACGGCGTCGACCTGCAGTTCGGCGCGCTGTTCGAGCAGGCGCTGTGGCTTCACGGCCGCTGGGAGGTCCCGCTCGCGCACGGCCCCTGCATCACGGCGCGCTACATCGTGGGCGCCGACGGGCCGCATTCGCGCGTGGCGAAGGCGCTCGGGCTGTCGCGCAACACGCGCTTCCTCTACGGCGTCGAGCACGAGTACCGCGGCGCGCGCATGGCGCCGGACCTGCTGCACTGCTTCGTCGACCGCCAGCTCGCGCCGGGCTACATCGGATGGGCGCTCGAGGGCGTCGGCGTGAGCCAGATCGGCCTCGCGCGCCGCATGGGCCGTGCCCAGGCAGCGCCGCTGCGGCTCGATCCGCTGCTGCGCAAGATCGCGCCAGTGGTCGCGCCGGGCGAGGCGCCGCCGGTCGCGGTGCGCGCGGGCATGATCCCGTGCGGCGGCGTGCTGCCCGTGGTGGCGCGCGACCATGCGCTGCTCGTCGGCGATGCCGCCGGCATGGTCTCGCCGGTGACGGCCGGCGGCATCCACACGGCACTGCACCACGGCGCCGGCGCGGGCGAGGCGATCGCGCGCTTCGTGCGCGGCGAGGCCGGCGATCCGGCGGACTGGTTCGTCCGGCGCTATCCGCGCTTCCGGCTCAAGCGCGCGTTGCGCTGGGGCTTCGACCACTTCCAGAGCGACTGGCTGTTCGACCGGCTGCTCGGCACGCCGGCGATGCGCCGCCTCGCGGAGCTTGTCTACTTCCACCGCAAGGGCGGCGCGCCGGCGCGGCGCTGAGCGCGTCTCAGCCGCCGCGCTGGCGCAGCGCCTCGTAGAGGCAGACCCCGCTCGCCACCGAGACGTTGAGGCTCTCGACCGCCCCGGCCATCGGGATGCGCACCAGCTCGTCGCAGG
>CBHTTS010000329.1:0-5322 GCA_966095775.1 uncultured Variovorax sp. | reverse complement strand
GGCTCAGGTCGTGCACCGCGCGCGCCACCAGCTCCTTGCCGGTGCCGCTCTCGCCGTGAATGAAGACCGACACCGGCGTGCCCGCCACGCGCGAGATCTGGCGGTAGACCCGCTGCATCGGCGGCGAGCGGCCGATCAGGTGGCCGAAGCGGCCGGTCTCGCGCCAGAGCTCCTGCACCTCGTCGAGCTCGGCGCGCAACTGCGAGGGCGCGATCAGGCGCGACAGCAGGCCCTTGAGGTGCTGCGGATTGATCGGCTTGACGAGGTAGTCGGCCGCGCCGAGGCGGAGCGCGCGGATCGAGGTCTCGAGGCTCGCCTGGCCCGTCATCAGCACCAGCACCGTGTCGGCGAGCGCCCCGGCGTCCTCGAGCAGCTCGAAGCCGCTGCCGTCGGGCAGGTTGAGGTCGAGCAGCAGCAGGTCGGCGCGCTGCATCGCGAGCAGGCGCCGCGCGGCCGCGATCGTCGGGGCGGTCATGACGGTGTGGCCCTGGCGCGCGATGAGGGCGCCGATCATCCGCGCCGAATCGTCGTCGTCTTCAACTATGAGTGCGTGGCCCAATTTCGTCCTCGGCTTGCTGCCTGCGTTGCAAAGGCGCGCCTGCCGCCCCTGCCCTGATGTGTGTGCCCTGTGTGTTCTTTTCCTTCGCCGAGCGGTGATCCTGCCGCGCGTGCCCCGGCGCGGCGGCCGGCTCAATCGTCCATGCCCTGTGCGAATTCGCGCACTCGCTCTGTCAGAGAGGTCATACGCGCGATCTGGCGCTCGAGCACCGCGAGCGCCTCGCGCTGCGTCGCCTCGTCGTCGGCGCTGCGCAGCAGCTCGAGCGCCACCGCCATCGCGCCCACGGGACTGCGCAGATCGTGCTCGAGCCGCCGCGCGGCGGCCGCGCGGCGCGCCTGCCGCACCTGCTGGATGGCGAGCGCCTGCCGCGCCGCGCGCGCCGAACGCTCGGCGCGCACGCAGGCGAATCCCGCGCCGAGCGCCGCGAGCATGCCCAGAAATCCCCAGACCCTCCGCGCCTCGCCCGCGACCGGACGCGCGCCCCCTTGACCGCTCTCTTGGTGTTCTCTCATGGGGCGGAGTGTGGGGCATGCGCCGCGCGCTGTCTGCCGGACGAGCGCGCAAGATTTGCCGCAAGGCTTTCTGGCCCTGTGCCGCCCGCACATCGTCCTTAAGAACTTTCTCGGTACTTATGGCGCCCTCAGCCCCGTGAAAGGCGCTGGCACGACCGTTGCGCAGTGATGGCTCCCCGGCCGCGCGAGGCCGGGCCCATCTTCACGGAGGACCATGAACACTTCGATCGCCCTGCAGGCGCGGCAGGTCCAGGCACCTGTCTTCTCGCGCCGGCTGCAGCAGGCCGTGCAGCTGCTCCAGATGTCCGCGCAGGAATATGCGCAGGCGCTGCGCGACGCGGCCGAGCTCAATCCCTTCCTCGAGGTCGAGGCCGCCGCGCCGGACGAGAGCGCCGCGGCGGCGCCGGCCGAGGCTTCGCCCGCGGAGAACGGCTTCGAGGCCGCCGCCTTCGACCGCCTCACGGCCGCGCCCGCGTCGCCCGAGCGGCCGCTCTCGCACGACGAGAGCTTCGACCTGATGCAGCGCGTGCCGCTGCCCGACTCGCTGCGCGCGCACCTGCATGCCCAGCTCGGCGTGCTGCGCCTGTCGGCGCGCGAGGCGGCCTTCGCGCAGGCGTTGATCGAGGCGCTCGACGACGACGGCTACCTGCGCGTCTCGCTCGCCGAGATCGGCACCGCGCTCGGCGAATGCGGCGAGGAGGCCGACTGCGAGCTGCGCACCGCGCTGCGCCGCGTGCAGGCGCTCGATCCGCCGGGCGTGGCAGCACGCGACCTCGCCGAGTGCCTGTGCCTGCAGCTCGACGCGGTCGCCGACCCCGGCACGCGGCAGCTCGCGCGCCGCATCCTCGAGCGGCACATCGCGCTGCTCGCCGCGCGCGACGCGAGCCGGCTCGCGCGCGCGCTCGGCGCCGCGCCGCGCGAGGTGCAGGCGGCGGTCGACGCGATCCGGCGCCTGAACCCGCGCCCGGGCTGGCAGTTCGGCGAGACCGGCGCGCGCTTCGTGATTCCCGACGCGACGGTGCGCAAGGTCGCGGGCGCATGGCGCACCGCGCTCAACCCCGCCGCGCTGCCGCGCGTGCGCGTGAACGCCGACTATGCGCGGCTGTTCGAGAAGCAGGGCGTGCAGCGCTCGCCCGCGATGAAGGAGTGCCTCGAGCAGGCGCGCTGGATGGCGGGCAACGTGTCGCAGCGCGCCGCCACCCTGCTCGGCGTCGCGCGCGCCATCGTGGCGCGGCAGAAGCTGTTCCTCGAGCACGGCCCGCTCGCGATGAAGCCGCTCGGCCTGCGCGAGATCGCCGACGAGGTGGGCGTGCATCCCTCCACCGTCTCGCGCACCGTGCACAACAAGTACCTCGCCACGCCCTTCGGCGTGTTCGAGCTGCAGCACTTCTTCTCGCGCGGCCTGGCGCATTCGGCCGGGGGCGCGAGCGCGCCGGTGGCGCTGCAGGGCCTGATCCGCGAGCTGATCGCGGTCGAGAAGCCGGTCGCGCCGCTCAGCGACGCCGCGCTCGCGCGCCAGCTCGCGCAGCAGGGCTTCCGCATCGCGCGCCGCACGGTCACCAAGTACCGCCAGAGCATGAACATCGATCCGTTCGAGCGCCGCCGCGCGCCGCCGGGCGCGCCGGCCTGAGGCCGCGCCGTTCCATCGCCCACCCAGGAGAAGACCATGTCCACCGATCCCGCAACGAAACCCTACCGCTTCCTCGCGCGGCTCGCCCGGCAGGGCCTGCCGTCCTTCGTCGCGCAACCGTCCAAGGTCCGCGTGCTGCGCCGCCTCGCCGCCGCGGGCCATGTGGACGTGCGCTTCTATCCGCCCGATGCCTGCGCCGGCCAGTTCGGCGAAGTGCGCGGGCTCACGCCCGCGGGCTGGCAGGCGGTGCGGGGCGCGCAGCGCAGCGCACCGATGGAGCAGCCGCGATGAGGCCGGTCGATCCGGCGGCGCCGGGCCGCGCGGACGGCGACGCGGGCGCGGCCGAGTGCCACGACTTCATCTACCGCGGCTGGCGCTTCATCTACAGCGCGCGGCGCATGGCCGGCGACACCTACCGGCCGGTGGTGATCTGCCTCGGCCAGGGCCCCGGGCACCGCGAGCAGGCGCTGCCCGACGACACCGACGAGATCGGCTATGCCTCCGAGGCCGAGGCGCTGCGGCATGCACAGCAGCAGGCGATGCGCTGGGTGCACGACCGCACCGGCGACGGCCAGGGGCAGTTCTAGGCGCCGTCAGCGGCGGGAGGGAGCGAAGCCCGCGCCGTGCGCGGCGCAGGCGGCGCGGCCCTCGGCGGTGATGGCGGTCACGATCGCGCGCGCGATGCGGCGCTCGCCGGTGCGCGACACGACCGTGGGCTCGGTCTGCGCCTGCAGCAGCGAGGCGCTGCGCAGCGCGAGGATCTTGTCGATCTCCTCGGGCTCCGAGCACACCACGGGCAGCTGGCGGCGCGAGAGGAACTCGAGCAGTTCGTAGCACTCGTTGGCGCGACCCGCGCGCCGGCGCGATCTTTTCATGGAGGTCATCACATCCTGCGTCGAATAAGCGGAAGAGGCGAAGGCGAAGGCTTCGCGATCCCCGCGAGATCCGGCAAGCGGCATGCCCGTGCGCGCCGCGGGCATGCGCGTTGCCACACGACGGGAGGGGTCGCCCGCTCGCCGAGCGGGACCGCCAAGGACCATCATCTTTCAAGGAGAACACCGATGACCATCCAGAGCACCGTGCTGCGCCTCGGCGCCGTCGCGATCGCGGCCGCCGCCTTCACCGCCCTGCCCGCCGCGGCCCAGAGCGCCGCCTCGCGCGGCGACCAGGCCGGCGAGGCGCGCAGCGGCGCGGCGAGCCAGACCGCGAAGGCCGACGAGCGCATGATGAAGAACCTCGCGCAGGCCAACCTGGCGGAGATCGAGACCGGCAAGCTGGCGCAGCAGAAGGCCGCCAAGGATGACGTGAAGAAGTTCGGGCAGACCATGGTCGACGACCACACCAAGTCGCTCGGCGAGCTGCAGGAACTGGCCTCGAAGAAGGGCGTGGAGCTGCCGACCGAGCCCGATACGAAGCACAAGGCCACGGCCACCGCGCTCAAGGCGCTCGACGGCGACGCCTTCGACAAGCGCTACATGTCGATGGCGGGCGTGTCCGACCACAAGAAGACGCACGAAATGCTGCAGAAGGTGCAGCGCGAGGCGAAGGACCCCGACCTCAAGGCCTACGCGGCCAAGACCCTGCCGGTGGTGCACGGCCACCTGACGATGGCGCAGCAGCTCACCGCGACGACGGCGAAGAAGTAGTCGGCGCCTCAGGCGCCCCCGCCCTCCCCCTCGGGCCGCTCGATCCGGTCGAGCACCCGCTCGGGGGAGACGTTCTCGCGCAGCTCGTCGAGCTCCGGGTCCTCGGCGGCGGGAATGTCCATGCGCTTCGCGATCTCGGCCACGAGCGTCACGAGCTTGGTGATCTCGTGCTCGCCGAGCAGGCTGATTTGCAGGTCGAGGTCGGCGCGCCGGTCGGCGAGCACCGCCATCCGGTTCTGGCTGATCAGCACGAAGGTGGAGATGAAGATGGCCTCGACCGAGGCCACCATCGCGAGCACCACGAAGGTGGGATCGAAGGGGTGCAGCGCCGGCACCCAGCCGAGGTTGACGACGATCCAGCCGCCGTAGACCACGAGGTGCAGGTAGACGAAGCGCATGCTGCCCGCGAAGCGCGTGATGGCGTCGGCGATGCGGTCCTGCAGGCCGCTCGCGTCCTTCTGCTGCGCGCGCCTGCGCACCAGCGCGGCGATGTTGCGGTCGAGCACGCGCGCGACCGGCGGCGCCTCGCCGGCGCGCGCTCCGCGCGGTGGGCCGTCCTCAGCCGCCGCCACGGATCGCTCCCGTGGCCGAGTCGTATTGATCGCCGTAGATCGCGCGCGCCTCGCGCGCCTGCGCGTCGGGCACGCAGAGGTAGATCTCGTGACCCGGCCGGGCCTCCACGCGCAGGCCGCTCGAGCGCAGCATCGCCTCGACGCCGGCATGGTTCGGCGCCCACCAGTTGGTGGGATCGTCCGCGAGCCGGTGCTCGATGAAGGCCATGCGCGGCCAGCCGCTCTCGAGCAGCGGTGTGCGGTCGTCGATGCGGCAGTCGGCCGTGTCGCCGTAGACCGAGTCGCCCGGCATCGTGAGGGTCTGGAACATCATGATGCGACCGGTGCGCTCGGCCAGCAGGTCGAGCGCGAGCAGCGGATAGCGCAGGTGGTAGAAGACGCCCATGAACCACACGAGGTCGAA
>CBHTTS010000328.1:0-5340 GCA_966095775.1 uncultured Variovorax sp. | reverse complement strand
CTCGAAGAAGGGCTGCTCCTTGTTCTTCTGGATCAGGCCGGTGGCCAGCGGCTGGCCGATGGCCTTGAGCTTGATCCGGTCGTCGGCGCGGGCGGCGGGCAGCGCGAGCATGGCGGCCAGCGCCGCGACGGCAAGTGTCTGGAGTCGGGTGTGCAGCAACATGGTTTCTCCTCGAAGTGGCAAGGGGTTGAGCGATGAATGACGCAGCGAGAGCCACGCCATTGGAGCCCGACGCGCCGCGCGCCGGCGGACTTTCCCGCTGCGCGGGAAGGCCGCTGAAACCCTTTGCACATCAACGAGTTGGCGCTGCGCGCCGGTGGGAAGAGCGGGCTGCGGCTAGCGCGGCGCGACGCGCCCGCCGTAGGCCGCGGTGATCTCGTCGGCCGCGGCGCGCACCATGGCGCCGAGGCGCTCGAAGTCCGCGCTCTTGATGCGCTGCGTCGGCCCGACCAGCGAGATCGCGCCGAAGGGCTGGCCGTGCTCGTCGCGGATCGCGGCGGCGACGCAGCGCAGGCCGACCGCGTTCTGCTCGTCGTCCACCGCGTGGCCGGCGCGGCGCACCTCGCCCAGGGTCTCGTGCAGGCGCGAGGCGCGCGCGATGGTGTTCGGCGTCAGCTTGGGCAGGCCGTAGGTGCGCAGGTACTGCAGCACGTCGTCCTCGGGCATGGCGGCGAGGATGGCCTGGCCCATCGCGGTGCCGTGCAGCGGCGCGCGAAAGCCCGGCTTGCCGATGGCGCGCATCATCTCGCGGCTCTCGACCTGGGTCACGAACACGATGTCGCCGAGGTCGGCGATGCCCAGGTTGATGCTCTCGCCCGTGCTGTCGCGCAGCCGCCGCATCACCGGCAGCGCCAGGTGCGCGATGCGGCGCCGCCGCGCGAAGGCGGCGCCGACCGAGAAGCAGCGCACGCCCACGTACCAGAGGTTCGTCTCGCGGTCGAACTGGACGAACTGGCGCTGCTCCAGCGTGGTGAGCAGGCGGTGCGCGGTCGAGGAGGACAGGCCACTGTGCGCCGCGATGTCGACCAGCCGGTAGCCCTCGTCGTCCTCGGCCAGCAGCTCCAGCAGCTGCATGGCGCGGGTGAGCGACTGGACGGTGCTGTCGCCCTCGCGGTCGATGCGCGTGACGGCGCCGGAATTCCGGGGGGTGCGGCGGGGTGTGGAGCTCATGGCGTGCGCCTCGCAAGTTGCACGCCAGAGGGCATGTGGCCCGTGCCCCTCAGGCGTCGATCGACACCTTGGCGTCCTTGGCGATCTTCGCCCATTTCGCAAGCTCGGTGCGGGTGAATTCGGCATACCGCTCGATCGTGCCGCCGCCGTCCTCGACGCCGAAGCCCTCGAACTTCTCCTGCACGTCGGGCATCGCGAGCACCGCGTTGACGTCCTGGTTGATGCGCCGCGCGAGAGCCCCCGGCAGCCTGGTCGTGCCGGAGATGCCGTACCAGTTCATGGTCTCGAAGTCGGGGAAGCCCTGCTCCTGCATGGTCGGCACGTTCGGGTACGCCTTCGAGCGTTTGGCGCGCGTCTGCGCGAGCGCGGCCACGCGTCCGTTCTTCACGTGCGGCGTGGCCGCGGTCATGGTCTCGAAGGTGTAGAGGATCTGGTTGCCGATCAGGTCGGTCAACAGCGGCCCGCTGCCCTTGTAGGGCACGTGCAGCGCGTCGACGCCGGCCTGCAGCTTGAACTTCTCGATCGCGAAATGCTGGATCGTGCCCGGCCCCGCGGAGCCGAAGCTGATCTTGCCGGGCTGGGCCTTGCATTGCGCCACCACCTCCTTCACCGACTTCACCGGGTTGCCGCTGCTCGTGATCAGCAGGTTGGGCGTGACGCCCAGCAGCACCAGCGGCATGAAGTCGCGCTCGGCCTGGTAGCGCAGGTTGGTGCGTACCGCCGGCGCGAGGGCGTGGCTGTTGATGTTGGACAGCAGCAGCGCGCTGCCGTCGGCCGGCTGCTGCAGCATGTACTCGGCCGCCAGCGTGCCCGAGGCGCCGGCCTTGTTCTCGACCACGACCTGCTGGTTCCACAGGCCGCTGAGCTTCTGCGCCACCACCCGCGCCAGGGCATCCGCACCGCCGCCGGGCGGAAAGCCGACGATCAGGCGGATCGGCATGTTCGGCAGGGCCTGCGCGAACACCTGCGGCGCGCCGAGGGCGGCCACGCCGGCGGCGGCCTGGATGAATTGACGTCTTTGCATGCTTGGAGCTCTCATGGTCGTGGGAAGGTCCGGTGGCCGCGGCCCGGGCGCACCCCTGCATCAGCGAGGGTGCGGTACAGGGCTGGCTCGTTTTGTCGACGAAACTGCTTTGTGTTGTCGACATGTTCGTTGACAATAACTCGCTCGAACATGGTGGATAACACTGATGCCGACCCTCTGATGCCCCAGGAGCCCTCATGCCCCAGACCCTGCGCCTCGGCGTGCTGACGCCTTCCTCCAACACCGCGCTGGAGCCGCTCACCAGCGCGCTCGCCGCCGCCATCCCCGGCTGCAGCGCCCATTTCTCGCGCTTCAAGGTGACCGAGATCTCGCTCTCGGCGCAGGCCCTCGGGCAGTTCGACGACAGCAAGATCCTGGCCGCCGCCGAGCTGCTGGCCGACGCCAAGGTGGACGTGATCGGCTGGAGCGGCACCTCCTCGGGCTGGCTCGGCTTCGACGCCGACCGGCGCCTGGTCGAGCGCATCCGCGAGCGCACCGGCATCGCTGCCACCACCGCGGTGCTGGCGCTCAACGAGCTGCTCGCGCTGCGCGGCATCGAGCGGCTCGCGCTGGTCACGCCCTACACCGCGGACGTGCAGCAGAAAATTGTCGACAACTACCGGCGCATCGGCATCGAGGTCGTAGCCGAGCGCCACCTCGGCATCCAGGTGAACCACGACTTCGCCGCGGTCGAGCCCGAGCGCCTGCGGGGCCTGATGCGCGAGGTGGCGGCAGAGGCCCGCCCCGAGGCGATCACCACCTTCTGCACCAACCTGCGCGCCGCGCCACTGGCCGAGGCCGTGGAGGCCGAGCTCGGCATCCCGCTGCTCGACACGGTGAGCACCACGGTGTGGGGCCAGCTGCGCGCGGCCGGGGCCGATCCGGCGCAGGTGCGCGGCTGGGGCGGGATGTTCGGCTGGCGATAATGGCCGGTCATTCCGACGGCGCCTGTGTTCACGCATGCGTGCGACACGCGCCGCAACCGATCGCCACGCCCCACCCGACGATGCCGACCCGAAGCGCGCGCAAGCCCGCCGCCACGCCAGCCCGAATCGAACGCGAGAACACGCAGGACGAGATCTACGAAAAGATCTACGTCGCCATCCTCGAGCACCGCCTGCACCCCGGCACCAAGCTGGGCGAGGAGCGCCTGGCCGAGATCTTCGGCGCCAGCCGCGCGCGCATCCGCGAGGTGCTGGCGCGGCTGGCGCACGAGCAGATCGTCGAGCTCTATCCGCAGCGTGGCGCGTACGTGGCCAAGCCCACGATCGAGCAGGCGCGCGACGTGTTCGAGGCACGCCGGCTGATCGAGCCCGCGGTGATGCGCCGGCTGGTGGACACCCTCAGCCCCGAGAAGCTGGCGCGCCTGCGCGAGCACCAGGAGCGCGAGCTCGACGCCCGGCGCCGCGACGACAAGCGCGCGGTGATCCGCCTGTCCGGCGAGTTCCACTCCCTGGCGGCCGAGCTGGCCGGCAACACCGCGCTCGCGCGCAGCATGCGCGAGCTGTCGGTGCTGACCTGCCTGATGATCTTCCTCTACGACGCGCCGACCTCGGTCAGCTGCCGCGCCGACGAGCACTCGAGGATCATCGAGGCGATCGCGAAGCGCGACGCCACGCGCGCGCAGAAGCTGATGCTCGAGCACCTGGAGCACATCGAGGGCAGCATGAAGCTCGACGGCGCGGCCGAGGAAGTCGACCTCGCGGCAATCCTCAAGGGCTGAGTCTCAGGCGCGCACGCCACCGCCGACCACGGACCGGATGGCATCCAGGTAGGCGGTGCCGAGCTCCTCGTCCGGCTCCAGGTAGGTGCCCTCGGCCCATTCGTTCCAGGCATTGATGAAGATGAAGGGGGCCCCGGCGCGGGCGGCCTTCTCGTAGAGCCGGGCGAAGCCGGTGCGGAAGGTGTCGACGTCGACGTTGCGCATCACCAGGCTGGCGTCGAGCCGCCGGCGCGGGGTGTTGTCCCAGTCGACGAAGGCGCCTGGGTAGTGGCCGGGCGGCAGCGGCCGGTCGGCGATCTGGAGCCACATCGCGCGGTAGTCGCCACTGCGGGGCGCATAGGGGCCCCGGCCGAGACAGCGCCAGCACAGCCGGCTGACGCCGTTCGCGAGCTTCTCGGAAATCTTCAGGCGCGCGGGCAGGTGCGCGCGCGTGTAGAAGGGCTCGAACTCCACATAGGCATCGAACAGATGGCTGCGCTCGTCGCCGCCGAAGATGGTCAGCATGCTCACCACGTGCAGCCCGGGGAAGCCGCTGCGCACCGCGAGGTTGCGCCAGCAATCCAGCATGGCCTCGCATTCCGCGATGCTGGCGCTGCGGTAGATGAGGATGACCGGGCAGCCGTCCACCCGGATGTAGCGCGGGTCCCGGAAGGCCTTCTCGAGGTAGCGGTAATGCGCCACCCAATCCTCCGGGCCGCCGTAGTGCTGCGGCATCAGGACATGGCGCTCGCCGCCGTCCCAGGCGCGCGTCCAGGGCTCGTTGGCCCACGCGATACAGAAGGGAAAGTCCGGCGCGCCGCGCCGCAGCAGCGAATCGAGCGGCCGCTGCAGCAGCTGGCGGCCCGCGAACCAGTAGTGGTAGTAGCAGAAGCCGCCGAGCCCGTGGGCGCGGGCGAGATCGGCCTGCCAGTCCTGCGTGCGAGGGTCCGACAGGTCGTAGTAGTGGCCGTGCAGCGGCACGCGCGGCTGGCGGTGGCCGCGGAACCGGGCCCGCGCCTTGCGGACGTTGGTCCACTCGGTGAAGCCTTCGCCCCACCACTGGTCGTTTTCCGGGATGCGGTGGAACTGGGGCAGCAGGAAGGCCAGCACCTGGGTGCCGGTGCTGTCGCGGTGGAGGGGACGGGACGTCGGGCTTGGTCGGGTTGTGCTTTGGTCGGGGTCGAGTCTCATGCTCGGGGCGGATGCGGTCCGGGAGGCAGCTGCCATCCTCGGGCACCGACCGCATGCGGGCTGTAGGTTCGTGCCTACCGGATGTAGGCCGACATCGCGCCCCGACTCAGCTCAGCCGGACCACCGCGGGGTCCTGCGTGCTCCCGTGCAGCCGCTCCACCTCCGCCGCGCGCCGGTTCAGCACCGCGCGCTGGTTGATGTAGCCCTTGTCGGTGATCTCGCCCGCGTCGATGTCCGGCGGCGTGGCCAGCAC